>NZ_JBEPPM010000002.1:0-291641 GCF_040547315.1 Arthrobacter sp. UYP6
TACTGGTCCTTGAAGTCCTGGGTAAAGGGGTAGCCGCTGGGCATCGCATCGCTCCTGTAGTTTCAGAGCGTTGCACTGACCATATGACTCTGCCGCGCGCTTTCCGGCGTGAAGGCGACACTCGGCGGAGCTTTCCGGCGTGAAGGCGACACTCGGCGGGGGAAGCGGGAGAAGCGGAGGAAGCGGAGGAAGCGGATTTGGCTCAGGTGGTTTTCGGTGCTGCGTCAAGGGGACACACTGCCTGCAGGAAGGCCAGAGTTTCCGTCAGGGTCTGCCGCGCTTCTGAACGGTTCAAATGGAACTGATATTCATGCGGCAGGGGCGGGTAGTGGTTCTGCGGCCAGAACCGCGTGCGGACGTCCGTGTGCAGCTGTGTGAGCCGCACCGCCAGCGGAATGGACTGGGTGGCGGTCAGATTGTCTCCGTTGCCGCCGCTAATGAATGCCGGCGGAAAGTCGCCCGTGACGTCGCTGAGCACCGAGATGTCCCGGCCGGCCGCTGTACGGGACCACTTCCGTTTCCCGGAGTAGGCCCACAGCGCGGTTTTGAAACCCCAGCCAAGGATTCCCTGCAGCGAGGCCAGAGCCGCGACGTCGTAGATCCCGCAGTGCAGGATGACGCCGCGGAGATCGTGACGGCTCAGCGGAGACGGCAGGCCGGTCCGCCGGGCATACTCCGGGCTGGTGCTGAGCACCGCCAGCTGGGCCGCCAGCTGGGCGCCGGCGGAATCCCCGGCCAGGATGATCCGGCGGGGATCGGCGCCAAAGTCCGCGGACTCCTTCTGCAGGAAAGCCAGCGCGGCTGCCACATCCTGAAGGGCCTGCGGATAGACGGCCCGCGGGGAACGGGTGTAGCTCACGCCGGCGGCCGCATACCCGGAGGCGGCCAGGATGCGCAGGTAGGGTTCGACGTCGTACCGGCTGCCCGAAAGCCAGGCCCCTCCGTGGATCCACACCACCAGAGGTGCCGGAGCGGGCGCCTCCGTGGGCACAAAGAGATCCAGGCTTCCGGCCGGAAACTGCAGACCCCGGTGCTGGGCCACTCCGCCGGCAGGCACATGCAGCGCCATGACGGTGGCCAGCTGCCGGGCGCCGCGGTGGAACACGGCGCGGATCAGCAGCGCTGAAGGCCAGGGACTGAGGCGAGAACAGGCGGCAACGACGACGACGGCGGCAGCTGCGGCGGCTGCGGCTGCCGCGACGCGGGGGAGACGGTGCATGCACCCACCTAGATGCGGAGCTGTTGCTGATGGAGGGGCGGGACGGCGGAGGGAGGGGCTAGGGCAGCATCCACTCCAGCACCGGTGTGGACTGCAGGAACACGATGCAGCACAGGGCCAGCAGCAGTCCCACACTCCAGCCCAGCACCTTTCGGAAGAGCACTGACTCCTGCCCGCTCATGTTGACGGCGGCGGCTCCGATCGCCAGGTTCTGCGGGCTGATCAGCTTGCCCATCACACCGCCGCCGGTGTTCGCGGCGACCATCAGCTGCGGATCGATGCCGGCCTGAATGCCGGCGGTCTGCTGCAGTTTGGCGAAGAGGGCGTTGGCGGAAGTGTCGGAACCGGTCACGGCGGTGCCGATCCAGCCCAGCACGGGGGAGAGGAAGGCAAAGAACGCGCCGGTGCCGGCCAGCCAGGTGCCAATCGAGATGGTCTGACCGGAGAAATTCATGACATAGGCCAGGGCCAGCACTGCAAGGATGGTCAGTGCCGCAGACCGAAGCCGGACCGCCGTGCGGCCAATTTCCTTCACAGCGTTGCTGATGCTCAGCGGATACCGGCCGCCGTCGTTGAACCTGGAATAGACCACCGCCTCAATTAATCCGCTGATAAGCAGCAGAGTGCCCGGGCTGATCAGCCACTCGAAACTGTAAACCGTGGAAGACTGGTGCTGCCCGTTGGCGTCCAGCAGTCTCTCATGCAGCACCGGCCAGGGAATCTCGATGACGGTCTTCTCCAGCGCCTCGGGAATGTTAATGCCCCAGGTCCACAGGTTTACGATGCCGAAGATCACGATCACCAGCACGTACGGAAAGAGTGCCATCCAGGCCCGGCCCGGAGTGAGCCGGTCCGCTGAGGTGTCGCTGGCGGCCGTGCCCACGTCCGCGGAATCTCCGGAGGGGGTCCAGCCTGAGGCACGGGCCGCGGCCAGCTCGCTGGCCATCCGCGCGTCGGCCTCTTCTCCGTTGCGCGGATGCCAGATCCGCAGGAACCCCACGGCGGCCACCATAGCCATCAGGGAGGCGACGATGTCCGTGAGTTCATAGGAAAAGTAGTTGGAGCACAGGAACTGCACTATGGAGAAGACGACGCCGGTTACCAGCGCCACCGGCCAGCAGTCCCGCAGCCCTTTGCGCCCGTCCAGGATGAACAGCAGCACCAGCGGAATGAAGAACGCCAGCAGCGGGGTCTGACGTCCCACCACGGCAGCAATCTCTTCGCCCGGATAGTTGGTGAGGTTCGCCGCCGTCGTAATGGGAATGGCCAGCGCACCAAAAGCCACGGGGGCGGTGTTGGCCACCAGAACGGCGGCAGCGGCGCGGATGGGCGCTATGCCCAAAGCCAGCAGCATGGTGACGGTAATCGCCACAGGGGCGCCAAAACCAGCCAGCGCCTCCAGGAGCCCGCCGAAGCAGAAGGCCACGAGGATGGCCTGGACACGCAGATCGCCGCCGCCCACGGCGTCGAACACGCGGCGCAGGTCCTCGAACCGGCCGCTCAGGACGGTGACCTGATACAGCCAGACAGCCATGATGATGATCCAGACCACCGGAAACAAGCCGAACGCCGCGCCCTGGGTGCCGGAGAGCAGAGCGAGGCCGAGTGGCATTTTGAAGCCCAGGACGGCAATCACCAGTGCCGCCAGCAGGGCCCAGGCGCCGGCAACGTAGGCCTTGGTTTTGGCGAAGGCCAGCAGGAGGAAAAAACGAGTAGGGGAACCAGTGCCAGCAGTGCGGACCAGGTGAGGCTGTTGGCTACTGCGTCGGTGGCGGGGGTATAGCTGTCCATGGAAACCTCCGGGTCGCGCCGGACGGCGGCGCCAACGGAAAAACACGGCCAGGGCGGCGCCTCCGGTACGCAGGCTGAGCGAAAGACACAGTGAAGGCCCCATCCCAAGGCTAAGACTGCCCGGGTGCTTTGGCGCGGACTGCGGGGGAATCCCCCGCGGGGCGGCCCCCTGTCTTGGGTCGAGGCGAGACCGGGCGTCGAGGTTACTTGGGGTCGGTGTACCAGCCTCGGGCCAGATAGACGTCGAGGTACGCGCCGCGGTCCACATCAAGGTCCTCGCGGCGGGTCAGCCCTGCGGCGAGGGCAGTGTGCTGCGAACCGAGGTTGTCCAGGGTGGTATAGGCAACCACCGGCAAACCGGGAAGCAGCTTGTCTGCCAGCCGGACGGCCTCGCGGGCGCCCTCCTTGGCATAGCCGCGGCCCCAGGCCTCGGGCACATAGCGGTAGTAGAGGTTCAGGGCCGGCCGGGCATGCACCAGCCGGTGGGACAGCCCGGTGAACCCAATCAGGGTCTGGGGATCATCCTGGGTGGACACTGCCCATACGCCAAAGCCGTGGCGGTACCAGTGCAGCCCTATCTCATGAAAAATCCGCGCAGAGGAGGCACGGGTGACCGTACTCGGAGCGGGATGGTGCACATTGGTCCGGGGATCGGTGTGCAGATCCAGGGCGGCATTTTCATCGGCGCCAACGGGTCGCCGCAGTATCAGCCGGTCGGTATGGACCGGGCTCCAGTCGGCAGCATCCTGAGTGGGCATGGACCTACTTTAGGACATGGTTCCGGACCGGGACCACCGGCCCTACGACGCCGCAGGTTCCGTATCGGCGTCGGTACGGCGCTCGCGGTGGTGGCGCACATAGCCCAGCGCGGCCACGGCGATGGAAATGACGGCCGACAGCGCCAGGCCCAGCCACAGGTCGACCTTCAGGGCCGCCGCACCCGCAAGCGCGCCGAGCAGGATCAGCGCCACGGCCAATGCCCGCCGCTGCCAGTATTGGCTGCTGCCGCCGGCCAACTTTGAATCGGATGCCAGCCCGGTGATGGTGGAGGTGACCACCACTGTGGTGATTTCGGCAACCTTCAGCCGCTTCGCCGTTGCCGCCTGCACGCCCATGACCGCAGCCATGGTGGACGTTGTGAAGCTGCCCAGGTGTTCATTGCCCTGGACATCCGCCACCGCAACAAAAACTGCAAGTGCGCTGAGCCCGGCGGCAACGAGGGTCAGGGCAGTGGAGGTCCGCCAGGACCAGCCTTCCGGACCCTTGCGCAGCATTCGTCCCGCCAGGGCTGCGCCGAGCATGAAAAACACCAAAGCCAGCGCGGGCCGCAGGATCGGCAGGTCCGCACCGCCGGCAAAGGCCATGCCCAGAAGTACGACGTTTCCCGTCATGTTGCCGGTGAACACCCGGTCCAAACCCAGATAGCCGACGGCGTCCACCACCCCGGTGGAGAAGGTCAGCGCCAGCATCAGCCAGAGATGGACCCGCTCGGTGGGCACCGCATTCAAACGCTTCACGCTGGGCAACTCCTTGGAAAAATTTCTGCTTAATAAAGTGTGATCAAGGCAACTGTATACGAACTTATAGGTGTAGCTTCGATTGTATTCAAAAGCCGGACCCAAGAGATTCAAGGATCCCCATGGCATCTTTTCGTACCGTACATCGACCGCCGGGCCGGGGTCTGCCGGCAATGACGGCAGCTGCCGCCGGCTGTGCCGCACTGCTGCTGCTGACCTCCTGCGCCCCGATCCAGGCCCTCGAACCCGCTCCGGAGCGCCAGGATGTTCCTGCCGCGGAGCTGGACGGGAAAACGGTCATTGAAGGCGGGGACCTGGTCATGGCCCTCTCCGCTGAGCCCGACCGCCTGGACCCCACCACCTCGTCCTCGCTTTACACGCGCTATGTCATGCAGACCATGTGCCAGAAGCTCTATGACATTGACGCGGAAGGCCAGCTGGCGCCGCAGTTGGCAACCGAGCTTCCGGAAATCTCCGCCGACGGACTGACCGTGCGCATCCCGCTGCGCACGGATGCTGTCTTTGCAGACGGAAGCCCCTTCAACGCCGAGGCCGCGAAGACAACTTTGGAACGGCACCTCAGCCTGGAGGGCTCCACCCGAAAGGGCGAGCTGGGTCCGATCAGCAGCATTGATGCCGCGGATGAGTTCCTGCTGGAAATCAGCTACGAAACTCCCTTCGCACCGCTGACGGCGGCCCTGGCAGACCGTGCCGGGATGATGCTCTCACCCACCGCCCTGGAACAGGCCGGGAACGCCTTTGGCGACCATCCGGTCTGTGTGGGCCCCTTCAAGTTCAAGGAGCGGGTTCCCCAGACATCCATTTCGGTGGAACGGGACCCGCTGTATTACGACGCCGGCGCCGTCCATCTGGACACCATCACCTACCGCATCATGACGGACGCCAACATCCGCGCGGCCAACCTGCGCTCCGGCGATGTGCAGGTAGCGGACACCATTTCGCCCCAGGACGTGGATGCGCTGATCCAGGAGCAAGGCCTGGGCATCCTGCAGATCGGTTCGCTGGGCTACCAGGCAATGACGGTCAATCTCGGTAACGTGGACGGCACCGGAGAGCCGCCCGGGGACGTCGGCACGCCGCTGGCCCAGCAGGCGGACATCCGCCGGGCGCTGTCCATGTCCGTAGACCGCGAAGCCCTGGTGAACACGGTGTTCAACAGCTGGTACGAACCGGCCTGCTCGCCGGTGTCTCCGAGCAGTCCGTACACCTCAGCGCTGAGTGAAGACTGCGTGGACTTTGACCCGGAGGCGGCGCGCGCCCTGCTGGAATCCACCGGGGCACCGGTGCCGTTTCCCATCACCATGCAGGTCACCAATTCCCCGGACACGCTGCGCTATGCACAGGCGCTGCAGGCTGCCGTCTCCGAGGGGGGCTTTGACCTGACCATCCGCCCGGTGGAGTATTCCACCCTGCTGGATGTACAGACCCGCGGTGATTTTGAAGCCCTTCAGCTGGGCTGGTCGGGCCGGATCGATCCGCACGGCAACATGTCCAACTTCCTGAAGACCGGCGGCGGAAACAACTACTCCGGGTATTCCAATCCCGAGGTGGACCGGCTGCTCACCGAAGCCTCGCAGTCCACCGATCCGGACACCCGGGCCGCGCTTTACGGAAAAGTGGTGGAGCAGGTTCACATAGACAACCCCATCCTTTATCTGTACCGGGTGCGCAGCCTGACCGGGTACAGCAAAGATATTGCCGGTGTGGCGACGTATCCCGACGGCGTGGTCCGGCTTGGCACTGCGGCGTTCGTGGAAAAGGAAGGCTGAACATGCTCCGCTATCTTGGCACCCGCCTGTGGCAGTCCGCGCTCACACTTCTCCTGGCCTCCCTGGTGATCTTCTTCGGCGTCCGCCAGCTTCCCGGCGATCCGGCGCTGGCGATGGCCGGGGAAGAAGCCACCCCCGAGCAGGTGGAAGCCGTCCGGGAGCAGCTGGGACTCAACGAATCCGTGATCACCCAGTACCTGAAGTTCATCGGCAACATGTTCCGGGGCGACTTCGGCACCTCCACCCGGACCGGGACAGCCGTCACGGACCTGATTGCCACCACGCTGCCGGTCACCCTGTGGCTGTCCGCCTACGCCATTGCCGTGGCCGTGATTGTGGGCATCCTCTTTGGCGTCATCGCTGAACGCTTCCGCGGCCGGTGGCCGGAATGGGCGGCCAACGGGTTTGCCCTGATTGGCCTGTCCGTTCCGAACTTCTGGCTGGGCATCCTGGCCATCCTCTACCTGTCCGTGACGCTGGGCTGGTTTCCGGCTTCGGGCTACGTGGACGTTACCGAGGATCCGCTGCGCGGGATCTACTACCTGACGCTGCCGGCACTGATCCTGGGCACCGGACTGGCCGCCGTCATCATGCGCCAGACCAGGGCCTCCATGATCGAGACCATGAACACCGACTACGTCCGCACCGCCCGCGCCAAGGGCCTGGGGCGGGGCCGGGTCCTGATGCGTTATGGACTGCGCAACTCCCTGATTGTGGTGGTCACGATTGTGGGCCTGCAGCTTGGCGGGCTGATCTCCGGCGCCGTGGTGACCGAACGGATCTTCGCCCTGCCCGGTTTCGGTAAGCTCACGCTGGACGCCGTCTTCACCCGCGACTATCCGGTCATCCAGGCCGTGGTCCTGATCATCACCGTCTCTTACATTGTGATCAACCTGGCCGTGGACATCCTGTACTCCCTGATCAATCCGCGCATCCGAGTCGGAGGAAGCAACTAATGGCTGTTACCGAGACCGTTCTTTCCCCCACCCCGCCCGGAACGGACCAGGGGCTGGGATCCGGCCGTGGCAGGATCCTGGGATCCCTGCTGCACAACCCGCTGGGACTGACCGGCGGGATCCTGCTGGCGCTCGTCGTCCTGGCCGGACTCCTGGCCCCGGTCCTGGCCCCCTACAGCCCCACCCAGGTGCACTTCGAGACACCGTTCCAGAAGCCCGGCACAGTAGGGTTCCTGCTGGGCACCGACGACCTGGGCCGTGACATCTTTTCCCGGCTGCTCTTCGGAATCCAGGCCTCGCTCAAGGTCGGTGCCCTGTCCGTGGCGCTGGCCGTGGTGATCGGCACCCCGCTGGGCCTGCTGGCCGGCTACTGGCGCTGGCTCGACGGCATCATCTCCCGGATCACCGATGTGACCCTGGCCTTTCCCTTCCTGATCATTGCCGTGGCACTGGCTGCCATCAGCGGTCCCAGCCTCACCAATGCCGCCGTCGCGCTGGGCATTGCCCAGGTGCCCACCATGATTCGTGTGGTCCGCGGGGAGACCCTGCGCATCAAGGAGAGCGATTTTGTGCTCGGCGCCAAGACCATGGACGCCTCCGGGCTACGGATCATCTTCAGTCACGTGCTGCCCAACGCCGCCTCGGCCGTGATTGTGCAGGCGACAGTGATTATGCCGGTGGCCGTGATCGGCGAGGCGCTGCTGTCCTTCCTGGGCCTGGGCATCCAGCCGCCCACCCCAAGCCTGGGCATCATGCTCTCGGATGCTCAGCAGTACATCTTCCGCTCACCGACCGCGGCAATCTTCCCGGGCCTGGCCATCGCGGCAATCTGCTTGTCCTTCAACCTCTTTGGGGACGCCCTGCGTGACGCCCTGGACCCCACCAACTCCAGCCGAAAGTGACCCGTGACCTACACAGCACCCGATTCCTTTACCACCCGCCCCACCCTCCAGGGCACGTTCGGCATGAGTGCGTCCACCCATTGGCTGGCCACCGCCTCCTCCCAGGCAGTGCTCGAGCGTGGCGGCAACGCCTTTGACGCGGCTGTGGCCGCCGCCTTTGTCCTGCACGTGGTGGAACCGCACCTCAATGGCCCCGGCGGGGACATGACCGCGGTTTTCGTGACCGCGGAGAACCCGTCCGAACCAGTGGTCCTCATGGGCCAGGGCGCCGCTCCGGCGGGCGCGACGCCGGAACACTACCTTTCCGAGGGCCTGGAACTGGTGCCCGGAGCCGGCGCCCTGGCCGCAGCCGTTCCGGCCGCCGTCGACGCCTGGCTGATGCTGCTGCGGGACCACGGCACGTGGGAACTCGGTGATGTGCTGGCGTTCGCCGTCAGCTACGCGCGCAACGGCCACCCGGTGGTGGGCCGGGTGGGCAGCACCATCGCCTCCGTGGCGGACCTCTTCGCCGAGCACTGGCCCACCTCGGCCGCGCTGTGGATGCCCGAAGGACAGATTCCGGCGGACGGGGATGTCATTCGGAACGAGGCCTACGCGGGGGTTCTGGACCGGCTCGCGGCAGCGGGGGAATCCGCGGGGAGCCGTGAAGAGCGGATCGACGCCGCCCGGCGCGAATGGCGCGAAGGCTTCGTGGCGCGTGCCGCGGTGGACTTCCTGTCCGCCCCGCACCGCCACTCCTCCGGCGCAGACCACGCCGGCGTCATGACCATGGCGGACTTTGCATCCGGCAGCGCCGCCTACGAGCCGGCCCTGACTTACGAATTCCGCGGCCACACCATCGCCAAGACCGGACCCTGGGGACAGGGACCGGCGCTGCTGCAGACACTGGCGATCCTGGCCGGCTACGCGGACGAGTATCTGGACCCCTCCACCGAGCTGGGCGCACACACCATCCTGGAGGCGCAAAAACTGGCTATCGCCGACCGTGAGGCCTATTACGGCGACGCCCATGTTCCGATGGACTACCTGCTCAGCGAGGAGTACGCCGCCTCCCGCCGCGCGCTGATCACCGAGAAGGCCTCGCACGAGTTCCGTCCCGGAACCGTGCCCGGCCACACGCCGTTTCTTCCGCCGCTTCGCACCGAGTACTTCGCGCCGGCGCTGGGCGGGCAGCAGGCCTTCGCCGGCGTGGGGGAGCCTACCGTCATGCCCACGGGGGAGACCCGCGGCGACACTTGCCATGTTGATGTGGTGGACCAGTGGGGGAACATGGTTTCCGCCACGCCGTCCGGCGGCTGGCTGCAGTCCTCGCCCACCATTCCGGAGCTGGGCTTCTGCCTGGGCTCGCGGCTGCAGATGACCTGGCTGGAAGCGGGCGCGCCGTCCACCCTGGCCGCGGGCAAGCGGCCCCGGACCACGCTGACGCCCACTCTGGTGCTCAAGGACGGGCAGCCGGTCACGGCCCTGGGCTCGCCCGGCGGCGACCAGCAGGACCAATGGCAGCTGCTGTATCTGCTGCGCACACTGGTGGGCGGATATTCGCCGCAGCAGGCCGTAGACGCCCCCGCCCTGCACACCACCTCCATTCCCGGGTCGTTCTATCCCCGGACCTGGACACCCGGCGGAGCCGTTGTGGAAGACCGGCTGGGCGACGCCGTTATTGAAGGCCTCGAAGCCCGCGGCCATGTTCTTACCCGGGCCGGGGACTGGGCCCTGGGCCGCCTATCCTGTGTGATCAGCGATCCGGCCACCGGGCTGCTCAAGGCAGCCGCCAACCCGAGAGGAGCTCAGGGATATGCAGCAGGACGCTAACACCACTGATCCGGACACGCTGCTCGCCGTCCGGGACCTGGAAGTCAGTTTCGGCGGCACAGCAGTGCTGCACGGCATCAGCCTTAATCTGCGCAGGGGCGAGCGCGTGGCGATCGTGGGCCAGTCCGGCTCCGGGAAGTCCACCACCGTTGCGGCGGTCCTGCGGCTGCTGCCCGGCAGCGGAAGAATCACCGGCGGGTCCATTGACCTCGACGGCGAGGACCTGGCTGCCGCCCCCGAGGCCCGAATGCGCGGCATCCGCGGCCGGCAGATCGGACTGGTACCCCAGGACCCCATGTCCAACCTCAATCCCGCCATGAAGGTGGGGGCGCAGATTGCCGACGCCCTGGTCAGCAACGGCAGGCCAGGTGTCACGGAGAATAACCGCGAGGGGGTCAAACGCCGCGCAGTGGAACTCATGGCCGAGGCCGGCATTCCCGACGCGGAACGCCGCTACGGCCAGTATCCGCACGAGTTTTCCGGCGGCATGCGCCAGCGCGTGCTCATTGCCATTGCCCTGGCCGGTGACCCGGAGCTGCTGATCGCCGATGAACCCACCTCCGCGCTGGACGTGACGGTGCAGCGGCAGATCCTGAACCACCTCCAGAAGCTGGTGGAAGCGCGCGGCACCACCCTGCTGTTCATTACGCACGACCTTGGGCTGGCGGCGGACCGTACCGACCGGATCATCGTGATGGCGGACGGCAGGATTGTGGAGGAAGGAACCCCGGGGCAGATCCTCCTGGATCCGCAGCAGGACTACACCAAAGCGCTGGTGGCGGCAGCACCGTCGGTCTCCGCGGCGCTCTCGCCCGAGGAATCGTCAGCCGCGGAGGCACCGGAAGGCCATGCTTCGGACCAGGTGGTGCAGGTTCGGCACCTGGTGAAGGAGTTCACGCTCCGGGGCCAGCGGGGGCAGGTGGTGCGGGCACTGAATGACGTCTCCTTCAGCGTCGCGAAGGGAACCACCACCGCCGTCGTCGGCGAATCCGGTTCCGGCAAAACCACTGTGGCCCGCATCCTGCTGGGACTGGAAACGCCCAGCAGCGGCGAGGCACTGGTGGGCGGGCAGGCCATCTCCGCCAGCCGCGGACCGGAACGGCGCCGCCTGCGCCGGATGGTGCAGCCGGTGTTCCAGGACCCCTACGGATCTCTGGATCCAACCTTCAGCATTGAGCGGCTGATCGACGAACCGCTGCGCATCTTCGGCATCGGTGACCGCGCCAGCCGACGCAACCGGGTGGCGGAGCTGCTGGACCAGGTGGCGCTGCCGCGCAGCGTCGCCCAGCGTCGGCCGAATGAACTGTCCGGCGGCCAGCGCCAGCGCGTGGCCATTGCACGTGCCCTGGCGCCCGAGCCGGAGCTGCTGATATGTGATGAAGCGGTCTCCGCGCTGGATGTGCTGGTGCAGGACCAGATTCTGTCACTGCTGGCCGATCTGCAGGACAGGTTGGGGCTGACCTATCTGTTCATCACCCATGACCTCGCGGTGGTCCGGCAGATTGCACATAATGTAGTAGTTATGAAGTCCGGAGAAGTCATTGAGAGCGGCACAGCGGACCAGGTTTTCCTGGCCCCGCAGCAGGAGTACACCTCGGAGCTGCTGAGCGCGATCCCGGGAGCGGCATTTGCCCGCTGAATCGGCGGACGCCGGGCTTTCCGGGCCAGCTGCCGTCCCCAAAGAGCGCATCGAAGACGAAATCCGGCGTGACATTATCTTCGGTGGGCTGGCTCCCGGTGCCCGCATTACCGAGGCCGCGCTGGCCCGGAAATATGGCATTTCGCGGGTGCCGGTCCGGGAGGCGCTGCGCACCTTGGAAGCGGAAGGGTTCGTGGAATCCCGTCCGTACGCCGGCTCCACAGTCTCCAACATTCCGGTGGACGAGGCGGATGATCTCTTCGCCGTGCGGACCGTGGTGGAGACGGCCGCTGCCCGCCGGGCCGCCGAACGCGCCGGACGGCAGCTCGCCGCAGGAACGCCCGACGACGCGTGGTGGGCAGCGCGCGGCAGGATCGCCGACATCCTGGCTGCCGGGGACACCGCTGTGGCGGAGGGCAGCCTGGAAAAGCTGCCGGAACTGAACGTACGGTTCCATTTGGCGGTGGCCGAGCTGGCGGACAGCCGCTCGCTCACGGCACTGCTGCGCCAGCTTGCAGGCAAGATCGAATGGCTCTACGCCGCGGACGTTGATAACCGCGGCAAGGATTCCTGGAGCGAACACCGGGTACTCATGACCGCCGTCGACTCCGGGGATCCGGAGCGCGCCCAGCAACTGATGTGCTCCCACGTGGAGCAGTCACGCGCCGGTTACCTGAGCCGGTTCACCCCTTCCCTCCCGCCGCCCCCTTCCCTCCCGCCGCCCCCTTCCCTCCCGCCGAACTAGCAGAAGGTGCTGCTCTGAGCGCTCAGAGCAGCACCTTCTGCCAGTTCGACGGGGGTGGGAAGGGGAGACTGGGTTAGACGGCCGGTGCCGCCTTGCTTCCTCCAGCCCCGCCCCCGCCGATCCGCCGGCGCTGCCACAGCGACCAGGCCAGCCACAGGCCCCACACCACCAGGAGCACCACGGCTCCGGCAATGAACGTGGACACGTTCAGCGGTCCGGTCCGTCCGGCGATGATCAGGAAGCCCCACCAGGACACCGCGGCCACCGCTAGCAGGTTCACGGCGGGCGCCATGGCCGCTGTTCCGCTGCGGGTCCGGACCGCCGTCACCACCACGTCAATGGCCATCACCAGGGTCAAAGCGGTCACGGTACCGGTGGCGAAGGCCACCACCTCGGGGGACACGGCGTGGTTGGCGAACCACAGGATCAGCATCATCACAGCGGCCGCCAGCGCCAGCGCCTGAAGGACGGCGGCCAGCAGGCTCAGTCCCTTCAGCTGCCGGTCCGTGTCACGGCGCTTGCCCGGAATGTTGGACCAGGCCTCGCGGCGGAACCAGGCAGAGGCAAGGTTGGCAAAGAGCAGGGTTGCGCCGGCCGAGATGAACGGGACCACAAAGTTGTTGGACAAGACCCAGGTCAGGGCGGCGACGGCCGCAAAAACCTGGGGTGAACCGATGATGCCCAGCACCCAGGACCACAGGAAGGGGCGGCGGGCGGATTCCAGATCCAGTGGATGGACCAGGAAATGAGTGGTGGCGTCAGGGAGCTGGACGCGCTCGTTGATCTGTTTCACGGAGACCTCCAGGGAACCGTGTCCAGGTGCGGGCCCCGCAGGCCGCCCCGGGCGATGTCATAGATTTTCTGCCGGGATACACCCAGCTCTTCGGCGACGGTGACTGCACTGAAGTCCTCGAGCAGGTCCGCCGCAGCAAGTGATCTGATACCCGAGGCCCGGCGGCCCAGCTGAGCCGCAAGGGCACCTACCTCACCGGCGAGCAGCGCCGCGGCGAGGGTGCCGCCAAACGGTTCTGCCCAACCGGGGGACCCGGCCACGGCGGCGGCGTACAGCCGGTCGCCGCCGTCGGCCAGAACGGTTCGAACCTGCTCCGCGGGTAAGCCTGCCGCTTCAAAACGCGCGGCAACTCCGGCCCGTTCTTCGGGCGGCCGGTGGGAGAGGACCCTGTCCCACCGGGTTTCGGGGATGTCATCCCCGGGATGACTGTTCATGCTCCGAGTGTGAGCGGCCCGGGGGATGTTGTCTACCCCCTGGTGACAAGTATTTTTGCGCAGCGCTCCACGACGGGCCCAGCCGCGGATGAAGCCGCGGATGAAGCGGTGGAGTTCCGGGCCGCAGGCGCCGGGACCGGCGCCGCCGTTCACAGCGTTACGCCCCGCGCCTACCATTGGCTGAAAGGGGATCCATCCTATGTGAGCGAGGCTCTGCCATGGCCAACATCATCACCAGACCCATCACGAAACTGGGGATCGTCGGCGCGGGAAGCGTGGGAACCTCCCTCGCCTACGCCGCGATTATCAGAGATGCAGCCCGGGAAATAGCCATCTATGACATTGACGCCACCAAGGCCGAAGCTGAGGGGCTGGATCTGGCCCACGGCACGCAGTTCACCGGCGCAAACACGGTGACCGGCGGCGGTCGCATAGAGGCGCTGGCGGGATCGGACGTCATTGTCATTACGGCCGGGGCACGGCAAAAGCCGGGACAGTCGCGGCTGGAGCTGGCCGGAGTGAATGTGAACATCATTCAAAACCTCATGATGCAGCTGATGGAGCAGGCACCCGACGCCGTGTACGTGATCGTCACCAATCCCTGCGACGTCCTGACCGTGGCCGCACAGAAAGCATCGGGCCTGCCGTGGAACCGGGTCTTCTCCTCAGGAACGGTGCTGGACACGTCCCGGCTGAGGCTGCTGCTGGCCCGTGAAGCGCACGTGCTGATGACCAGTGTGCATGCCACCATCATCGGAGAGCACGGCGATTCGGAGTTTCCGGTCTGGTCCAGCGCTTCCATTGGACCGGTGCCGATTCGGGACTGGAAGATCAGCGGCCGGCAGGTGTTCACCCAGGAATACCTGGATACCGTGACTCAGGAGGTGGTGACCGCCGCGTACAAGGTGATTGAAGGCAAAGGAGCCACCAACTATGCCATTGGCCTGGCCGGTATCCGCATCGTGGAGGCCATTCTTCAGGCGGAGAACGCGGTGCTGCCGGTCTCGGCCATGATGCACGGAGCATACGGCATCGAGGGTGTGGCACTGTCACTGCCCTCAATCGTGGGCACCAACGGTGTCTACGAAATGCTGGCGATGCCGCTGGATGATAAGGAAACCCGGCAGCTGCAGAACTCGGCGGACACCCTGCGGAACACCCTCACCACACTGGGGGTCTAGCTGGTGAGGGTGTCCGCATGGCGTGCAGGGAGGCGTGCTTCCGCGGTGTTAGGCCGGGACGGAAGCTACCTGTTCGGCGCCGCCCTTGGCGATACGCACGGCGTCGTCGAATTCGGCGTCGATCTCGGCTGAAGGCTTGAACGTCAGCCGGCTGACCAGGATCGTCAGCGCCAGGTTGATGAGGAAGCCCGGGATAATTTCATACACGTCGCCCAGGACCCCGGGCATTTCGAAGGTGCCCCACAGGAAGGCAGTGGCTGCGCCGGCGATCATGCCGGTCAGAGCTCCGGCGGTGGTGAGCTTACGCCAGAAGAGGGCCAGCAGGATGGTGGGACCAAAGGCCGCGCCGAAGCCCGCCCAGGCAAAGCCGACCAGATCCAGGATGCTTGCGTTGCGGTCCAGAGCGATCAGGATCGAGATCACGGAGACCGCCAGAACGGCCAGCCGTCCCAGCATCACCATGGAACGCGGGGATGCTTCGCGCTTGAGCACAATTTTGTAGAGGTCCTCCACCAGGGCCGAGGACGTCACAATCAGCTGTGAAGAAATGGTGCTCATGATCGCGGCCAGGACTGCGGCGAGGACAAAGCCGGCCACCAGCGGATGGAAGAAGATTTGCGAGAGCTCCAGGAACACGGCTTCGGGATCGCTGAGCCTGAGGTTGTTCTGCTGGAAGTAGGCAGCGCCAATCAGCGCGGTCATCAGGGCGCCGATCACCGTCAGCAGCATCCAGCCCACACCGATCCGGCGGCCGGCTACCGCGTCCTGAGGGGAGCGCAGCGCCATAAAGCGCACAATGATGTGCGGCTGGCCGAAGTAGCCCAGGCCCCAGGCCAGGGCGGAAATGATGCCGACGGCGGTGCCGCCGGCGATGGGGTCCAGCATGTCCGGGTTGATCTCGCGCAGCGAATCGGTCATGCCGCCGAAACCGCCCACTTGGGCCAGACCCACCAGCGGGACGACGATGAGGGCGGTGAGCATCATCAGGCCCTGGACCACGTCGGTGTAGCTGGCGGCCAGGAAGCCGCCGAAGAGCGTGTAGGCGATGGTCACGCCGGCAACGACCAACATGCCCGTCAGATAGGTGGAACCGAATGAACTTTCAAAGAAGACGCCGCCGGCAACCATGCCGGAAGAGACGTAGAAGGTGAAGAAGACCAGGATAATCACACCGGAAACCACCCGCAGCACCCGGGAACGGTCCTTGAGTCGGTTCTCCAGGAAGCTGGGCACGGTGATCGAGTTGTTGGAGACCTGTGTGTAGGAACGCAGCCGCGGAGCCACGAACTTCCAGTTCAGCCACGCACCAGCGGTGAGGCCGACGGCGATCCAGCCCTCCACCAGGCCGGACACGTAGATGGCGCCCGGCAGGCCCATCAGCAGCCAGCCGGACATGTCCGATGCTCCTGCGCTCAGGGCAGCCACCCCGGGCTTCAGATCACGGCCGGCGAGCATGTAGTCGTCGAGGTCGGTGGTGCGTCTGTAGGCCCACCAGCCAATCGCCAACATGGCGAGCATGTAGATCGCCATGGCGATCAGCTTGTACGTCTGGTCAGTCATTGTGTTGTTAGCCGTTCACTCTGGTTACGTATCGTGGTCCGGGCCCAAGGCCCGTCCCAGTATGCCAAGCGTCACAGTGAGCGGGAAATTGGTGGCGGGGGCGCCAGTGCACCCCCGCGCTTAGCGGGACCGGAACACGGTGTCCTGCCAGTCCTTGTGTGCGGTGGCGTCGCGGCTGAACATGACGTGCTTGATGTTGGTGTATTCCTCGAAGGAGTACATGGACATGTCCTTGCCGAATCCGGAGGCTTTAAAGCCGCCGTGCGGCATCTCGGACACGATCGGAATGTGGTCGTTGATCCAGACGCAGCCTGCGGCGATCTCCTCGCTGGCACGCAGGGACCGGGACAGGTCCCGCGTCCACGCGGAGGCAGCCAGGCCGTAGGGAGTGTCGTTGGCGAGGCGGAGGCCGTCGTCGTCGGAATCGAACGGCAGCGCGGTGAGCACCGGTCCGAAGATCTCGTCCTGGACAATTTCGGAATCCTGCGCCGCACCGGTGATCAGGGTGGGCCGGTAGAAGGCACCCGCGGCCAGGTTCCCGCCCGGGGCGCTTCCGCCGGCTCGAACAGTGGCGCCGGCCTCCCGGGCGCGCTCCACGAAACCGGCCACCTTGTCGCGGTGCGCATGGCTGATCAGCGAACCCAGATCGGTGCCGGGATCGGTGGGATCGCCCACCGCCACGGACTCCATCAGCTCCGCCACGCGTGCGGTGAAGGCGTCGTACAGGGGCCGCTGGACGTAGGCGCGGGTAGCCGCGGTGCAGTCCTGGCCCCCGTTAATGATGGAACCGGCAACGGCGCCGTGCGCTGCTGCCTCGAGGTCGGCGTCGTCGAACACCACAAACGGCGCCTTGCCGCCGAGCTCCAGGTGGATCCGCTTGGCGGTGCGGGCCGCCATGGCCATGATTCGGCGGCCGACGGCGGTGGATCCGGTGAAGGAGGTCATGGCCACGTCCGGATGGGTCACCAGGAGCTCCCCGGCGACCTGCCCGCTCCCGGTGACCACATTGATGACGCCGTCGGGAACGCCGGCGGCGGCGGCAGCCTCGGCGAAGAGCAGCGAGGTGCCAGGGGTCAGCTCGCTGGGCTTGAGCACTATGGTGTTGCCGGCGGCAATGGCCGGGAGGATCTTCCATCCGGCCATCTGCAGCGGGTAGTTCCAGGGGGCGATGGAGCCAATGACACCGATCGGCTCGCGCCGGACCATTGAGGTACCGCCGGCACCGTATTCTCCCGCGGCCAGGCCGTGCAGCTGCCGGGCGGCGCCGGCAAAGAAGGAGACGTTATCCACGGTGCCCGGGACATCGAATTCGGTGGACAGCCGGATCGATTTGCCGGTCTGGGCGGTTTCCAGTGCGGCGAGCACACCGGCGCGGGCGTCCAGCTCGGCGGCCAGGCGCAGCAGCGCCTCGGCACGCGCCGCCGGAGTACGCCGGGACCAGCCAGGGAACGCGTTTTTGGCCGCTGCCACCGCGTCCCGGACATCTCCGGCGTCCGCATATCGCAGGGTCTCCGCGATCTCCCCGGTGGCCGGGTTGATCCGCTTGGCTTCCTCTGCGCCGCCGCTGCGGTAGGCGCCGTTGATGAACTGGTGGCAGTCGGTGAACTGCTGCATGTAGTGCTCCGTGATGGGTGGGAAAGACTGCAAAGGAAAGTGCGTTAGGCGGGTGCGAGGTAGAGCTTGCGGAGGGTCCGGGAAACGGTCCAGCGCGTGCGGGAGCCCGCGGCCAGCCGCATCAGCGAGTGGGGTCCGAGGGTTGCTGTTGACGTGACCGAGCCGTCTGCGGCGAGGAACTGAACCGTGGCTTCCCCGGAGAGCACCAGAAAAACCTCGTCCGCCTCGGTGTCGTACATGCCGCCTTCGGACATTTCCCAGACCCCTAGGTCCACGCCGCCTAAACTGCCCAGTTCATGGATTCCGGTGGCCGGGCCTCCTGCGGCGACGGCGTCCGCCGGGACGGGCTCCATCCCGATCACCAGGGCGGCGGCGTCCAGCGCGACGCCGGCGGGCAGGAGGGTTTCGAGGGCGTCAATGCCGGTCATGGCGGAGATCCTTTGGCGTGGAGTGATGGGTGAGTCGGAGCCGGGGTAGGCCGCGGCGGCGCAGGAACGGGCGCTTAAGGAGCGGAACTCC
Source organism: Arthrobacter sp. UYP6 (assembly GCF_040547315.1). NCBI lineage: Bacteria > Bacillati > Actinomycetota > Actinomycetes > Micrococcales > Micrococcaceae > Arthrobacter > Arthrobacter sp. UYP6. The sequence continues at coordinate 18,473 of NZ_JBEPPM010000002.1, forward strand.
GGAGACAATCCGGAGTCCCGCTCGTTCGGGGACGCTAGTCCGTGACGTAACCGTCCGCGATCGTCAGCACCTCATCAAGGATGCCCAGGCCGGTACGGGCCTCTTCATCACTGATGTTCAGCGGCGGCACCACGTGGAGGCGGTTGAAGTTGGCAAAAGGCAGCAGCCCCCGCTCCTTGCAGGCCGCAATCAAGGTGTTCATTTCCGGGCTGGAGCCGCCGTAAGCTGCCAGCGGTTCCCGCGTTTCCCGGTTCTTGACCAGTTCGACGGCCCAGAACGCACCGGTACCGCGGACCTCGCCCACGCTCTGGTGCTTCTCCGCCAGGTCAGCCAGGCCCGGACCGAAAACAGTCTCGCCCAGGCGGGCGGCGTTTTCGACCATGCCTTCCTCTCGCATTGCCCCGATGGTCGCCACTGCGGCGGCACAGGCGAGCGGGTGCCCGGAGTACGTCAGTCCGCCCGGGAAGGGGGTGTGGGCGAACGTTGCGGCGATCTCGTCGGAGATCGCCACGCCGCCCAGCGGCACATAACCCGAGTTGACGCCCTTGGCGAAGGTGATCAGGTCGGGTTCCACACCCGCGGCGTGCTCGATCGCGAACCACTTGCCCGAGCGCCCGAATCCGGCCATGACCTCATCAGCGATGAACATGATCCCGTATTTGCGGGTCAGTTCACGGACGCCGGCAAGGTACCCGGCCGGAGGAATCATGATCCCGGCGGTGCCGGGGATGGATTCCAGGACCAGGGCGGCGAATGCGCCGGGACCTTCGAGCAGGATCAGCTGCTCCAGGTTCTCCAGGGCCCGCTGGCATTCCTCTTCCTCGGTGGTGGAGTGGAACTGCGTGCGGTACAGGAAGGGCGCGTGGAAGTGCACGGTCCCGGCATTGCCGTAGTCGTTGGGGAGCCGGCGCGGGTCCCCGGTGACGTTGACCGCCAGCGCGGTGCCGCCGTGGTAGGAGCGGTAGGCGGAGAGCACCTTGTAGCGGCCGGTGTGCAGGCGGGCCATGCGGATGGCATGTTCAACCGCGTCGGCGCCGCCGTTGGTGAAGAACACCGTGTCCAGGTTTCCCGGGGTGAGCTCCGAGACCAGGCGGGCTGCTTCGGAACGGGCGTCATTGACGTGCTGCGGTGCGACGGTGCAGAGCTTGCCGGCCTGCTCCTGGATGGCCGCAACCACCTTGGGGTGCTGGTGGCCGATGTTCGTGTTGACCAGCTGCGAGGAGAAGTCCAGCAGCCGGTTGCCCTCACCGTCCCAGACGTAGGAGCCCTCGGCCTTGGTGACCGTCATTGGCTTGATCTGCTTCTGAGCGGACCAGGAATGGAAGACGTGCTTGCGGTCCAGCTCAAAGGCCCGGCGTCCGGCGGCCAGCTCCTCTTCCGTGACTGCAGATTCGGTTGTGGTGCTCATGTTCGGATACTCCTTCTGACCTACGCGTTCTGCGGGAATCCGAGGTTCAGGCCGCCGTGGCTCGGGTCGAGCCAGCGGGTGGTGACAACCTTGCCGCGGGTGAAGAAATGCACGCCTTCAGTGCCGTGGGCGTGGGAATCGCCGAAGAGCGAGTTCTTCCAGCCACCGAAGGAGTAGTACGCCATGGGAACGGGGATCGGTACGTTGATGCCGACCATACCAACCTGAACCTCGTTCTCGAAGCGCCGGGCGGCGCCGCCGTCGTTCGTGAAGATGGCGGTGCCGTTGCCGTACTGGTTGGCGTTGATCAGCGCCAGGGCCTCGTCGTAGGAATCGGTGCGGACCACGGAGAGAACCGGGCCAAAAATTTCATCGGTGTAGATGGACATCTCCGGGGTGACGTTGTCGAAGAGGGTGGGGCCCAGGAAGAAGCCTTCACCTTCGGCGTCGGCTTCCACGATGCGGCCGTCCAGGACCACTGTGGCGCCGTCGGCAACGCCGGCGTCGATGTAGCCTGCCACCTTATCGCGGTGGGCAGCGGTGACCAGGGGTCCCATGTCAGTGCCGCGCAGGCCGTCGCCAATGCGCAGGGTGCGCGTGCGTTCGGCGATCTTGGCTACCAGTTCGTCGGCAATGGGTCCGACGGCGACGAGGGCGGAGATGGCCATGCAGCGCTCGCCGGCGGAACCGAAGCCGGCGTTGACGGCGGCGTCGGCTGCCAGGTCCAGGTTGGCGTCGGGCAGAACAATCATGTGGTTCTTGGCGCCGCCCAGGGCCTGGACGCGCTTGCCGCCGGCAGTGCCTTCGCGGTAAACGTACTGCGCAATCGGGGTGGAGCCCACAAAGGAGACGGACTTGATGTCCGGGTGGTGCAGCAGGGTGTCCACGGCTTCCTTATCGCCGTGGACCACGTTGAAGACGCCGTCCGGCAGGCCGGCTTCCTTCCACAGCTCAGCCATCCAGTTGGCAGCCGTGGGGTCCTTTTCGCTGGGCTTGAGAATTACGGTGTTGCCGGCGGCAATGGCCACCGGGAAGAACCACATGGGCACCATGGCCGGGAAATTGAACGGGCTGATAATAGCGGCCGGGCCCACGGGCTGACGGATGGAATGCACGTCCACCTTGGTGGAGGCGTTCTCGGTGTAGCCGCCCTTGAGCAGGTGCGGGATGCCGCAGGCGAATTCCACGACCTCCTGGCCGCGGCTGATTTCGCCGAGCGCGTCGTCGAGCACCTTGCCGTGTTCGGAGGTGATGATGGCGGCCAGCTCGGGCTTACGGGCGTTGAGCAGTTCCCGGAAAGCGAAGAGGATCTGTGCGCGGCGGGCCAGCGAAGTGTCCCGCCAAGCCGGGAACGCGGCGGTGGCGGCGGCAACGGCGTCGTTCACGGTCTCCACGGAGGCCAAGGCCACCTGGGAAGTGACCTTGCCGGTGGCCGGGTTAGTAACGTCGGCAAGGCGGGTGTCGGCCGCCAGGGTGAAAGCGCCGTTGATCCAGTGCTGGGTAATCTGCACAAATGCTCCTGTGGTGGTTAGGTACGTGGCTCCATCCTGGTCCGGATGGCAGCACGTGAACCAGAGACAATCTGTCAAGAAATATGGAGATATCTTTACGATTCGTAAGGTTCGTGGTCCCGCTGCGCCTAGACTCAGCGCATGATGTTGACTGTGGCCGCCGTATTGGAGCTGGAGGTGGTGCGCGCCGGAGCACCCGAACTGCTAACGGGAAACAACAGGCTGGAAAGCCCGGTGCGCTGGGTGCATGTGGCGGAACTGCGGAGCCTCGCCGATCTGTTGGAGGGCGGGGAACTAGTGCTGACCACCGGACTGGCCTTCGGGGAATCCGCCGACGACGCGGCCCGGTACCTTGCCGGGCTCCAGGACGCCGGGGCCGCCGGGGTGATCGTTGAAATTCCCGGCGACCGGCCGGCCGACGCCGCAGCACTGGAGTACGCTGCCGCGGGAACTCAAATGCCGGTGATCCGGCTGCACCGGCGGATCCGGTTTGTGGAGGTCACCGAAGTGGTGCACCGGCGCATTGTGGCCGGGCAGTTTGAACAGGTTGCCAAAGCCCGTGAAGTCCATGAGGTTTTTACCATGCTGAGCCTGCAGAGCGCCGGGGTACAGGAGATCGTGAACCGGGCCGCGCAGCTGTTGGACTTCCCGGTGGTGCTCGAAGACAGCTCGCATCTGGTGGTGGCCTTTGCCGCCGGCCCGGTCCCGCCGCAGGAACTGCTGCAGGACTGGCAGCGCCGGTCCCGGGCCGTGCCCCGGGCCGGCGGCGGGCCCGGGGAGGGCGGGGAGTGGCTGCAGACACCGGTGGGACTGAACGGCCAGCAGTGGGGGCGGTTGGTGATTCCGGATTTCCCGCCGTCACCGGACGCCGCTGCCGAAGCTTCCATGGTGCTCGAACGTGCCGGTCAGGCACTGTCCATCAACTGGTTGGCGGAGCGGGACCAGGCCGGACTGGCACAGCAGGCTCAGGCCGGATTGATCCATGAACTGCGCTCGCCGCGGGTACCGGATGAAACCGCGGCCCTGACTCGGGCCGAGGCGCTGGGCCTGAAACCGTCGCCGGCCTACCTGCCGCTGGTCCTGCATCTGGGCGCGGCCGCCGGCGGGGATCCGATGTCCATGCAGCGCAAGGAACGGGCGCTGCTTGAACTGCTGGCCAGCGTCCTGTCCTCCACCCGGATTACGGCGCTTGCCGCGGCCGTGCAGACCGGGCAGGTGGCAGTGCTGCTTGCGCTCCCGGCCCGGATGCTCGAGGACAGCGTGCTGGAACGCCTTTGCGGGGTCCTGTCCGAGCGGTCCGCGGCCGCCGTCGAGCCGTTGGCCTGGACGGCAGGGGTGGGCCGGGCCCGCTCTTCGCTGGCGGATGCCGCCGCCGGGCTGGATGAGGCAACCCATGTGGCGCAGACGGCGGGAACGCTGTCCGGGAGTGCCCGGCGCTACTTCCGGTCCACCGATATCCGGCTCCGCGGGCTGCTGGCCCTGCTCCGCGAGGATCCGCGGGCGGTTTCGTTTGCCGACGCGGAACTGCACACCCTGCTTGAGGACGGGGCGGAGGAGGAACTGGCGCTGCTGCAGCGCTTCCTCGAGTGCGGGGGCAACAAGACCGAGCTGGCCCGCAGCGGCTATCTGAGCCGCCCCACCCTGTATGCCCGGCTGGAACGGCTGCAGGCGCGGCTCGGTGTGTCCCTCGACGACCCGGAGTCGCGCACCTCGCTGCATGTGGCGGTGCTGCTGCACCAGCTCCGCTCGCTCAACCCCGCCCCCTGACCCGCCCGCTCAACCCCGCCCCCTGACCCGCCTCTGGCACCATCCTGCGTGCACAGGTTCCCACCCTTTGTTGCCTGCCGTGACTGGTGGGACCTCAGGGGCAACACCAGCCACAGACAGTGGGAACGCGTGCCAGGCGGGCGTGTCCCCGGGGAACGGATCCACGTAGCATCCGTAGAAAAGGAGGCTTCCATGGCAGCTGCGAGCACCGTGATCGTCGTTGAAGGGTTGCAGAAGTCATTTGGCACCTTTCCTGCCCTCAAGGGACTGGACCTGGAAGTAGAGCAGGGGCGGGTCCACGGTTTCCTGGGGCCCAACGGTGCCGGAAAGTCCACCGCTATCCGGGTACTGCTGGGCCTGCTGAAGGCCGACGCCGGCACGGTTCGGCTGTTGGGCGGGGATCCCTGGACCGATGTGGTGGAACTGCACCGCCGGCTCGCCTACGTTCCCGGCGAGGTGTCGCTGTGGCCGGGGATGAGCGGGGGAGAGGCCATTGACCTCCTGGGCTCGCTCCGGGGCGGACTGGATCTGCGGCGTCGCGCCGAGCTGCTGGAGCGCTTCGAGCTGGACCCGGCCAAACGCGGTCGCCAGTATTCCAAGGGCAACCGGCAAAAAGTTGCGCTCGTGGCGGCGCTTGCGGCGGACGTTGAACTGCTGATCCTGGACGAGCCGTCCAGTGGTTTGGACCCGCTGATGGAGAAAGTGTTCCAGGAAGAACTGATCAAGGCCACACAGCGTGGAACCACGGTACTGCTCAGCAGCCACATCCTCGCGGAGGTGGAGAATCTGGCAGACCGGCTGAGCATCATCCGCGGCGGCGTCACGGTCAGTACCGGCACGCTAGCAGAACTGCGCGGCACGGCCCGCGCAACCGTGCATGCCACCCTGGAGCGCTTACCTGGGCCGGATGGACTCGGCGGCCTCCATGATGTGCAGGTGAATGGCCATCACCTCAGCGCCACGGTGGCCACGTCGGATCTGGACCGCGCCATGAGCGGCCTCAGCGCTTTGGGTCTGACCGCCCTCAGCGTAGAGCCGCCGTCACTGGAAACCCTGTTCCTGAGCCTTTACGAGGGTAAGAACGGCACCGAGGCGGCATGAGCGGGCCACTCACCGGCACCGGGACGCTGCTGTTGGCCTTGGCAAGGTTCGACGGCCGGAGGTTCGCCCCCTGGACGCTGATTGTGACGGTACTTTCGGCGTCGTCGGTCCTCGTCTACCCCGTGGTCTTTGCAACCGCGGAGGAGCGCGCCGGTCTGGCCGCCGCCGTCGGCTCCAATCCTGCGCTGAGCATTATCTTTGGCCGCGCCAATGATCTGCTGACAGTCGACGGATTCAACGCCTGGCGCAGCCTGGCACTCGGGGGTTTTCTGGCTGCACTGGGTGCCACGTTCGCCGTCACCCGCGCCACCCGCGGTCAGGAAGACTCCGGCCAGGCCGAACTTCTGGCCTCCGGCGTGATGGGCCGCGGCACCCGGCTGATGTCCGCCACCCTCCTGGCGCTGGCGGGGTCAGCGCTCCTGGGCCTGGTGGCAGGCATGGTCACCGGACTCTGCGGCGGCGCCTGGGAACCTTCGCTGCTCCTCGGAGCCACCTTCACAGCCACCGGTTGGCTGTTTACGGCAGTGGCGGCGGTGTCGGCGCAGCTGGCCTCCGACGTCCATGCTGCCAACAGCATCACCGTGTCCTTCCTGGGGGCGCTGTTCCTGCTCCGCGGAGTCCTCGAAGCGCTCCAGGCCCCGGAATGGACCGCATGGATCAACCCGCTGGGCTGGATCAGCGAGACGGGTCCGGCGGATACGGATCGCTGGTGGCCGCTGCTTCCGGTGGCTGCGTTGACCCTGCTGCTCCTCGGTGTTGCCTTCGCCCTCCAGTCGCGCCGCGATTTTGGGCAGGGCGCCCTCCCGCCCAGACCCGGAGCCGCCCGCGGCGCGCTGCACGGCCCTTGGTCCCTGACGCTGCGGCTAAACCGTACGACGTCGATTACCTGGGCGACAGCGTTCCTCGCCCTGGGAGTGGTCTTCGGTTATCTGTCGACCTCAATCCAGGACCTGCTGGGCTCCAACCCGGCGGCCCAGACCATCCTTGCGGCCGGCGCCACGTCCACCACGGAGCTGACCCGCTCCTTCATAAGGACCATCCTGAGCCTGGCGGGCATCATCGCCTCCGTGTCCGGGGTCCAGGTTCTGCTGCGGATGCGGTCGGAGGAAATGGCAGACCGGGTTGAGCCGCTGCTGGCTGCCCCGCTGAGCCGGGGGCGGTATTTTGCGGCCAACACCGTCCTGTCCCTGGCGCTGCCGACCGTCCTGTTACTGGTTTCGGGAACGATGATCGCGGGGATTGCTGCCGGAGCAGACACCGGGATCACCTTCAACGAGGCTTTCCTGCAGGCCATCTTTACAGTTCCCGCGGTATGGACGGCCACCGCCGTGGCCGTGTTCATCACGGGAGCCCGTCCCCGGATCAGCCTTGCTGCCTGGATCGGTGTTCTGCTCTCCTTTGCGCTGACCCTGCTGGGGCCAACCTTCCGGTTGCCGGAGTGGGCGCTGGGCATCAGCCCGTTCTGGCATGTTCCCACTGTGGCCTCGGAGGTCCCCAACGGTGGCGATCTGCTGTGGATTTTGCTGGCCACAGCGGTGCTGGTCTTCGGCGGATTCCTGGGCTTCCGCCGCCGGGACCTCGCCCGTTAGCGCGCCGCGACGACGGGAACGTTGCCACCATGGGATAGGTTTTCCCCATGACTTCGACCACCTCTGTCTACGGGCAGGCCGTAGCCACCGTACAGATCGATACTGACCGGATCCGCGTCACTGAATGGCGCTTTCCGCCGGGAACACAGACCGGCTGGCACCGCCACGAGCTGGATTACGTTGTGGTCCCCACCATCGGCGGGCACATGAGCTATGAAACCGCGGAAGATCAGATCACCAAGGATCTGGTGGTGGGTGCCTCGTACGCCCGGGAGGCCGGAGCCGAGCACAACGTCATCAACCAGACGGATACTGAATTCGCGTTCATTGAGATTGAGCTCAAGCAGCAGGATTAGCCGGCCGCAGGAGATTCCACCGTCAGCAGGTCTCCCACCTCGCAGTCCAGCGCCAGGCACACGGCGGACAGAGTGGAAAAACGAATGGCGCGCGCCCGGTCATTCTTCAGCACCGACAGGTTCACCACGCTGACTCCCACCTGCCTGCTCAGTTCCGTCAGGGTCATGCCGCGCTGTTCCAGCAGCTGATCGAGCCGGCAATGGATACCTGCGGTGTCCTCCGCCGGCATCAGATGAGGCCCTGGGTGTCATTCTGCAGGCGGCGGCCATACTGGAATGCCGCCGCCACCAAAATGAGCAGGAGGCCTGCCACTAACGGTGCGAAGCTGAAGGTGCCCACGAAGATGGCGTACCCGCTGCCCGTGCCCTGGTCCAGCCCAATCGCGTCCCCCAACCGGGTGCGGCCAATTGTGTCGATGACCTGGCCGGCGCTGCCTGCCAGCGCCAGGATTGTGCCGCACACGGCAATGACCCAGGCCGAGCCGGCGGTGAACAGAACTTTCCGCCGGAGCCGGAAGGCGAGCAGGAATATCAGTGCCAGCACCGCCAGCACAGCCACGAGGTTCAGGGCTTCGCCCCAGGCCAGCAGGGCGTTCTCAGGGCCCGGAAGCAGGGGAATGATCGCTTCCGCGGTGGTGTAGTGGGCCTGGGCGCCGAGGGCCAGACTGGGCGGACGGAGCTCTGTGGTGGCCAGCGGCAGGGTCAGCGTGACGGGACCGCTGAAGTATCCGGCGGTCCGCCTCAGCGCCCCGACACCAGATCCGCGGCGCGCGCCAACGGCGAGGTCGCCGGCCGGCCGTTCCGTTCCGCGCGGTCAGCGGCGTGGTACGCCCGGTACATGGCGTTGACACCCAGCCAGCGCAGCGGTTCCGGCTCCCAGCGCCGGACCCGCCGGTTGACCCACGGCATCCGCGTCAGCTCGCTGTCCGGCATCAGCACCAGGTCCCGGAGCGTGCGCCCGGCCAGGTTGGAGGCCGCGACGCCGGTTCCCACATAGCCGCCGGCCCAGCCGACGCCGGTGCCCGGATCCAGCCCCACCGTGGCTTTCCAGTCACGCGGCACCCCGAGCACCCCGGCCCAGGCATGGTCGATCCGAGCTCCGGCCGCGGCCGGAAACAACTCCCGCAGCAGGTCGGTGAGCCCGGTGATCGTCGCGGGCTGTGTGGCGCCGTCGGTATCGGTCCGGGAACCAAAGCGGTAGGGCACGCCGCGGCCTCCCAACGCAATCCGGCCGTCGGCAGTGCGCTGGGCATACATGTAGGCGTGCGCCATATCCGCCACCGTGTCCCGGCCCGCCCAGCCGATGTCCTCCCAGACCCGGTCCGCCAGCGGCTCGGTGACGATCATGGAGGAATTCATCGGCAGCCACTCGCGGTGGGCGCCGGGCAGATTGGCGGTGAATCCCTCGGTGGCGCGCAGCACAAACCTCGCCCGCACCGTTCCGCGGGGCGTCACTGCTGCAGCACGCTCCCCGGCACTGCCGGGCCTGATTTCTGTGATCGGAGTCTGCTCATAAATCGGCACGCCCAGCGCTTCGACCGCGGCGGCCAGCCCGCGCACCAGCCGGGCCGGCTGAATCCGGGCGCAGTGCGGCTGGTGCAGCCCGCCCAGCACGCCCGAAATCCGCACCCGGCCGGCGGTTTCCGCCGCATCGAGGAGTCGGGCTCCGGACTGCGGCCACGCCGACTCCTCCTTTGCCCAGGCCCGGAGCCGTCCCAGCTGCGCGGGGTTGCGCGCCACATTCAGCTCGCCGCCCTTGACGATCCCGGCGTCGATCCCCTCCGCGGCCGCCACAGCGATCACCTCGTCCACCGTGGCATTGAGCAGTTCCTGGAACCTGCCCACCGCGGCGCGGCCGTGTGATTTCACGTACTGGCTGCGCCCGCCGGTGATGGAATTGGTCAGCCAGCCGCCGTTGCGGCCGGAGGCGCCAAAGCCGGCAAACCGGGACTCCAGCACCACCACTGACAGGTCCGGGCGGGCCTTCTTGAGGTAAAAGGCGCTCCAAAGACCGGTGTAGCCGGCGCCGACGACGGCGACATCCACCTCCGCGCTCCCGTCCAGTCCGGGGCGCAGAGCCGGCAGGCCGGTTTCCGCATACCAAAAGGAAACCTGACCATTCACGGGAGCGGAGGAGGCGTCCATGTCAGAGGTGGTTCAGCCCTTCCGTGAGGACGGTGCGCAGGATCGATTCGATCTGGTCGAATTCCGGCTGGCCCATGGTCAGCGGGGGAGCGAGCTGGATCACTGGATCGCCGCGGTCATCAGCGCGGCAGTAGAGGCCGGCGTCGTACAGGGCGGTGGAAATGTAGCCGCGGAGCAGGCGCTCGGATTCCTCGTCGCTGAAGGTCTCCTTGGTGGCTTTGTCCTTCACCAGTTCGATGCCGTAGAAGTAGCCCTCGCCGCGCACATCGCCCACAATGGGCAGGTCCAGGAGCTTCTCCAGCGTGGCGCGGAACGCCGGTGCATTGGTTTTCACCCGGTCGTTGAGGCCCTCGCGCTCAAAGATGTCCAGGTTGGCCATGGCGACGGCGGCGGAGACCGGGTGCCCGCCAAAAGTGTAGCCGTGATAGAACGTCGTATCGCCGCGGCTGAACGGCTCAAACAGGCGGTCGGTGGCAATCATCGCGCCGATGGGGGCGTAACCGCTGGTCAGGCCCTTGGCGCAGGTGATGATGTCCGGCTGGTAGCCAAAATCAGTGCTCGCAAACATGGACCCGATCCGGCCGAACGCGCAGATCACCTCATCGGAGACCAGCAGAACGTCGTACTGGTCGCAGATTTCCCGGACCCGCTGGAAGTAGCCGGGAGGCGGCGGGAAGCAGCCGCCGGAGTTCTGCACCGGTTCCAGGAACACTGCGGCCACGGTGTCTGCGCCTTCAAATTCAATGGCCTCGCCAATCCGGTCCGCGGCCCAGCGGCCAAAAGCTTCCGGATCCTCCAGCCCGGCCGGAGCACGGTACTGGTTGGTGTTGGGCACCCGGAAGGCGCCGGGCACCAGGGGTTCGAACGGTGCCTTCATGTCCGGAATGCCAGTGATGGACAGGGCTCCCTGGGGCGTGCCATGGTAGGCGACGGCCCGGGAAATGACCTTGGTTTTGCCCGGTTTGCCGGTGAGCTTGAAGTACTGCTTGGCCAGCTTCCACGCCGATTCCACGGCCTCGCCGCCGCCGGTGGTGAAGAAGACCCGGTTGAGGTCTCCGGGTGCCCCGGCCGCCAGGCGTTCGGCCAGGTCAATGGCCGGCGGATGCGCATAGGACCACAGCGGCATGAAGGCCAGTTCGCGGGCCTGTTTGGCCGCGGCTTCGGCCAGTTCCTCGCGGCCGTGTCCCACCTGCACCGCGAAGAGTCCGGCCAGACCGTCAATCAGCTCATGGCCGCGGTCATCGTAGATCAGGTGCCCGCTTCCGCGGGTAATTACGGGGACATGCCCGCCGGCGGAGGGGCCGGAATGTCGGGCCATGTGCATCCACAAATGGTCCCGGGCTGCCTGCTGCCGGTCGGTGCCGCGCGGCGTGGTGGAGGAGGACTGGACTGCTGCTTCGGTCATCGGGTGCCCCAGTTGTAGGCCTGCTTCCGCAGGGACAGATACATGAATGTTTCGGTTCCGCTGATACCGGGAAGGCTTCTAACCCGGTTGACCAGGATCATCAGGTCCTGGTCGCTTTCGCACACTACTTCCGCGAAGATGTCGAACGATCCTGCGGTGATCACGCAGTAGTCCACCTGGCCGATGTCGGCGATCAGATCGGCGGCTTCGCCTACATCACCGCTGGTCTTGATGCCCAGCATCGCCTGCCGGGGGAATCCCAGCTGCAGCGGATCAGTCACCGCCACAATCTGCATGATGCCCGCATCGGTCAGTTTCTGGACCCGCTGGCGCACAGCCGCTTCGGAAAGCCCCACCGCCTTGCCGACGGCGGCATAGGAGCGCCGACCGTCTTCCTGCAGCTGTTCGATGATGGCCTTAGAGACCTCATCAACCCCGGGCGCAGCTGCAATTTCCCCAGTCATCGGTGCCTTTCTCTCATGGCCGGTGCTCAGGCCGGACCGGGCCTGGTTGATATTGAAGCGGGTAAACCGAGAATAAACAAGGTTACCGGCTGCGGATTACTGGGGTATTTCGGGCAATTTCTTTCGGAAACCGTTGTGAAACAAAATATTTACAACTAAAAACCTTGTTTGCCCCGGCGCTGCTCTGGCACTATCAACGCAACATCCCCGTCCGCAGATGTTCAGCAAGGAGCCCGCCCATGGCCAAACGCCCCATCACCGATCCGATGCTCCGGAGCATCGTCAATGCCCAGCTCTCCCGCCGGAAGATGCTTCTGGGCGCCGGCGGGCTGGGGCTTGCCTCCATGCTCGCTGCCTGCGGGACCGGCGGCGGCACCGCCGGCCAGTCCTCGGCGGCGGCAACAGCAGCCGCTGATTTATCCGACTCGGACAAAACGGTGAACTGGGCCAACTGGACCCTGTACCTGGACTATGACGATTCCACGGGGACCTATCCCTCGCTCGAAGCGTTCACCAAGGCCACCGGCTTAGACGTGAATTACTCCGAAGACGTGGACGGCAATGACACATACTTCGGCAAGGTCCAGGGTCAACTGTCTGCGGGACAGGACATAGGTGCGGACATCGTCACGGTCACCGATTGGATGACCAGCCGACTGATCCGCCTGGGCTACACCCAGGAATTGAACCGGGAGAACATTCCCAACGCCGCCAATCTGCGGGCCGGGCTGCAGGACGTGGACTTCGATCCGGGCCGCCGGCATTCGCTGACCTGGCAGACGGGGTTCGCCGGGATCGCCTGGAACAAGGAGGCCTTTCCGCAGGGGCTGAAGAGCGTCTCGGACCTGTGGCAGCCCGAGCTGAAGGGACGCGTGGAGGTGCTGGACGAGATGCGGGACACCATGGGCCTGCTCATGATGGAAAACGGCGTGGACGTGACCGGAAACTGGACCACCGATGATTTCGAGAACGCCCTGGATGTCCTCTCGAAACAGATTGCCGACGGCCAGATCCGCCAGGTGAAGGGAAACTCCTACAAGGAGGACCTCATCTCCGGAGACGCTTTGGCGGTGATCGGCTGGTCCGGCGACATTACCCAGCTGAACTTCGAGGAAGGTGGCAAGTGGGAATTCGCGCTGCCTGAAGCCGGCGGCACGCTCTGGTCCGACAACATGTCCGTCCCCATCGGATCCCCGCGCAAGGCCAACGCGGAGAAGCTGATGAACTATTACTACGACCCGGAAAACGCTGCCACCGTGGCGGCTTACGTCAATTACATCTGCCCGGTTGAAGGTGCCCGCGAGGCCATGGAAGCCATTGATCCGGAGCTTTCCGAGAACCCGCTGATCTTTCCCACTGACGAGTATCTGGCACAGGCCCATGTGGTGCGCACCCTTACCGCAGATGAGGAAACGGACCTGTCCGACCGTTTCCAGAGCGCGATCGGCAACTGATGGCAGCCGTTGAGCTGCTGCCCGAGCCGGACTCCCGGCAGGGCGCCTCCGGAGCGGACCTGGTCCTTTCCGGGCTGAGCAAGCGCTTCACGGATTTCACCGCCGTGGACCAGCTGGACCTTCTGATTCCGTCCGGGTCCTTTTTTGCACTGCTGGGCCCCTCGGGCTGCGGCAAAACCACCACGCTGCGGATGATCGCCGGCCTGGAACAGCCCACCGCCGGCAGCATCAGCATCGGCGGCCGGGACATTACCGCCACCACCGCCCACAGGCGCCCAGTGAACACGGTGTTTCAGAACTATGCGCTGTTTCCACACATGAGTGTGCTGGACAATGTGGGCTTTGGGCTCAAGCGCCGCAAGGTGCGCGACGCCGATGCCCAGGCCAAGGCGGCCCTGGAACTGGTGGAGCTGGCCCATCTGGGCAACCGCCGTCCGGCCCAGCTTTCCGGCGGCCAGCAGCAGCGCGTTGCCCTGGCCCGGGCCATCGTCAACCGGCCCGCGGTCCTGCTGCTGGATGAACCGCTGGGTGCCCTGGACATGAAGCTGCGCCGTCAGATGCAGATGGAACTGAAGAAAATCCAGACCGAAGTGGGCCTGACCTTTGTACACGTCACCCACGACCAGGAAGAAGCCATGACCATGGCGGACACCGTGGCCGTAATGAACAGCGGACGCGTGGAACAGATGGGTGCTCCGCAGGAGCTCTACGAGTTGCCGCGCACCGCCTTCGTGGCAAATTTCCTGGGAAAATCCAACCTCATGCCGGCGGACGTCACCGGCGAAAGCGGCGCCTACCTGCAGGTGAACGCCGGTGGCCAGCACCTGCAGGTCCGCCGGGACCGGGCCACCGACCACAGCGGGCGGGTGCTGGTGGGGATCCGACCGGAGAAACTGCGCATGCTGCCGGCCAGCTCCGAGCCCGGAACAGCGCCCGGAGCGGCGCCCGGGGCACCCCCAGCGGGAGCCACCGAAGGAACACAAACCGCGCTGCGCGCCGTCGTGCTGGATGCCTCCTTTTCCGGCGCGAGCACGGAGTATCTGGTGGAGGTGGAGGGGATCGGCGCCATGGGGGTGTTCAGCCAAAACCGCGGCGCGGCGCTGGCAGCTCCCGGTGACCGGGTGAGCCTGAGCTGGGACGCGGACCACGCGTTTGGGCTGCGCGGGGACGAGGACAGCCAAGCGGGCGCCGGCGGGGACGGACTCTGATGGCACTGCTCACCGCCGCCGGAAGCTCCACCGGAGCGGGCAGCACGGGGGCCGGCGGACGCAGCGGCGGCGAGGAAGCAGCGCAACGGCGCCGCGGCAGGGCCGGTTATCTGCTGATTCTGCCCGGATTCATCTTCATGCTGTTGTTCTTTGTCCTGCCGGTGTTTTCTCTGCTGGCCACCTCCCTCTATGTGAAGCCCGAGGGCGCGGACGTTGGCCAGTTTGTGCCCGCACTGGAGTTTGGCAATTACGCGGTGGTGCTGCAGAACTATTGGCCGGCGATCATTCGCTCCTTCGGATTTGCCCTCATTGCCACCCTCGCTGCCCTGCTGATCGGATATCCGATGGCGTACCTAGTGGCGGTGCGGCTGCGGGAGCACAAGCTCCTCAAGGGGATCCTGCTGGTGCTCATCATCGCGCCGTTCTTCACCAGCTTCATTTTGCGCACCCAGGCCTGGAAACAGATCCTCGCGGATGAGGGCCCCGTGGTGGGGATCCTGCGCGCGGTCTCGCTATTGCCCGACGACGGCCGACTCACGGCCACGGCCTTCGCCGTGATTTGCGGACTGACGTATAACTTCCTGCCGTTCATGGCGCTGCCCATCTATGCCTCCCTGGAACGGATGGACATGAGGCTGATCGAAGCCGGGGCAGACCTGTACGCCAGTCCGGCGGAAACCTTCCGCCGCATTACCCTGCCGCTCTCCCTCCCCGGCGTCATTGCCGGCACCCTGCTGACCTTCATCCCCGCCACCGGCGACTACGTGAACGCGGCACTGCTGGGTAACAACCAGAACACCACCATGATTGGGCAGGTCATCGATTCGCGGTTCTTCCGGGTGGTGGACTATCCCGGCGCCTCGGCTCTGTCCTTCCTGCTCATGTTGGCCATCCTGTTCCTGGTGATCCTGTACGTCCGCCGCTTCGGCACCAAAGAACTGATGTGAGGACTCCCATGCGACAGACCCTTGGACGCTGGCTGATTCCGGTCACCGCAGGCCTTGCCTTCCTGTTCCTGCTGGTGCCGATTGGCTACGTGTTCGCCTTTTCCTTCAACGACGCCGGACGCACCAACCTCACCTGGCGCAGCTTCACCCTGGCTAACTGGCAGAATCCCTGCGGCGCGCCGGCCGTCTGCGAATCACTGGGCAACAGTCTGCAGATCGGCGCCATCGCCACGGTGCTGGCCACAATCTTGGGTACGGCCATCGCCGTCGGGCTGGTGCGCTACCGTTTCCGGTTCAACGCCACCGCCAACATGCTGATCTTCCTGCCGCTGGCCACCCCCGAGGTGGTCCTGGGGGCGTCGCTGCTGGCCCAGTTCCTGAACGTCGGCGCCGAGCTGGGCAAGGGCACACTGATCATCGCGCACACCATGTTCTGTATCTCGTTTGTTGTGGTCACCGTGAAAGCGAGGGTGGCCAGCCTGGATCCCAAGCTGGAAGAAGCGGCGGCGGACTTGTATGCTTCGCCGCTGCAGGCTTTTTGGCGGGTGACTTTTCCGCTGTTGATTCCAGGAATTATGGCGGCCGCACTCCTCGCCTTTGCCATGAGTTTTGATGACTTCATCATCACTAATTTCAATTCGGGAAATGTGGACACGTTTCCAAAATTCATTTATGTGGCAGCCACCCGGGGAATTCCCGCACAGGCCAACGTCATTGGCTCGGCAATGTTCATTGTGTCGCTGCTGGTGGTGGTGGGCGGACAGATGATTTCCCACCGGCGGGCCAAGGCGCTGGCCGCCCGCTAAATCTGGCCGCCCGCTAAACCTGGCTGCCCGCTAAACGCCGTCAGCGCTTACGGCGGATACGGATCGGTCCCTTGGCTGCAGACAGGTCCACTATGTCGCCGCGCTGGGTGATTTCTACCTCACCGCGTTCCACCAGCCGTGCGGCCGCCGCCCGGGCACCGTCCATCAGCGGGCGCCAGCTCTCCGGAGCCACCGCCCGGGCGGCGTCGGAGGGGCAAATGGTGGCCGTGTCCGCCCGGCTTGCGAGCAAAGCCAGTATGGCCTCCTCAAGGGGAGGGCCGACGTCGTCCTGCCGTGCGTTCGCGCTCCCGGTGCCGCCTGTTCCGGTGTTGTCCATGCAAGCCATTGTGCCGCGGAAGGAGAACTCCCGGAAGCCGGATCGTCCGGAACCGCAGCTGACCGAATGCTGCTGCCGGTTCCTGTTTCCCGCAGCGGTGTGGCCCGCCGGGTCCGGGCGCGTCACACTTGAAAACAGATCCGAGCGGAGCCGAGCCGAGAGGACCGCCATGACTGATCCAGTGTCCCCGCAGGGGGTGGAGAATGAGCTGCTGATGGTGCGGAACTTTCCGGTGCCGCAGCAGGCCGTTTATGACGCGTGGTCCGATCTATCGCATGCCACGGATTGGTGGGGTCCCGAGGGGTTCATTGTGCCGGCGGACCGGGTGAGTATCGAGAACCGGGTGGGCGGGACCTACCGGGCCTGCATGGTCAACACCCTGACCGGCGATGAGCTGTGGTGGGGCGGAGTCCTGAAGGACCTGGAGCCGCCGGACCGGCTGGCCATGACGCAGGAGTGGCAGTCTCCGGACGGAACGCCGTCGGGCCCCCAAACCCTGATCACCGTGGACCTTGCACCGCATGACGGCGGAACACGCATGACCTTCCGGCAGGGACCCTTCTCCGGACGGCGTGATCTGGACGGGCACCAGAGCGGCTGGAACTCCTCCTTTGACCGGCTTTCGCGCTACCTGGTCCGCCACCGCGGAGGTACATGAATACGCGGCACGTGAAATAGGGCGCACGTGAAATAAGACAGTGCCGTTCGCGGTTGCACCTAGCGTGCCCGGGTAAACAGCCAGGGGTGCAAACGTGCAACGAAAGGCCGAAAACCCATGACTGTTCCGCTTTCGATCCTCGATCTGGCCATCATTGACGAGGGCGAAACCGCGCGTGACTCCTTTGCGTCCAGCCTTGCCCTGGCGCAGCACGCCGAGAAGCTGGGCTACCGGCGCATCTGGTACGCCGAGCACCACAACATGCCCACGATCGCGTCCTCGGCCACGAGCGTGCTGGTTGGCTACATCGCCGCGAACACCTCCAGCATCCGGCTCGGCGCCGGCGGAGTGATGCTGCCCAACCACGCGCCGCTGACCATTGCAGAGCAGTTCGGCACCCTGGAGACGCTCTTCCCGGGCCGGATCGACCTGGGCCTTGGCCGCGCTCCGGGCAGCGACCAGAAGACCATGCGCGCCCTGCGCCGCGATCCCATGTCCTCGGACAGTTTTCCGCAGGACGTGCAGGAGCTGCAGGGCTACCTGAGCGGCAACACCCTCATTTCCGGGATCGACGCCACCCCGGGCAAGGGCACCAACGTGCCGCTGTACATCCTGGGTTCCTCCCTGTTTGGCGCGAAGCTCGCTGCTGCCCTGGGACTGCCGTACTCCTTCGCCTCCCACTTTGCCCCGCAGGCGCTTCAGGACGCGGTGGCGATCTACCGCCGCGACTTCCGGCCCTCGGCCCAGCTGGCCGAGCCGTACGTCATTGCCGGCGTCAACGTCATTGCGGCGGACACCGCCGACGAAGCGCAGCAGATGTTCGTGGACGGCCAGCGCCGCCGCGTCACCCAGCTCTTTGGCCGGGACCGGACCTTCACCCCGGAAGAAGCGGACATGATCCTGGAATCCCCGGGCGGCCAGCAGGTCAAGCAGATGGGACGCTACTCCGCCGTCGGCACGCCTGCTGAGGTCCGTGACTATCTGGACTGGTTCAGCACCCACGCCGACGCCGATGAGCTGATTGTCGCCACCCAGACGCCCGCCCTCGAATCCCGGCTGCACTCCTTTGAGCTGCTGGCCGGTGTGACGGAGCTTGCCGGAGCCTGACTGTCCGGGTGGGTCCGGCCCCCGCGGACGGGATCAGGGGGCCGGGGCCCGCCTGTGCTAGAAACGAAGCATGAGTGAAACCCCGCAGGTCATCCAGTGTTCCGTCGGCATGCGCTGGGGGGACATGGATGCCTACGGGCATGTGAACAACGTGGAGATCCTGCGCATCCTGGAAGAAGCCCGGATCCATGCCTTCGGCCCGCCCGGCGGCACCGGCGGCCCGGGCCGGGAACCCGTCGTCGCGCTCTTCAACAACGTGCCGGAGGGAACGCAGGCGCTAGTTGCCGAACACCGGGTGAAATACCTCTCTCCGCTGACCTACCGCAACATTCCCGCTGACATTGCAGTCTGGATCAGCGCGCTCAAGGCCGCCAGCCTCACCATCGCCTATGTCATCCGGGACCCTGTCACGTCACAGACATGCGCAAAGGCGGAGACCACCCTGGCGTTTGTGGACGGCGGGACCGGGAGGCTGATGCGGATCGCCCCGGAGCAAAAGGAGCTCATGCGCCCTTATCTAGGGGCTTCCGTTTTCGCTTAGGAATTCAAAGCCTCCCAGACATACAGCCTCGCGGGCCTATCGGGCCCCTCAGACTTTCCAGGCCTCCCAGGTTTATCGGGCCGCTCGGACGTTCCACGACATGCGGCATCCCAGGCTTAGGGCAGCGGGCAATGTCAGCAGCCGCCGGAACACGGCTTCCCAGTCTGTGAGGGCTGCTGGTGCAGGTGGGGCCCCACGGGGTAACAGGTGCCCCAAAGGGTGGGAATGCGTGGCCGGACCGTGTATCGGACCGTGCTCCGTAGTGAGGATTCGGAACCCGCTGCCCGTCGAGTGTCGGGATCCTTCGGTTACTCCGCCCCCAGAGTAGGGAAGATGCCGCTTCCGCCGTCTCAGAGCGACGTGATGTCGACACTCGGCGGCCGGATGCGACGTGATGTCGACACTCGGCGGCCGGATGCGACGTGATGTCGACACTCGGCGGCCGGATGCGGCGCGATGTCGACTCTCGGCGCCTGGAAGCGGTCCCGCAGCGCGCAGCCTGTCGGAACAGGAATGCCCCGACTAGCATTTTGCTTATCGGCCAGGCGGCTACCGGCGCCACCTTCAGCTTTTGCGCCCCGCATTACCAGACTCTCCAAACACTGCTGATGGTCCGGACCGGAATTCGGTCCCGGCCATGCCCTGTAAGGAGAACGCCCGTGTGGTCGTATCATCTCGGAATTTCACCCCTCGAGGCCCTCTGGGTCGTCCTGTCTGCAATTGGTATTTACGTTGCCTTCTTTGTGCTGATCCGAATCGCCGGTCAGCGTGCACTGGCAAGCTGGTCCACCTTGGACAAGGCCATTGTGATTGCCTTTGGCTCCGTACTGGGCCGCGTGGTTCTGGGCTATACCCCCACGCTCGCTGCGGGGGTCGTCGGCCTGGCGACCATGTTTGCCCTCTTCCGTCTGGAAGCGGTCCTGCGCCGGACCAAGCACGGTGCCTATCTGTCCAGCAAGCCAATATTGCTCATGGCGGGGGAGGAAGTCCTGCAGTCGGGGCTGCAGGCCGCAAAAATCATCGAAGACGAGCTGTACTTCAAGCTGCGCCAGGCCGGCATCAGGAACTTTTCGGAAGTGGCGCTTGTTGTCCTGGAACCCACGGGCGATGTTTCCGTCCTGCGCCGCGGAGAGCTCATTGAGCCCCTGCTACTGCGCAGGATCACGGATAGGAACAGCATCCCCGCCTATCTTTTGATGCCGGACTGACGCGGATGCCGGCTGCGGGCGGAGGCCGAATAGACGGTTAGGTGAAAGTGGTGTAGAGTCTTACTCAGTTGTTGGTTGTTGCGCATTTTGTATTTCAAGTGGCGAAACCCCAAACGGGCTAGCCGCTTTTTCTGTAGAAGCGGTAAAAGGCACACCGCGACTGAAGCCCCCCGAAAGTCGGGATCTGCTTCACTCCAGAAGGAATATTAAAATGGCTACAGGTACCGTAAAATGGTTCAACTCCGAAAAGGGCTTCGGCTTCATCGAGCCCGATGACGGAAGCGCCGACGTGTTCGCTCACTACTCCGCTATCAACTCCAATGGTTACAAGTCCCTGGACGAGAACCAGAAGGTTAGCTTTGATACCGAGCAGGGCCCCAAGGGTCCCCAGGCTACGAACATCCAGGCGCTCTAATTTAGAGACTTCGGTTCAGTACTTGTACTGAATTGCCTTACAAAAGCAGGACGGGTTTCCCGTCCTGCTTTTGTGTTTAACCGGCACCGTAGAGCTGCTGCCGTCTCGTCGCGGGCGATCCAGCTGTACCGCTGACGGGTGCGGCAGACACGGTCCGACCCGCCGCACCCGGGGCTAGGAAAATCAGTCTCTGGCGCGCAGGGCGCTTTCACGCAGGTACTGCTCCACACGGGTATAGGCGTCCCGGGTGAGTGCCTTCCACAGTTC
This sequence comes from Arthrobacter sp. UYP6, assembly GCF_040547315.1. Taxonomy (NCBI): domain Bacteria; kingdom Bacillati; phylum Actinomycetota; class Actinomycetes; order Micrococcales; family Micrococcaceae; genus Arthrobacter; species Arthrobacter sp. UYP6. Next base: position 39,167 of record NZ_JBEPPM010000002.1, read on the forward strand.
AACAGCCAGGCGGGGGTTTTCCTCTTCCAGCGATTCCATGACCTCGGCGGTCAGAACCTTGAGCCGGACCGGACCGCTTGCCTTTACGGTTGTTTCCTGGCGCTTGTCCGTGCCCAGCGCCATCTCGCCGAAGGTCATGCCCGGTCCCAGCGTCGTGAGCTTGATCCGTGAACCGTCCGGCGCCGGCATGGACGTGGCGATCTGGCCCGAAACGATGAAGAACACCCCGCCGAACCGCTGGCCCACGCGGCGGACCACGTCGCCGTCGTCGTACATGCGCTCCTCCATTCGGTCCTGAACCGACTTCGCATCCTCCGGATCCAGCTGGTTCAGGGCGGGGGAGTCCACCGGTTCCATGACATCAGGGAGGACCAGCTCGCTGCCGTAGGAGGCAATTAGCTGCGTCTCGCAGTACTCCACGGCGGCATTGCGGGTCACAAAGGACGGAACTTCCCGGCCACGCTCGGCCAGGTCATTGGTGACTGTCCCCTCACCGTCCACCAGCACCAGCGAACGGCCGTTCAGCGTCAGCATCTCGGCGGATTCGGCAAATAGGCGAAGGGCAACTTCGGACACCTCGTCCACGCTCCGCAGATCCAGGACCACCATTTCGACGTCGTCGTCCAGGTTGGACAGCGCGCGCACCACCGACTCCGCACCGGCGAAGAGGAGGTCGCCGTTCAGCTCCAGGACCTGGGCGCGGTGGCCGTGGCTGCGCAGCACTTCGACTGCTTCGTCGGTCCGCCGCATACCGGAGGGCGCCGTCGCAATGTCGTAGACGTTGCGGATGGCGGAACGCCCGGTGCGGGCAGCGCGGACAAAGTGCAGCTGCATGTCGTGGGAAATCCGCTGGCTGGTGGCCACGCCGCGGACGCTGGAACCGTGCGCGTCCAGGGGAGGTGAATAGACCGCCAGGCCCACCTGGCCGGGGAGGACGGCTATGGTGCCGCCGCCAACTCCGGATTTGGCCGGCATGCCGACGCTGGACAGCCAGGCGCCGGCGTCGTCGTACATCCCGCAGGTGGCCATGACGGAAAGAACCCGTTCCACCGATTCGATATCCAGGACCTGGTCGCCGGAGAGCGGGTTCCGGCCGCTGTTCGCCAGCGTGGCGGCCATCATGGCCAGATCAAGGGCGTTGACCATCACCGAGCACTGGCGGAAATAGTCCTTGATGACCGGCGCGGGATCGGATTCGATGATGTCAAAGGACCGCAGCAGGTAGGCCAGGGCGTGGTTGCGGTGGCCGGACTTCAGCTCCGAGCGGTAGATCCGCTCACTCACGGAAAGCTGGCGCCCGGCAAAAGCGGAGTAGGTGTTCAGGATCCGGTTGAAGCGGGTGACGCCGCCGGAGCCGCGGACCAGCGAAGTGGCGGTCAGGGCGCCGGCGTTGATCATGGCATTGGCCGGGCGCCCGGTGCCTTCGGCAAGGGAAATCTCGTTGAAGGAATCCCCTGAGGGTTCCACATCCACCTTCTCATCCACCGCATCCATGCCCCGGTCGGCCAGGGCCAGTCCGTAGGTGAAGGGCTTGGAGATGGACTGGATGCTGAATTCCTGCCGGGTATCTCCCACCTCGTAGACGTAGCCGTCGGCCGTGGCCAGGGCAATGCCGAAGTTGTCCGGGTCCACATTCGCCATGGCCGGAATGTTGCTGTAGGGCTTGCCGTCCTTCAACTCTGCGATCTCGGCGTGGATCCGTCGGAGATACGTCTCGATGGGAGAAGAAGCGGGATATGACCCGGAATCGGAGGGGGAAGAGGAGGACGGTACGGGGGCAGTGGAACGCATATCTCCAGCCTAACGAGTAGTGCGCAGAAGGGGATGACGCGCAGAAGTGCCCTGTGTATACTGGACGCAGTTGCAGTGTTGCGCATGTTGAAGTCCAAGCGGCGAAACCCACATCAAGGGCCAGCCGCTTTTTCTGTAATATGCCGAGTACGGCACAGCAACGTGAAACTCCCCGAAGGTCGGGGGTGGTTTCTTTAGAAGGATGATTAAAAATGGCAACAGGTACCGTGAAATGGTTCAACTCCGAAAAGGGCTTTGGCTTCATCGAGCCCGATGACGGAAGCGCCGACGTTTTCGCTCACTACTCCGCTATCAACTCGAGTGGCTACCGCTCTCTCGAAGAGAACCAGAAGGTTAGCTTCGACACCGAGCAGGGCCCCAAGGGTCCCCAGGCCGTCAACATTCAGGCCCTCTAAATCTAGACTTTGGGTTCCTTAGGGAATCGGCTTGAATAAGTTGCAGGACGGGAAGAAATTCCCGTCCTGCTTCTGCGTTAAGCAGAAAAAACGCCGGGAGCGGACGCTTCCCGCCGCCCCCGCTTATCTGAATACGGGTGCCCGCTTATCTGAACACGGGTGCCCAGCCTCTGCGGTTGGCGGGGCTCATGGGGTCACATCGGCCACACAGGACATCAGAGAGTGGGAACCCGTGCACATCGGGCCGGGAGGAATCGGTGTGGCTGCCCGCTCACCGGCCCCGGCCTGTCGCTCGCCGGGATTTCCGCTCTGTTCCCGCGCGCGTTCATACTATGTAGGACAACATTTGGCGCGGACGCATGTCCGAAGCCGTCCGGGCACTGCCCGCCCCACCGATGGAGACCTTAGATGCGCCGAATTCCCGTCCGCTCGTCGGCTGCCCTGCTGCTGGCAGCGCTGACGCTCAGTGCCTGCTCCGCAGGTTCCGGCGGGGCGCAGCCGGGGACCGGCTCCAGCACCGGTGCGGGTGCCGGGCAGGACGACGGCGGCGTCGTCGTCGCGCTGACGGGGGAGCCGGCCAACCTGGACTTCACCACCACCGCCGGAGCCGCGATTCCACAGGCACTGATGGCCAACGTCTATGAAGGCCTGGTGGAAATCGACCAGGACGGGCAGATCCAGCCACTGCTCGCCCAGTCCTGGGAGATTAGCGAGGACCGCACCGCCTACACCTTCACGCTGCAGCCCGGCGTGACGTTCTCCAACGGGCAAGCGTTCACAGCCGAGGACGTGAAATTCAGTCTGGAACGGGTGAAATCCGATGCCTGGCTCTCCAGCCTGAAAACCAAAATGGACGTGGTGGACAGCGTCACCGTCCTGGGGGACACCGAAGTCCGCGTGCAGCTTTCCCGGCCCTCCAATGCCTGGCTCTTTGACCTGGGCACTCCCGTGGGCGCCATGTTCGATGAAAGCGGTGTGGCGGATCTGGCCTCCACCGCCGTGGGCACCGGCCCCTTCACGGTTCAAGCCTGGAACCGCGGCGAGTCCATTGAGCTGGCAGCCCGCAGCGACTACTGGGGGAAAGCGCCTCAGGTGGAAACGGCAACGCTGCGCTACTTCGCCGACGCTGTGGCCACCACCAACGCCCTGCGCTCCGGCGACGTGGACGTGGTCTACAACATGCAGGCCCCCGAACTGCTGTCCACCTTCGCCGGAGATGATGCCTTCCAGGTTCTGGAGGGCACCTCCAACGGTGAGATCATGCTCTCCATGAACAATGCCAAGGCCCCGTTCAACGACGTCCGGGTCCGGCAGGCGGTGCTGCACGCGGTGGACCGGCAGGCCGTCCTGGACACGGCGTGGAGCGGTTACGGCACCCTGGTGGGTGCCCCGGTTCCGCCCACCGATCCGTACTATGAGGACCTCAACAACACCTACCCCTACGACCCGGAGAAGGCGCGTGCACTGCTGGCGGAGGCCGGTGCGGAGAACCTGGACATCACCTTCACTGTTCCCACCCGCCCCTACGCCACCGCGGTATCAGAGATTGTGGTCTCCCAGCTGGCGGACGTGGGAATCAACGCCACCATCGAATCCGCCGAGTTCCCCGCGGTGTGGCTGGACAAGGTCTTCACCCGCCATGACTATGACATGTCGGTGGTCCTGGCCGTGGAAAGCCGCGATCTGCTCACCATGTTCAACAACCCCGATTATTACCTCGGGTATGACAACACCAAGATCAAGGACGCGGCGGCAGCGGCTGACGCTGCCGATGAAGCCGGCTACATCGCCGGCATGCAGGACGTGGTCCGCACCATCAACGACGACGCCGCCGCTAATGTCCTGTTCCTGTTCCCCAATATTGTGGTGGCCAAATCCGGGGTCACCGGTCTTCCCGCCAATTCGGTCACTGAAGCGCTGGACCTGGGCTCAGTGGGCTGGCAGTAGCAGGCCGTGGGAATCCGCCTGCTGGTAAACGCTGCCCGGTTTGCCGTCACCTTCCTGGTGGCCACTGTGGCGGTGTTCCTGTTCATGCGCGCCATCCCCGGGGATCCGGCCCAAATAGCCCTGGGGGTCAATGCCACCCCGGAGCTGCTGGAGCAGACCCGCCGGGAATTCGGCACCGACCGTCCGTTGCCGGTGCAGTACTTCGACTGGGTATCGGGACTGCTGCGAGGCGACTTCGGCGTCTCCTATGTCACCCGTCAGGACATCAGTCCGCTGCTGCTGGACCGGCTGCAGGTCTCGCTGATATTGGTGGGACTGGCCATGGCTGCCGCCCTGCTGATTGCCGTCCCTTTTGGGACGGTTGCCGCGCTGCGCCACCGCAAGCCCAGCGGGGTGCTGCTCAGCGGCCTGAGCCAGCTGGGTGTGGCGGTTCCGGGCTTCCTGGCCGCGATCATGCTGGTGGTGGTCTTCGCCGTGGGGCTGGGCTGGTTCCCGGCGAACGGCTGGACCCCGCCGGGCGTGGACTTTGCCGATTTCCTGCACCGGGTGACGTTGCCGGTGCTGGCTCTGGCCTCGGTGCAGGGCGCCGTCCTAACCCGCTACGTCCGTTCGGCCGTCCTGGACGTGATGAGCGAAGACTTCCTGCGCACCGCCCGGGCCAAGGGACTGGGCAAACTGGAGGCACTGATCAAGCACGGGCTGCGCAATGCCGCGGTTCCGGTGCTGACGGTCGCCAGCGTGCAGCTGGCCGCGCTGATCATCGGTGCGGTGGTGATCGAGCGCGTCTTTGTGATTCCCGGCCTCGGGTCCATGCTCCTGGACGCAGTGGGCAACCGGGACCTGCTCACCGTGCAGTCAGTGGTGATGGTGCTGGTGGCCCTGACCCTGATCATCAACCTGGTGGTCGATGTCCTCTACACAATTGTTGACCCGCGGCTGAGGAAACGCGCATGAGGACCGTGCGCACGTTCTCTGCCACCCTGCTGACCGGAGCCGCGCTGGTTGCGGTGGTGGTGCTGGCAGCGCTGGTCTCCTTTTTCTGGACCCCCTACGATCCGCTGCAGGCCTTCCCGGCCGACCGGCTGCAGGGCTCCGGCCCGGATCATCTGATGGGCACCGACCGCTACGGGCGCGACGTGTTCTCCGGTATCCTCTACGGCGCCCGGATTACCCTGACCGTGGGACTGGTTGCCGTGGGCATCGCTGCGCTCATCGGTACACCCTTGGGCATCCTCGCCGGCATGCGCCGCGGAGCGGTCGAGGAAGTGACGATGCGCGGCGCGGACATCCTGCTCGCCTTCCCCGCACTGCTGCTGGCCATCATGTTTGGCGCGGTGTTCGGCGGCGGAACGACGACGGCGATGGTCGCCATCGGGATCGGCTCCATCCCCGGCTTTGCCCGGGTAGCCCGGTCCGGCACGCGGCAGGTTATGAGCACCGAATACGTCCTGGCAGCGCGGGCGGCCAGCCAGTCCGGGCTGCGGATTGCCCGCCGGCACGTACTGCCCAACATTGCCGGAATGGTGGTGGTGCAGTGCTCCGTCACCTTTGGCCTGGCAGTGCTGGCCGAAGCTGCACTGTCCTTCCTGGGCCTGGGCACACCGCCTCCGGTGCCTTCCTGGGGGCGGATGCTGCAGGAATCCCAGCAGTTCCTGGGCACCTATCCATCCCTGGCACTCTGGCCCGGGGCGGCCATTGCCGTGGCCGTGCTGGGCTTCAACCTGCTAGGCGACGGCCTGCGGGACCGGTTTGATCCTCGCCTGAACGGAGAACGCTGATGTCCGCGCCGCATGCTGTGCCTGCACCCGTGCCGGAGCCTGCGCCCGGTATTAATACCCTGTCCGTCCGGGCCGCTGTTCCAGGCCCCGCCCCGCTGCTGGAAGTTTCCGGCCTGCAGGTCACCGCCGGGAACCGCCCGCTGGTCCAGAACTTCTCCCTCTCCCTGGCCCGGGGCGAACGGGTGGGCCTGATCGGTGAATCCGGATCCGGCAAATCAGTGACCGCGGCCGCGCTGATGGGCCTGTTGCCCCAGGGCCTCCACACATATGGATCGGTCCGCCTGGACGGCATAGCGCATGATTTGGTGGGAGCCTCCGACCGGCAAATGAGCCGCATCCGCGGCAGGCGCACCGGCATGGTGTTCCAGGAGCCGCTGAGCGCGTTGAATCCTCTGATGCGCGTGGGCCGGCAGGTGGCCGAAGCGCTGACACAGCACGGAACCGTCCGCGGGCACGCCGCTGCCCTGCGCAGTGTTGAGCTGCTGGCTTCCGTCCGGCTTCCGGACCCGGCCGAGGCAGCCCGCGCCTATCCCCATCAGCTTTCCGGCGGCCAACGCCAGCGCGTCATGCTGGCCATGGCTCTGGCCAATGATCCGGACCTGCTGATCTGCGATGAACCCACCACTGCGCTGGATGTGAGCGTGCAGCGTCAGATGCTGGAGCTGATCTCTGATTCAGTGGCGCGCCGGGGGAGCGGGCTGCTGTTCATCACCCATGACCTGGCCGTGGCAGCCAGCATCTGCGACCGCATCCTGGTGATGCGCGGCGGTGTCCTGGTGGAGCAGGGCCCCACCGCAGCAGTGTTTGGCCACCCGCAGCACGCCTACACCCGCGGCCTGCTGGCAGCTTCGGATCTGGAAGCCACGGACAGTGCCGGGCGGCTGTTTACGGTTTCCTCAGCTGCCGGCTATGTCCCGGTGGGCCCGAGTGCCGAGACCACGCTGCCGCCCGCCGTCGTACCCGCCGTCGTATCCGCAGCACCGAAACCCGCACCAGCCCGGGCTGAAGCCGAGCCGCTGATCCGAGTGAGCGGGCTCAACCGCACGTACCGCCGCGGCCGCAGCTCGCTCTTCCGCACCCCGGCCGACGTCCCTGCCCTCCGCGATGTGTCCTTCGAGGTAACCGCCGGGCAGCGGTTCGGAATCGTGGGGGAGTCAGGGTCCGGAAAATCCACCCTGCTGCGGATCCTTGCCGGACTGGACCAGCCGACGTCGGGGTCGGTGAAGGTCGCCGGCAACGAGGTGGCCGGCTCCCGGGAAGGCCAGCTTCTGGAGCTGCGGCGGCAACTCCAGATTGTCTTCCAGGATCCGATGGGATCACTGAACCCGCGCATGCGGGTGCGGGACGTCGTGGCCGAGCCGCTGCTGCTGCCGGGGGAACCGGTGGGGGCCCGGCATCACGCCGCGCGGGTTGCCGAGATGCTCGACGCCGTTGGCCTGCCCCGGGACGCCGCCGACCGCTTTCCGCACCAGTTTTCCGGCGGCCAGCGGCAGCGGATCGCGATAGCCCGCGCGCTGATCTGCGAGCCGCGGATCCTAGTAGCCGATGAGCCGGTGAGCGCCCTGGACGTGTCGGTGCGCGCGCAGGTGCTGAACCTGCTCTCGGATCTGGTGGACAAGTACCGGCTCACGCTCGTGTTCGTCTCCCATGACCTGGGCGTGGTCAAACACCTCTGCGACACGGTAGCTGTGATGCACCAGGGCCGGATTGTGGAGTCAGGGCCCACCGGGCAGGTCTACGCCGCTCCGCACCACGACTACACAAAACAGCTTGTGGCGTCCTCGTTGTCCCTGCACGGCACCCCGGCCATCCGGAACTGACCCACGCCAAGCCCTGGCCGGAATCCCGGCCGCACTACACCGGGCCGCCGTGACACAGGAGGCAATACAACGGGGAACCGCCAAAGCTGGTTATACTTCCTTACAGCTTCAAGAACTGCGGCCGCCAAGCTCCGACTTGGCCGCATACCAACCCCACGCTCGTTGGGTGGTTCGGATGAAGAAGTGGCCTGCACTCGCCTTCGGGCACCCGGTGCGGGCAAGAGCACGCCGAAAGGACCGGCGCACGACGCCGTATTCTCATGGACAATGCCGTTTATACCGCTGATGACCGCCCGGCTGCCGAACCCCGGGGGATTTCACTTCAGGATTACCAGGCCATCACCGAGGCCCGTCAGGATTTCCTGGATTTCCTGCTGGCCCGCACTGAGCAGCCGGCATGAACGGGCAGTCCGGGCTATTGCTGGACACACCCGTGCTGGCCGAGGTCCGCAGTCCGGGCCCCAGCACTGTTCTCACGGATTTCCTGCGCTCCCGCAGCTCCCTGCGGATCTTTATCTCGGCGCTGACCCTCGGCGACCTGCCGCAGCCGGACGGTGCCTGGCTACAGGAGCTTGCGGGCCGCTTCGGCTGCCACATCCTGCCGGTGGACCAGGACGTCGCGCTTGCATCCGCGGGTCTGAAGCACGACGCCGGCACCCTCACCGTGGTGGTGGCCGCCACCGCCCTGCGCCACGATCTGACAGTAGTAACCGACCGGCCGGAGGATTTCCGTCGGCTGGGAGCCTCCGCGGTTGATCCGTGGAGTGCTGCACCGGAGCGGGCTGCTGCACCGGAGCCGGCGCACCTGCCCTAGACGGAGCGCTCCAGGGCATCCTCCAGCAGTTCCAGGTCGATTCGGGCATGTTCGCGGCCCAGATGTGCGGCCTCAGCGGCCTGCTGATCAACGATCGCCTGCACCAGCAGTTCGTGCTCCCGCAGCGCCCGTGCTTCCATGAGCGGCATCCCCTCGGCGCCTCCCCAGAGGTGTGAAGGCGCCGAGATACTGACCCGTGCTTCCAGATCCAGGAGGAGTGACTGGAGCGTTGAGTTGTGCGCGGCCGCACTGATGGCCAGATGAAGCCGTTCATCGGCTTTCTGGGATTCCAGCCCGGAGGAGGCTTTCCGGAACCGGTCCAGGCATTCACGCAGCAGCACCACGTCACTGGCGGAGCGGTTTTCGGCGGCAGCCCGGCAGATGGTTCCCTGCAGCAGGGCCACTGCCTCGCAGGTGTCCTTCAAGACCTCCCACCGGCCGGAAAGGATGCGGACCACGGATGAGCGCGCAGCGGAGGCCGCGGTGTCCGGCAAGCGCTCCTGAATAAAGGACCCGCCGCCCCTGCCGCGGCGGGTCTTGATCAGCCCCTGTTCCACCAGCCGGGCCAGGGCGGCCCGGACGGTCATCCGTCCTACCTGCAGCGATGCGGCCAGGTCCCGCTCGGAAGGCAGCCGGGAGCCCGGCAGATATTCGCCGATGGCGATGGCGGTAATGAGGCGGTCGGATATCTCATCCACGCGCGTGGAGGTTTCAATCGGCGTCTCCAGGCCGCCTGCGCTGCCGGTCGTCATTGAACTCCTTCTGGTTTCGCCGCCCGCCCATCTTCCGACAGGGCGGCCCCGGCACGTAACAATCATTCTAATGAGCTAATTGGTCTTGTTTGTAGACCATTACTCCGCCATGATGACTTTCGCCGGAAGCAACGGCCACGGGAGCTCCCGTGAAGCGCAAAGACAGGGGCGAGGAATCTGCATGGCCATTGTTGAAACACTCCGTGTGCCGTTTCGGGACTGGCACACCTGGACCCGGATTACCCGTCCGGACCACCCCATTCCCGGCGCCCTGCCGGTGGTTATCCTGCACGGCGGGCCGGGAATGGCGCACAACTACCTTCGAAATCTGGAAAAGTTGGCCGACAGCGGCCGCGTGGTCATCCACTATGACCAGCTTGGCTGCGGCAACAGCACCCACCTTCCCGAGGCGCCGGTGGAGTTTTGGACGCCGGAGCTGTTTGTCGAGGAGTTCACTAATCTGCTCTCCTACCTGCAGATCGGGAACTACCATCTCCTGGGCCAATCCTGGGGCGGCATGCTCGCGGCAGAGATTGCCGTCCGCCGGCCCGGTGGCCTGCGCAGCATCGCCATCTGCAACTCACCGGCGTCGATGGAATTGTGGTCAGAAGCAGCAGGACGGCTTCGCAGCGAGCTTCCTGCGCAGACTGCAGCCGCACTCACTTTGCACGAGGCAGCGGGCACACTGACGGATCCGGAATACCTGGCCGCAGCGGATGTCTTCTATGCCCGCCATGTCTGCCGGACGGAGCAGATACCCGGAGATTTTGCTGAAAGTGTTGCCCAGATGGAGGCGGATCCCACCGTCTATCACACGATGAACGGGCCCAACGAGTTCTACGTTGTGGGAACCCTGCGGGACTGGAGCATTGAAGACCGCCTGGAGCGGATCAATGTGCCCGCACTTGTGGTGGCCGGCGAATTCGACGAGGCGGCCCCCGAAACCTGGGCACCCTACGCTGAGCGGATCCCCGTTGCCCGGGTGCGGATCTTCCGCGGCGGCAGCCACTGCGTCCACCTGGAACAGCCCGACTCCTTCCGAGACGTCATCTCCGAATTCCTGGCCCGTCACGAGGCCACGTCCCAACCAGCCGAAAGCACAATGCCATGACCCGTTCAAGCGGCTCCACGGAGCGCGACCCCCAGCAGGAGCTGGAATCCCTGGGATACAAACAGGAGCTCCGCCGCTCAGTCTCTACCACTGACCTTTTGATCTACGGCCTCATCTTCATGGTTCCCATTGCGCCGTGGGCCATCTTCGGCACTGTCTACAATGCCTCCGAAGGCATGGTGCCCCTGGTGTACCTCATCGGGCTGATAGCAATGATCTTCACGGCGCTTGCCTACGCACAGATGGCCAAGTCGATTCCGCTGGCCGGATCCGTGTTCTCCTATGTGGGCCGGGGTATCCATCCCAATGTGGGTTTCTTCGCCGGCTGGGCCATCCTGCTGGATTATCTGCTGGTTCCCACCCTGCTTTACGTCTTTGCTGCGGAGTCCATGATCGGGATTTTCCCCGGAACTCCCCGCTGGCTCTGGGCCCTGGTTTTCGTCGCCATCAACACGGTGGTCAACCTGCTGGGCATCAGTTCCATCAAAATCATGAACCGGCTCTTCCTGGCCGTGGAGCTGGTGTTCATCGTGATCTTTGTGGTGATCGCCGTCAGCGCCCTTAACTCGGGCACCGTGCCGGGTGCGGAATTCACCCTGGACCCCCTGTGGAACGCGGATAGGGTATCCGGTCCGCTGATCGCCTCGGCGCTTTCCATCGCTGTCCTCAGTTTCCTCGGTTTTGACGGCATTTCCACCATGGCCGAGGAATCAACCGGCAGCCGCAACGCGGCCGGCAAGGCCATGGTCACGGCCCTGATCATCGTGGCGTTCTGCTTCATCCTGCAGACCTGGCTGGCAAGCGCGCTGGCCGGGGGCCGGGAGTCCTTCGGCGATGACGAGGTCGGCAACGCCTTCTTCATCATTGTGGAGGCAGCATCAACCAGCGGATGGGCCACCGCCTTCTTCGCGGTGAATGTCATGGCGGTGGGAATCGCCAACGCCATGGCGGCGCAGGCGGCGACCTCCCGCCTGCTGTACTCCATGAGCAGGGACCGCCAGCTGCCGGCCTTCCTGAAGCAGATCAACTCGCGCAGGGTGCCGCAAAACGCCATCCTGCTGGTGTCCGGGATTTCAGCCGTGCTCGTGCTGTTCTTTGTCGGCCAGATCGACCTTATTTCCTCCCTGGTGAACTTCGGTGCGCTGTTCGGGTTTATGCTCCTGCACCTGTCCGTGATCGTGCTCTACATCGTGCGGAAAAAATCGCGGAACTACTTCCTGCATCTGGCCGTCCCGGTGGTCGGGTTCCTGATCATCGGCTATGTCCTGCTCAACGCAAACATCGAAGCCAAGGTGGGCGGCCTGGTGTGGCTGGTCATCGGTGCCGGAGTGTTCCTGTACTACCGTGCAACGGGGCGCAAGACTGAGCTTTCCGCTGAAGACGGCTCCTCGCCGTTGAACAAGGCTGCCGAACCGCTGAAGAATCGAAAGGACTAAGTACATGGAGTATTTCCTGGACAAGAAGCACGGAAAGTTCGGCTTCTCCGCGGCTGAAAACCCGGCCCTGAAAATCCGGCCGGGCACGGGCGAACGGATCGGGTTTGAAACCAGCGACGAGGTCTACGCCCAACTGCATGAGTTCCGCGACATGGAGAAGCTGACGGTGGGCATCAACCCGGTCACGGGGCCGGTGTATGTGGAGGGTGCGCAGCCCGGCGACGCCCTGGCCGTCACGATCCATGAGATCCGGCTCAAGGACCGTGGATGGTCCGTCAGCCTGCCGGGGTCCGGGGCGCTCCGCCACGTCATGGGGGAGGACATGTTCACCCGCCGCGTTCCCATTGACAACGACGGCGTCCACGTCACCGACCGGCATGTCTTAGCGCCGCGTCCCATGATCGGGTGCATCGGCACGGCGCCCGCGGAAGGAGTCAACTCCACGATCATGCCCTCCACACCGCAGGGCGGGAACATGGACCTTGTTCAGTGTGCCCCGGGATCCACCGTCTACCTGCCGGTCATGGTGGAGGGCGCGTACCTGTCCATCGGTGACATTCACGCCATCATGGCTGAGGGGGAATCCTCGTTTGTGGCCATAGAGGCGGAGGGTATCGCCGTGGTCAGTATCGACGTCGTCAAAGGCCTGGCGCTTCGCGCCCCGCGCGTTGAAACCGCCGACGAATGGATCTTCGTGGGGCTGGGGGACCCGGTGCAGGAGAGCGTGACCCGGGGCTATGAGGACATGTTCCATTTCCTGGTGACTGACCGGGGCTGGGACCGCGGGGACGCGTATGCGGTGATGAGCGCCGTCGGGCATTCCCAGCTCGGCGGACCCACCGGTTCCACTGATCCGGATCCCCTGCACCCGTTCACAGCGGTGGGTGCCGTAACCATCCACCGGCTGCCGAAGTCTGTGCTGGCACCGGAGGAGGCGGCCGGCAGTGAGAGCTAACGGGCGGCCGTAACGGTAGATCATCTTCCGGTTCGAGTCAATGGATGTGAAAGGATGCATACGCACCGGTGACCGAGCGCACATTTATTTTCGGCTGCCCAAAAAGACCAACGTAAGGATTGCTGGCCCATGGCCGACGAAAGCACTGTTCCCCAGCCAAGGGTCGCGCACGCCGACCGGATAGACGACGACGGCGGCGCCCCCGCCAAGTGGAAGGTGGTTGGTCCCGGTCTGGTTGTGGCCGCCACCGGTGTTGGTGCGGCGGACATGGTTGCCACCCTGGTAGCCGGTTCCAAGTACGGCTATGGCCTGCTCTGGGCGGTCATCCTCGGCGTGATCCTCAAGATCATCCTGGTTGAGGGTGCCGGGCGCTACACACTGGCCACCGGCAAGACCATTTTCGAAGGATGGCGCTCGCTCGGCAAATGGACCACCTGGTACTTCGGTCCCTACATTATGATCTGGGGTTTCGTCTACGGAGCCACTGCCATGTCCTCGGCAGCGCTGCCGCTGGCAGCGCTGTTCCCCGCGGTGGATCTGTGGGTCTTTGCCATCCTCATGGGTCTGGCCGGCCTGGCCATGGTGTGGTTCGGGAGATACGCCACGTTCGAAAAAATTACCGCCGCACTGGTGGGCATCATGTTCGTCACTGTGGTGGGGCTGGCAGTCATCGCCGCGCCGAACATCCCGGAGATGATATCGGGGCTGGTGCCGATGATTCCCGAAGGCGGTGTGGTGTACACGCTGGCGCTCGCCGGCGGCGTGGGCGGAACCATCACCCTGGCGGCCTACGGGTACTGGCTGCGGGAAAAGGGCTGGTACACGCCCAAATGGATGAAGGTCATGCGCATCGACAACTCGATGGCCTACGTCATGACCGGTATCTTCGTGATTGCCATGCTGATTGTCGGTGCTGAAGTTGTCCGTTCGGCCGGGGTGTCCCTGAGCTCGGGCGATGAAGGCCTGCTGGACCTCTACGGCGTGCTGAAAGAGGAATACGGCAACGTGGTGGGTACCGGATTCCTGGTTGGCTTCTGGGCAGCGTCCTTCTCCTCCATCATCGGTGTCTGGAACGGTGTCTCCCTGATGTTCGCCGATTTCTGGGGCAACATGCGCGGCAAGGAATCCGGCCATCCGGATACCCGGGTGGGCGGCAAGTACTTCAAGTTCTACCTGCTCTGGCTGACTTTCCCCCCGATGCTGCTGTTCATGCTTGGCAAGCCCATTGGGCTGATTCTGGCCTACGGGGTCCTCGGCTCGCTGTTCATGCCGTTCCTGGCACTGACGCTGCTGGGGCTGCTCAACGGCCGCCGCGTGCCCAAGGCCTGGGCCAACAAGCTGCACACCAACCTTGCCCTGGGGATCACGGCCCTGCTGTTCATTGTGCTGGGCGTCCAGCAGCTCGTTGACGCGATTATCAAGGCTTTCTGACCCCAGCGGGAGGCTGAAAACTCCGCAGCTAAACTGCCCTGTCGCGATCCTTCGCGGCAGGGCAGTTTAGCGTACCGGGAACGCTTCCGCGAGGGCCCTCCGGAAGGGTAAAAAAACTGGTCACGGGCCATCCACGCCATGATTTCCCTCCGCTACGCTTGAAGGGCGAGAAGAGGTTGCACCATGGAAAGCTTCGCAGCAGATGGCCCCAACCGGCTCATTTCAGGGCGTTACCGACTCATTGAACCTATAGGCCACGGTGGCATGGCCACCGTCTATCGTGGACAGGACGAGGCTCTCGGCCGCGACATTGCGGTGAAGCTCTTCCGGGCCAGCGCCGTCGCTCCAGACGACGTTGGCCGCCAGGAAACCGAAATGCGGTTGCTGGCGTCCCTCTCCCACCCGGGCCTGGTGACACTTTTTGATGCTGGCAAGGACGACGCCGGCCGCGATGACGGTGAGGCCGGCGAACCCCGGGCCTTTCTGGTGATGGAACTTATCGATGGCCCGGACCTGCGTAAACGGCTCCGTGAAGCCGAGCCGCTGAGCCCCGCGGACGTCGCCTACGTTGGAGCGGAGCTGGCCGGCGCGCTGGCGTATATTCACGACCGCGGCGTGATCCACCGGGATGTGAAGCCTGCCAATATTCTGCTTCCCCCCGTCATCTCCGGCACGTTGCCCCGTGCCAAGCTCACTGACTTCGGCATAGCCCGGATGCTGGACGGAGCCCGGATTACGGCAGCCAACGCCACCCTGGGCACCGCGAACTACCTGAGCCCGGAACAGGCCAGTTCCCAGGAGGTTGGTTTTTCCAGCGACATCTATTCCCTGGGCCTGGTATTGCTCGAAGCCGTCACCGGACGCATCGAGTTTGGCGGCAGCGCGGTGGAAGCGGCGATTGCCAGGCTAAGCCGCAACCCCGACGTTCCGGACGCGCTGGGACACTATTGGTGCTCTCTGCTCAAATCCATGACGGCCCGGGATCCCGATCAACGGCCCACGGCGGCGGAAGTCTCGGCGGCGCTGCTGGAGTACCGCTGGTCTGTTTCCGAGGAGCCAGTGGCAGTGCCGGTGCCCCCGGTGAGGCAGGGGGAAGACACCGGGGAAGGCCAAGGGGAGAAGGCTGAGGGCGGGGAGCCAACGGCCGACGGCGGTGTCCGGACCGCTGAGGGTGCGATCCGTCGGGAGCCTGAATCGCAGACACCCGGTGTATCTGCAGTCCTCGCCCCGCCGCTGACAGCGCCGCGTGTTGGCCGCAGCCGGTCACGGTCAGCCGCTGCAGACCAGGTGGCGCTGGCGGTTGTTCCCGGACGACCGTCGAAGCTGGCTCTGGTGGGCAGATCGCTGCTGGGATTTGTTGCTATGGCGGTCTTGGCGCTGGCGGTTATTGTGGTTGCCGACAGGCTGGGCATCTTTCCCCAGGACCAGGGCTACCCGGCCGTGCCCGGGCAGCTGGGAGAGCATCTGCGTGAGCTGCAGGAAAGTGTCACACCGTGAGGCGGCGCAGGTCGTTGCTCCTGTCCGCGGTGGGGCTGCTGGCTGTCGCCGCGCTGACCGGGTGCGAGGTTCCGGGCATTGAGCCCGGCGCCGCCGAGGAGCTCCGAAGCGAGGTGGCCGTGGTGACCCAAGCAGCAGACGCCGGCGAGTATGAGCGTGCCCTCCGGGATCTGGATGATCTGACGGTTCGGCTTCAGACCGCCACCCGGCAGGGGGATGTGTCGTTGGGCCGGCAGGAACGGATTAGCGAGGCCATTAAAGCCGTGCGGTTGGACCTGGAGACGGAGATTGCACTGCAGAAGTGATGGAGCCCGCTCAGTAATCGAGCTGGCGCACGGTCCGGCACCATGGCGCGCGCAGCGGAGATAAGCAGCGGAGATAATGGGTTCATGACTTCAGCAGACCGCGCTCTGGATGGCGCCGCCGCCCGCTCCGACGCTCCCGCACCCGATGACCGCTGTCCCTGCCTCAGCGGCGAAACCTACGCCCGGTGCTGCGGCAAATACCACTCGGGTGCACAGACCGCGCCCACTGCAGTTGCCCTGATGCGGTCGCGGTACTCGGCGTTCGCGGCAGGGGACCGGGCGTATCTGCTGAAGACCTGGCACCCGTCCACCCGCCCCCGTGGCCTCGAACTGGACGCCGGGCTGCAGTGGCGGCGGCTGGACATTGTGGAGACCGCTGCCGGCGGTCCGCTCGATGAGCGGGGCGTGGTGCACTTCCGTGCCCATTACCGGGACGGAAACGAGTCCGGAATGCAGGAAGAAACCAGCCGCTTCCTCCGGGTTAAAGGAGTCTGGCTCTATGTGGACGGTGAATAGAGGGCCGCTCTTCCGCAGCGTCCCGCGCCCCTCCTAGGCTGGAAAGGACCGATCAGGCGGTGCCAGTGCGCCCCGTTTCCGGATCCGCCGGACCAGATTGCCGAGGCAGTCTGCCAAGGGTCGGTGCGAACTGACGAGGACATCATGAAAGCACTCGTATACGAAGGACCCGGACAGAAATCGTGGAAGGACGTTCCGGATCCGCAGATCCGGGACCCGCGTGACGCCATCATCAAGATGGACGCCACCACCATCTGCGGCACCGACCTGCACATCCTCAAGGGCGATGTTCCGGCCGTTACCCCGGGCCGCATCCTGGGCCATGAAGGCGTTGGCACCATCACCGAAATCGGTAGTGGAGTCACCAATTTCAAGGTGGGGGACAAAGTCATCCTCGCCTGCGTGTCCGCCGACGGATCCTGCTCCTTCTGCCGCGACGGCCTGTACTCACACTGTCTCGGTGAGGAAGGCAGTGTGGGGATTGGCTGGATCTTCGGGCACCTGATTGACGGCACGCAGGCTGAATATGTGCGTGCTCCGTATGCGGACACCTCGCTGTACCACCTGCCGGAGAATGTGTCCCAGGAACACGGGGTGCTGCTCAGCGACATCTTCCCCACCGGCTTTGAGATGGGGGTGCAGTACGGGCAGACCAAACCGGGTGACGTAGTGGCCGTCGTCGGCGCCGGGCCGGTGGGCCTGGCCGTCATCGCCACCGCGCGGCTCTACGGCGCCGCGAAGATCATCGCCGTGGACCTGGACGCCAACCGGGTGGAGCAGGCCCGCAAATTCGGGGCCACACACGGCGTGAATTCCGGCGACGGAGACTGGCGCGAACAGATTATGGCTCAGACCGACGGCTACGGAGTGGACGTCGCCGTCGAGGCGGTGGGCATTCCCGTCACGTTCGAGATGTGCACCAGGATTGTCCGTCCCGGCGGCAACGTGGCCAACGTGGGAGTGCACGGCAAGCCCGTCAGCTTGGAGCTGGACCGGCTGTGGATCGAGAACATCGACATCAGCATGGGGCTGGTCAACACCAACACTCTGCCGATGCTCCTGAAGCTGGTGGCGGAGGGAAAGCTCCCCGCTGAGGAGTTCATCAGCCACCGGTATCCGTTGCACGACATTCTGACGGCCTACGACACGTTCTCCCGGGCCGCGGAAACGGACGCGTTGAAGGTGATCCTGCAGGCCTAGCCGCGGTGCCCGCAGTGCCGTGGCACACACGGTGATGACTGCCATATCACGGGCCGCAGGCCGCCGATCCGCTGGCGGTCTGCGGCTTTTTGTGGCATCCGGGGCACAGGAACATAATGGGGGCGGCAGCAGGACCAGCCGCTGCCATCTTCGCGAAAGAGGTTTGCCATGTCCGCCGGCACCATGATTGCAGGACGTCTCAACGTTGAGACCAAAGAGTTTGCGCTTCAGGAAGTTCCGATTCCCGAACCGGGCCCCGGTTTTGTCCGGGTGAAGGTGGGAGCCGCCGGCGTCTGCCTCTCGGATGTTCATTTGATCCAGGGCCTGCTGCGCCCGCAGTTCCTCAAGGGAAACGAAGTGACCCTGGGACACGAGGTGGCCGGCACCGTTGATATGCCCGGTCCGGGCGTCACCTCCGCCACCGCCGGGGACCGCGTGGTTATCCAGGCCGGGTACGAATACAACGGCGCCACCCTCACCATGGGCGTGGATTACGACGGCGGCTGGGCCGAGTACGTTGTGGTTCCCGCTGGTGTCCTGGTGCCGTTGGGGGATGACATTCCCTTTGACCAGGCCTCCATCATTCCGGACGCTGTGTCCACGCCGTGGGGTGCCATCTCCTCCACGGGTGATGTGCGCGCCGGAGAAGCCGTGGGCGTCTGGGGTGTTGGCGGGCTGGGCGCCCACGGCGTTCAGCTGCTGCGCCTCATCGGGGCCGCGCCCATCATCGCAGTGGATCCGATTGCCGAGGCACGCGAACGCGCCCTGGAATTCGGTGCCGATATTGCCCTGGACCCGATGGCCGAAGGTTTTGCCGAGGCCATGAAGGTAGCCACCGCGGGCAAGGGCCTGGACGTGGCCCTGGATTTCGCCGGCGTTGATGCTGTGCGGGCGCAGGCCGTTAAATGCCTGGGGCGGCGAGGCCGGCTGGTCCTCGTGGGCCTGAGCGGCACTCCGATCACTATCGCCGACAGCACCGGTTTCTCCTACGCGCGCAAGCAGATCCTGGGCCACTACGGCTCCGAGGCCCACCATGTACCGCAGCTGGTGAACCTGACCCGGCTGGGGCGGCTGGATTTCGCCAAGTCCATCAGTGCGCGCATTCCCCTGGCTGATGCTGAGCAGGCGGTCAAAGCGCTGGACGCCAAGGAAGGAAACCCCATCCGCCTGGTCCTGGTGCCGTAGCTGTAACTGCCAGAAAAAGGAGCCTCCTGCGTTTCAATGCGGGAGGCTCCTTTTATAAACGGGGCGCGGCAGGCTACGGCATGTCCGCGTAGCGGACGGCTTCGGCGAGGGCCTGCTCCAGTCCTGCGGCGTCCAGGGCCGTAACGTAGGCCGGGGTGTCCCGCTGCCAGCGCCAGCCTTCGGACAGCGGTCCCGCATCCACCACGTCGAACCCGAATTCATTGATCAGAGCGGCCACCAGTTCCTTGGCCGCGGCGTCATCGCCGGCAATCGGCAGGGCGCGCCGGTTCGGTGTGCCTGCGGTGGCACTCTGGCTGGTGAGGTGGTCCGCAACAATGTTGTTGAAGGCCTTCACCACATGTGAGTCCGGCAGATGCGCCTGGAGCAGCTCGCTGGTGGTGGTTGATTCGCGGTCGAGCTCTTCAATGTTTCCGTCCCGCTGGGGATAGTAGTTCATCGTGTCGATGACCGTCTTGCCTGCCAGCTCCGCCACGGGCACCTCGCCGAGAGCCTTCAAAGGAATGGTGACGACGACGGCGTCCCCGGCTTTCGCCGCCTCTGCCGGCGTAGCAGCGCTGGCATGATCGCCCAGTTCCACGAGGAGCGGCTGCAGGGTTTCGGGTCCCCGCGAATTGCTGAGGATGACGTCGCAGCACAGGGCCCGGAAAATTCCAGGCTCTGTGCGCATTTTCGTGGATCTTAACGGCGGCGGCATCAAAAAGCCCACCCGGCCTTACCTCCAAGGCGGTTGCCGACGGGCTGGGCACTGCCCATCAGAGCTGGCCCGGTTTACGCTGGAAGAACCGTAGTCCCACCCAATATGTGAAGTGGGTTTGGCGTGACAGACTTCGTTTCGCAACGCTGGAACGACATCCTGTTTTCCAGTTGGCAGCATTTCAGTATGGTTTTCCAGTGTCTGGTGGTTGCCGGGGTCCTTGCTGTGCTGGCGGCGGCGCTGACGTATCAGCGGCCGGCGTGGCGCTCGGCGGCGGACAGCATCAGCGCAGTGGGCCTGACTATTCCGTCCTTCGCACTCATCGGTCTGCTCATCGCACCGCTGGGATTCGGGGTGCTTCCGGCGGTCGTCGTCGTGGGCTTCTATGCCCTGCTGCCCATCCTCCGCAACGCGATTGTGGGGCTGGCGGGGGTTCCGGTGAGCACGGTTGAAGCAGCCCGCGGGCTGGGTATGGGGCGGCGCCGGATCTTTTTCCGGATAGAGCTCCCGCTGGCCTGGCCGGTGATCCTTGCCGGCATCCGGGTCTCCGGGCAAATGGTCATGGGCATTGCCGCCGTGGCTGCTTATGCCCTGGGCCCCGGCCTGGGAGGCTTCATCTTCTCCGGCCTGTCCCGGCTGGGCGGCGCCAATTCCCTGGAGTCGGTGGTGACTGGGGTAGTGGGGGTGGTGCTGCTGGCCCTCATCCTGGACCTGCTCCTGATCGGCCTGGGCCGGCTGAGCATTCCGCGAGGTATCCGTGTCTGAAACTCCTTCTTCCCTCGACCAGCACGCCGCCGGCATTCTGCTCCGGGACGTGACCAAGCGCTTCCCCGGCCAGGACCGCCCGGCCGTGAACCGGCTGAGCATGGACATCCCGGCCGGTGACATGGTGATGCTCGTGGGCCCTTCCGGGTGTGGAAAAACCACCACCCTGAAAATGATCAACCGGCTCATCGAGCCAACCTCCGGGCAGATTCTGCTTGGCGGAAAAGACATCACCGCTGCCAACGGGGACCAGCTGCGCCGCGGCATCGGGTACGTGATCCAGGCCGGCGGTCTCTTTCCGCACATGACCGTGGCTGCCAATATTGCCGTCGTGCCCGCCATGCTCGGCTGGGACAAGGCGCGCACCACCCGGCGAATCGATGAGCTGCTGGAGCTGGTCTCCCTGGACCCCCAGCAGTACCGCGACCGCTATCCCAAGGAGCTTTCCGGCGGGCAGCAGCAGCGGGTGGGGGTGGCCCGGGCGCTGGCAGCCGACCCGCCGGTATTGTTGATGGACGAGCCGTTCGGAGCCGTGGACCCGATTACCCGCGAACGGCTGCAGGATGAGCTGCTCAGCATCCACGCGGACCTGAACAAGACAGTGGTTTTTGTGACCCATGACTTCGATGAGGCCGTCAAGCTGGGGGACCGGATTGCCGTGTTTGCCGAGGGCGGGCATCTGGTGCAGTACGATTCCCCGGAGCGCATCCTGGCCGAGCCGGCCAACGACTTTGTGCGCCAGTTCATCGGCTCTGGAGCCGGCCTCAAACAGCTGGGCCTGGCCCGCGTCAGCAACGTTTCTCCGCTTCCTGTTGTCAGCGCAACGGCGGCGGAGGGACCGCAGGCGTTGCTGGCACAGGCCGTGTCCGCCGGTCAGGACGCCGCAGCGGTGGTGGACGGCACCGGGAGGCCGCTGGCCTGGTTGTCCGTGGCCCAGCTGGAAGGACTGCGGCTGCTGCCCGCAGAACGGGCACCTCAGCTGCCAACTGTGCAGGCCGCAGACACCCTTGCCGATGCGCTGAACGCCATTCTGGTGTCCGACGCCGGCAGCGCGCTGGTCACGGACGCCAAGGGGAGGCTGGTCGGGAGGATCGACGCGCAGCTGATTCTGGCGGCCGTGCGGGCGCAGCGGGACGCCATATCGTCCGTTCCGCAGCCGCCGGCGGCAGGCTCGCCACAATCCCCGGCCAGCTCAACAGATGCGGGGCGGCCATGAGCATTGTGGCAGGGAAGGCCGGAGCAGCGCCGGGCACCCCGGGTGAGGGGCGGCTCACCCGGACCGAAGCTTCCTCACCGGTCCGGGAAAACTCCCGGCGCGGCCTGATCTGGCAGCTGGCCGGAATCGCTGCGGCGCTGGGGGTCCTGCTGTTCTGGCTTTCGGCAACAACGCTGACCCAGACGGAGCTGACCACCTTGGATCCGGCGACGCTTTGGGTTTACACCGCCGAACACCTCCGGCTGACCGCGCTGGCTGCGGTCATAGTGCTGGTGGTGGCTCTTCCGCTGGGCGTGCTGCTGACCCGAAAGCCGCTGCGCTTCCTGACCGGCCCGGTGCTGGCGGTGGTCAACATTGGGCAGGCCGCTCCTGCCATCGGCCTGGTGGTGCTCCTGGCCTTCTGGCTGGGCTTCGGATTTAGGACGGCGGTGGTGGCCCTGGTCCTCTACGCCCTGCTCCCGGTGCTGCGCAACACCATGGTGGGTCTGGACAACGTGGATGCGCGGCTGGTGGAGGCGGGGCGGGGGATGGGTATGAGCGCTTCACGGGTGCTGTTCCGGGTGGAGCTTCCCCTGGCGGTGCCGTTGATGCTGGCCGGAATCCGCACCGCCCTGGTGCTGCTGGTGGGAACCGCGGCCCTGGCCACGTTCATCAACGGCGGCGGGCTGGGTGTGCTGATTACCACCGGTGTGAACCTGAACCTGCCCCGGGTGTTGATCAGCGGTGCCGTCATGGTGGCCCTGCTGGCTCTGACGGTGGACTGGCTCGGAAGGGTCGTGGAGCACATCGCCCGGCCCAAGGGCCTGTAGATGCGTACGGTACTGCGTTCCCGGGCCGCTGCCGCGCTGGCAGCCGCGCTCGCCGTCGTCGTTCTGCTGCTCTCGGGATGTGGACTGCAGCCAGCCGGGTCCTATGTTCCGCCGGTGGCACCGGGCAGCATCCAGCCGATTGAAGGCCTGCCCCAGGACGCTTCAGTCACCGTGACCTCGAAGAACTTCACCGAGCAGCTGATCCTGGGCAAGATGGCGGTCCTGGCCTCGAAGGCTGCCGGATTCGAGGTCACTGATCTGAGCAATGTGCCCGGGAGCCTGCCCGCCCGCGAACTGCTGCGCAGCGGCCAGGCGGACGTGATGTGGGAATACACCGGCACCGCGTGGCTGACCTATCTGGGAAACGAGCAGGGAATTTCGGACCAGCAGGAACAGTGGCAGGCGGTGCACGACGCCGACCTCGCCAATGGCCTGACATGGGGAGCACCGGCGGAGCTGAACAACACATACGCGCTGGCCATGAGCCGGACGCGGGCCGAGGAGCTGGGCGTCAGCGCCATCTCCGACCTGGCGAACCTGCCGGTGGAGGAGCTGACCTTCTGCGTGGACGCCGAGTTCAACTCCCGGCAGGACGGTTTCAACCCCATGCTCGAGCTCTACGATATTCCGCGGGGCACTGTGGTCCCGGAACGGAACATAGGCATCTATGACACAGGTGCCATCTACGGTGCGGTGGACCAGGGAGAATGCACAGTGGGCGAAGTCTTCGCCACCGACGGCAGGATCGATGCTCTGGACCTGCTGGTGTTGGAGGATGACCGGGGCTTCTTTCCGGCCTACAACGCAGCTCCGGTGATCTACACCGAGACACTGCAGAAGTATCCGGAACTGGAAGCGGTGCTGGAACAGGTGGCGTCAAAGCTGAACGATGAAACCATGCGGTCCCTGAACCTCAAAGTGGACGTGGAGGGCCAGGAGCCGGAGCAGGTTGCCTACGACTGGATGGTGGCCGAGGGACTGGTTAGCCCGGCGGAGTGATGGCGCCGCTTTCTTCCTGACATGGGCGTTTGCTTTACTTCCGTTGTGTTGGTGGGTTTGGATGAAGGGGACGCACGCCCACTCATCTGGTGGACTGCACCGTGACACTGCCCAGCACCGAACCAAGTACAGGGACTGTACTAGAAGAACGCGAGCATCTCGGCCAGAACTTCCTCCGGAGCTTCTTCGGGAAGATAGTGCCCGGCGTCCACGGCCCTGCCGGTGGCGCCGGGCACTGCTTTGCCCCAAAGCGCCAGCGGATCAAACTGTTTCTCGATGACCCCGTGCGCTCCCCATAGCACCCTCAGCGGCACGTCGGGGGTGCGGCCGGCGTCGCGGGCCGCCCGGTCGTGGTCCAGATCGATGGTTGCGGCGGCGCGGTAGTCCTCGCACATGGCATGGACCGCGCCGGGGGAGGAGAGGGCCTGGACATAGGCGTCCAGCACCGGTGCCGGAAACGGCGCCAGCCCGGCGTAGCGGCTCCCGATGATGTTCTCCACGTAGGCCCGCGGGTTGGCTTCGATCAGGGCCTCGGGCAGCGGCTCCGGCTGGATCAGGAAAAACCAGTGGAAATAGGCTTCTGCGAAGGCCCGGTCGGTTCCGGCGTACATGTCCAGGGTGGGGGCAATGTCCAGGAACATGGCCTTCCTAATCCGCTCCGGGTAATCGGCCAGCAGACGATGTCCCACACGGGCTCCGCGGTCATGGGCGCAGAGGACAAAACTGCCGAACCCCCGTTCGGCGCCGAAATGTTCCATCAGCAGCACAGCGTCCTTCGCCATTTCGCGTTTGCTGTACGTGGAGTGGTCCGGTTCGCCGGCGGGTTTGGAGGAGCCGCCGTAACCGCGCAGATCCGGAGCCACCACGGTGTAGTCCGCCGCCAGTGCGTCGGCGATCCGGTGCCACATCAGGTGTGTTTCCGGATGCCCGTGCAACAGCAGCAGGGCCGGTTTGGTACCGCTGCCTCCGGCATTTCCGCTGGCCTCTGCGCTGCCGTCCACACCGCCATTGTCACGGGACACGCGGCCGGTGGCCGTAATGCCGTTGACCTGCACGGCGAATTGATCAAAGCGGCTGAATCCTGGCAGCTCAGCGGCCATGACGGTGTTCCTTTCACGGAGCCGGGTTTCTTTCGCAGGGCCGTCCCGATGGGGCGGACCGCTCGGACGGAGTCTCCCACTGTTGACCCGTGCAGGTGGGCATAATCAGGCCGGGCACGGCACCGGTGCCGGCCGGCTGGATGTGCGAAATCAGGGTCACTGCTTCCGGATAGGTAAGCAGGTTGCCACGCGACCGGCGGTCGCGTGGCAACAATGCCGGCAACGGCGTGAAACCCACTGGATCATCGGGCCGGGCACACCGTGCTACTTCGATTTCTTGCTGTCTTTGTGACCTTTGTGGTGCTTAATGTCCTTGGCCGCTTTGACGGCCACGGCAGCCGCCCCTGCCTTGATCGGAGCCGGAACTTTGGACTCTTTGTGCTTGGTAACTTCCTTGACCTTGGTCCGGTTCTTACGGTCCAAAAGCAGCGAAGCGGCAATGCCCGCCATCCAGACGTCCTTGGCCAGCGGCGTACCCTGCGCTGTGGGGCGGATGCCGTCTTCTTCGGTCAGACCGGGGGTCTTTAGATACATCGTCACCATGCCGCCGGAAAACGCTCCAAGCACCAGGCCCGCAAGCCGGCTGGGCACAAACGGCGTCAGCAGGGTCAGCCCCACCGTAATCTCCGCTGCACTGAGCAGCTTGCCAAACCGGGCAGGGTCCAAATCCATCACCTGGGGAAAGGCATTGGCCGCCATCTGCTGCAGGCCGGCTGCACTTTCCTCGTCTAGGTGGCGTTTCCCCAGACCGGAGTTCAGGATGTAGGCGCCAGTGGCCAGGCGCAGCGGAATGTGGCTGATTCTCATGAGGGGTCCTCCCGTGAAGTCGCTGACATCCCCGAGCCTACGGGCGCCAGGGGCAGCGCGCCAGAGCAGGCAATTTAACTCGGTCCGGGATCAGGACAGGCCCGCCTGTCGACGGTCCTGCGGGTTACCTGCCCTAAGCGAGTGGGGAACACGCCGTGCAAGGTTCACCCTGGCCTCGAAACTCTGCTTTGATGGAACAGAAGGAACGCAGTACCAGCTGTCGTCGACACAAGAAGGTCCTCATGGATTTCCTCCCGGCCGAACACCCCCGGCCGCGACATTTCATTCTTCATCTCAGCGACACGCACCTGCTCGCCGGCCCCGATCCGTTGTACGGGGCGGTGGACAGCCGGGCCAGATTGGCAGAACTTTTTGCCAGGCTGGAGACATCCGGGCAAAAGCCGGAAGCCATTGTCTTCACCGGCGATCTGGCCGACAAAGGCGAACCCCAGGCGTATGCCAAGCTCCGGGACATTGTTGCGCCGGTGGCCGAGCGCATGGGAGCCAAGCTGATCTGGGCCATGGGAAACCATGACAACCGGGAAAGCCTGAAGGCCGAATTACTGGGAGAAACGCCGGACATGGCGCCGGTGGACCGCGTCTACATGGTCAACGGGCTACGGATCATCACTCTGGATTCCACCGTGCCCGGCTACCACCACGGTGAGGTGAGCGGCGCCCAGCTTGACTGGCTCCGGGATGTTCTGAAAACCCCGGCACCGGACGGGACGCTTTTGGCCCTGCACCATCCTCCGGTGCCGAGTGTGCAGGACCTGACGGTGCTGGTGGAGCTGCGCCATCAGCAGGACCTCGCGGCGGCGCTCGCGGGGACCGATGTCCGGTCCATCATCGCCGGGCATCTGCACTACTCAACGTTCGCCACGTTTGCCGGCATCCCTGTATCGGTAGCCTCGGCGACCTGCTACACGCAGGACCTGACCACGCCGGGCAGCCGGGGCCAGGACGCGGGGCAGGCCTACAACATGGTGCATGTCTACGAGGACTCGGTGGTGCATTCGGTGGTTCCGCTGGATGAGGACAAGACAGTCGGTGAGCGCGTGGACGAGGCGGAAACCGCCCGCCGCCTGGAAGCGGCGGGCGTGCGGATCCTGGATGCGCAGCAGCTGGCCTCCGCCTAAGAGCTTCCTCCGGGCAGGGTTTTTCCGGCGGGTATTGTCCCGGGCGGGTTAGATTTCCTCCGGGTACCGTTCCGGTTCCGGGCCCAGATTGAAGAACCTTCCGGTAACTGTTTCCGGCTGGATCTCCACATACCGGTACTTCAGCGTCCGCACCCACGGCTGCAGCGGAAGCTCGTCCGCGGCGTCGATCTCGCTCTGCGCTTCGAGCATGCGGGTGGTGCCTTTGACCACCACTGACCAGGCCTGATCGCTCAGGATCCCATCCGCCTCGAACGCCACATGGTCGTTCACAGTCAGCTCTGCCAGTTTGGTGCCGGGGCTGGTACGGAAGAGGATGACGCCGTCGTGCGCGTAGTAGTTCAGCGGATAGATACTGGGCTGGTTATCCACGCTCACCGCCAGCCGTCCGTGGAAGGTCTTCTCCAGGTACTGCCAGCACTGTTCAGGGCTCAACTCGACAATGGGGGGCCGCTCTTCGGTAGTCATGGCCCCCAGTCTGCCAAGGGCAGACCGATGCCGCCACTACAAGGGACCCCGAACCAGTCTTGACGGGTGATGCAGCACACTACAAGAGTGGAGATAAGTAGGAGAATCTTCACCCTGATCAACAGCGACCTCACAACAGAGAGAACCGTGATGACAGACGCAGAGAACCCGAACCCCGCCGAGGGAGAAGAACACGCCGCCGTCCACCAGCACCTCACCACCCGACAGGGCCATCCCGTCTATGACAACCAGAACAGCCGGACCGTGGGTCCGCGCGGGCCGGCCACGCTGGAGAATTACCCCTTCCTGGAAAAGATCAGCCACTTCGACCGCGAGCGCATTCCTGAACGGGTGGTCCATGCCCGCGGGTTTGTGGCCTTCGGTGAGTTTGAAGCCTCCGGCAAATGGGGCGACGAGCCCATTGACCGCTACTCCCGGGCCCATCTGTTCTCCGAGCCGGGGAAGAAAACAGATGTCGCCATCCGCTTCTCCACCGTGATCGGTGGCCGGGATTCTTCGGAGACCGCCCGTGACCCGCGCGGGTTCGCGGTGAAGTTCTACACCGAGGAAGGCAACTGGGATCTGGTAGGCAACAACCTGGGCGTGTTCTTCATTCGGGATGCCATCAAGTTCCCGGACGTCATCCATTCCCTGAAGCCGGATCCCATCACCTTCCGCCAGGAACCGGCCCGGATCTTCGACTTCATGTCCCAGACACCCGAGTCCATGCACATGCTGGTGAACCTCTTCAGCCCCCGGGGGATCCCCTCGGATTACCGCCATATGCAGGGCTTCGGCGTGAACACCTACAAGTGGGTGAATGAACAGGGCGAGACCAAGTTGGTGAAGTACCACTGGCTGCCGAAACAGGGCGTGAAGTCTCTGACGGAGGAGGACGCCGCGAACATCCAGGCCGGCGACCTCGGCCACGCGTCCAAGGACCTGTACCAGGCCATCGAGACGGGCAATTATCCCCGGTGGGACCTGTACGTGCAGATGATGGATGACAACGATCATCCGGAGCTGGACTGGGATCCGCTGGATGACACCAAAACCTGGCCGGAGCAGGACTTCGTGCCCAAGTACGTGGGCACCATGACCCTGAACCGGAACATCACCGACCACCACAACGAGGCGGAGCAGATCTCCTTTGGCACCGGTGTCCTGGTGGACGGCCTGGACTTCTCCGACGACAAGATGCTGGTGGGCCGCACCTTCAGCTACTCGGACACCCAACGGTACCGGGTGGGTCCGAACTACCTGCAGCTGCCGGTGAATTCGCCCAAGCATGCTCCGGCGGCCACCAACCAGCGCGGCGGCCAGATGTCCTTCTTCACCGATCTGGCGCCGGGGCAGAACCCGCACGTGAACTACGAACCCTCCATCACCGGCGGCATTCCGGAGGCAGCCAAGCCGGCTCATGAGGAGCAGGGCCCGGATCTCGCCGGAAGGCTGACCCGGGCACGGATTCCGCGCACCAACGACTACGTCCAGGCCGGCCAGCGATACCAGCTGATGGAGCAGTGGGAGAAGGACGATCTGGTGGGCAACTTTGTGGCCAACATCGGGGAGGCCGAACGCCCGGTGCAGGAGCGCATGCTCTGGCACTTCTACATGTGCGACGACGAACTCGGCGCGCGTGTGGGCGAGGGGCTGGGCATCGGTTTGCCGGAGGTCCGGGACCTGGGGCCGCTGTCCACCCAAACCCTGTCCGACGCTGAGGAGGCGTGGATGAACAACCTGGGCTCCAACGGGCCGCGGAATGTGGAGGGACTGACCATGACCCACTGTGTTCCCGACGAACACGTGGTGGTCACGCGCTAACTGCTCGCGCTGCACAGCCTTACCCACAGACGACGACGGCGGAGCCCACCTCAGGCGGGCTCCGCCGTCGTCGTTCTGTCGTCTATTTCTCCCAGGGTGCCTTGATGGGGAAGAACTTCTCGAGGAAGTCGGTGACCCGTTCCATGCGTTCTGCGGCCGGGACTTCAGGGAAGCTGCCGTCGTTGAGGCAGAAAAGGTCCATGTTTCGCTTGGCCAGCAGCTTGTCCATGGTCTTCAGGCCGGCATAGGACGTGGTGTCCACGTATTTCACCCTGGCGGTTTCCTGCGTGACAGCGCGCCCCGTGAGCAGCGCGTAGTAGTGGTACAGCGAGTTGGTGACCGAAATATTGTCCTTGGCACGGAAGGTGCTCGCCGCCGTGGCCGCAAACTCGTTCGGGAATTCCGCTTCCATCTCCAGCAGCACGCTCTTGCGCAGCGGAGCGGCGGCGTGTTCCAGATGGCGGGTGGTGATCCGGCCGAACCGCTCCCAAAGCAGGCGGCGGTTCACGCGTGCCGCGTTCTCGAAACCGCTGCGTTCGGAATCATTGGCGCCCAGACCAATCCGGGTGCTGGCCTCGATGAACTTGGTGATGCCGCCGGGGGAGAAGAACAGGTCCGGGCCCACCGGGCGGCCAAAGAACATGTCGTCATTGGAGTAGAGGAAGTGCTCGGCCAGACCGGGAATGTGCTGGAGCTGGGACTCCACGGCCTGCGAGTTGTGCGTCGGCAGGACGGAGGGATCCTTGAAATGTTCCTCGGCGCGGACAAAGGTCACTGAGGGATGGTCAGCCAGCCAGTCCGGGCGGTCCGAATCCGTGGCGATGAAGATCCGGCGGATCCAGGGCGCAAACATGTAGACCGAGCGCAGGGCGTACTTGAGTTCGTTGATCTGGCGGAAACGGGCCTCATGATCATCGCCCTCGCCAACCACGGCATCCTTCATCCGCGCGGCGCGGGCTGCCTGGTATTCGGCCGAGCTGCCGTCCACCCAGGAGAAGACCAGGTCCACGTCAAAGTCGATGTCCGTGGCGTGGTCGGCAAACATGTTCTCGATGGTGGGCCAGGTCAGTCCGTGCTTTTCCACGGTGCCGCGGACCACTTCGTTGGCGGGCAGGGTGCGGCGGGTCAGCGAGTTTTCCACGGGCAGGGTGATTTCCGGGCCGGTGAGGTCCCACAGCTCCAGCTGCACCCCGGCCGACGGGCCGAAGGTGAGGTTGGTTCCGCTGACGGCCCTGGGACGGTAGACCCTGATGATCCGGGACCGCTCCGAGGGCGAGAGTACACCGTCGGCAATCAGCAGGGTGCGGGTCTTTTTCGTATCCACGCTGCGTGAATAGAAGGGCTCCTCCCGGCAGGCTTCCACCATGGCGCGGCGGAGCTGCTCCCGGTGGGCCAAATCGACCGCGATGACCGGGCGCTGATCATTGCCGCGCACCAGCAGGTAGGTGACGCCGGCGTTCTCCAGGACTTTGCGGACAAACATGAGGTCCTCGACCATGGCCTGGTTGGGTGTCAGGCCGGTGTCCATGAGGGTCAGGCGGCCCTTGACCTTGACGACGTCGGGCCGGTGCTCCACCCGCTGCACCACGGCAAGGGACGCGGTTTGGAGGTCTTCGCTCTCATGCTCGGGTTCGGGGGTGCCGAAATACACATCGTGTTCTGCTGCTATATCTGTAATCGGAACCTCCAATAAGTTCGTGTGCGGGGTCGGCGGCCGCGCAGAAGGCGCGCGGCTCGTGCGGCTCTGCACGTAGATGTACTGCTGGCCTGCCGGGTCGTGGCCCGGGGATGCCGGGCGCTTCCCGGAAAGACCGGATGCTCTGGGCTCGGGTGCCGCTGCACAGGTAGCATTGAGTGCTAGCGCGGACATCTCCGGGGAGCTGATGTGAGCTACCGTAACACCACGCTGGCGGCGGCGACGCTGCTTGTGCTCAGTATGTCATCCTGTGCCGTTCCTGCGGACACCGGGGAACCTTCCTCTGCCCCGGGCAACTGGCCGTCCTACGCCACCCCGGACGGGGCACTCGCCTTTGAACACCGTGCCGACTGGACGGTGGAGGAAGTCCAGCCGCTGGCCAATGATCCCGCCGGGGGCGTGTCGATCCAGGTGAACGACGCCGGGGGAGACCTGATTGCCCGGCTGGACACCGGGATCATTACCGATCTTGTATGCGCCGACCCGGATGAGGCGGTGCAGTACACGGAGTACGACTCCCAGCCGATGCCGGAGCTGGGATCGGCGCAGGGCACGGACCAGAGGTTTGTCTACCGCTCCGTTGCCTTCTCCACCCCGGAGCGGGGTGAGCCGGTGGCCACCTATGCGGTGGTCAGTGAGATCGGCGACCGCGGCCAGTGCGGGCTCTTCGATTTCTTCACCTTTACGGAATCCAGCGGCGGCCGTTTTGCGGGCATGTATCCGGTGGAGGCCCTCTCTCCGGGCCAGTCCTATCTGGATGCTGCTGCTGAATACAAGGAGAGCCCGGAATTCCGCGATGTGAAGCGGATGCTGATGTCGCTCCGGGATATGGACTGACTGCAGGAGCCGGGCTCGGATGTGGGCGCTTTTCTGTTTTCTCTGGCGTGCTGTGGATAACTCCGTATGCTGTGGCGCAGCCTCGTACTATTGGCGTCACGTCCAGTCCCGCACCATTTTTGTCCTGGGGGTTTTTGATGTTCCGCACTCGCGCCCGTTCTGTTGTTCCTGTTTCTGCCCGCCTTTCTGCCCGCTTGGGCGCTGCCGGGGTGGCGGCTGTCCTGGTTTTGGGTGGGTGTTCCGGCTCCGGTGCTGAGCCTGATGCGGAGGCCGCCGAGCAGAAAGTCACTTCCAGCGCCTCGCCGAGCGGGAGTGCCAGTCCCAGCGAGGCTGCCACTCCGACCGTGACGCCTACTCCTACTCCTACTGCTGCTGCTTACAAGCCGGCAACCGCTGAGGGTCCTGCGGAGAATGTTCCGCTGCCAGTGATGCCTGAGTTGGCGAAGGAGAAGTCGAAGGAAGGGCTGGAGGCTTTCGCGGAATACTGGTACTCCCTAATTAATTACGGGTATGAGACAGGTGATCCGGAGCCACTTAGAGAGATTACCGGTTCAGATTGTTCACTCAAGAGGACTTGGAGTTCTATGGCCCTGGGGGCATTCACTATGGATCAAAGGATGGTATCTATTCACCGGCAGTACAGTTGATCGAAGCCTCCTATGGGAATGGCTCCTGGTATGCAGTACTAGTTGAAAATATATAGAAATGAACGTTATTAAGAACATCTGGCGTAGCGTTGCCGTATGGACTGTATGTGTTCTCTTGATGCTCTGCGCCAGCGCTCCTTCCATCGCCAAAGTTGAGGGCGGGGGAAATCTCGAAGATGGCAAGGTTACCGGGACATGGACTAGGCACGAAGGTAGTGGTGTCTGGACCTCGGCTGAGATTGGGCTTGCTGAGGACAAAAATGGGTATTATTTCGAACTGGAATGTTTTGACGGGGACGTCGGATATATCGATTGCCTCCGCGGCATAGCGGGCGATTGCAAGCTTGGTCCGGATGGACGCTTGGTGTGGTGGTATTCAGGGCTACTGGTAACTCCCATGGCAGAGTGGCAGCGCCTGCCGGGTGGGCCTTGGTGCGTCTATTCAGTTAATCCGAATGTAGTGGCAGAAATAGAAGGCAGAATTGAAACTGATTTTCAGGAGCGACCCATTGCTTCTAGCAATTTTGTAACACAACCAAATCCTCACAGCTTAGTGGGTATGGAAAACAACATGTATATCAATGCTGAGGTGCAGCCTTTCGATATGACCCTTCTGGGGCAAGACATTCGGATAGTGGCTACCCCTACTGAATTCGAATGGCACTATGGGGATGGCAGCTCGTATGGGCCGGTCTCGTTCGCTGGTGCCGCCCTGCCAGCGGAGCGATTAGGGGAACCGACAGCCACTAGTCATGCCTATTTGTCCCCAGGAGATTACCTGATTTCCATCGTCGTATATTACACCGGGACTTATTCCATCAATGGTGGTCCTATGATCCCAATAGACGGACGGGCATCGGTGGAGAGCGATCCCCAGACTCTGCGCGTTTGGAAATCTGAGTCGCAGAACGTTGCTGACGATTGCCTCGTAAACCCCAACGGCTTCGGTTGTTAGTTTTAACGCTGCGACATAAAAGCTCTTCGGGGTTTGGTAAGAGTGCAGGTATCATCTCCGGGTCGAAACTTCCTCCTTCTTATTTGGTTGCAGATTTGCGCCAGAGTGCTGTGGATAACTCCAAGGCCGAAGTGCAGCCACGTACTGTTGGCATCACATCCAGTCCCGCACCATTTCTGCCATGGGGGTATTTTGATGTTCCGCACCCGCGTCCCTTCTGCTGCTCCAGCTTTTGTCCGCCTCGGTGCCGCCGGTTTGGCTGCCGTCCTGGTCCTGGGCGGCTGCACGAGTTCCGTGGAGCCACAGGTTGAGGCTGCTGAGACTGGCTCTTCGAGCGCATCACCGCCAACTGGGACTGCTGATCCCAGCGAGACCCCAACTCCGACCGCAACGCCGACACCTACTGCGGCGTATAAGCCGGCAACCGCTAATGGTCCTGCGGAGAACGTTCCGTTGCCGGTGATGCCTGAACTTGCGAAGCAGGAGTCCAAGGAGGGCTTGGAATCTTTCGCGGCGTACTGGTTCAGCCTGGTGAACTATGGATATGAAACCGGAGATACATCCCATGTGAGGGAGCTAAGTGGGCCCGAGTGTGAAATCTGCGAATCGTTCTATGTATCAATGGAAAAGGGCTATGTCGATGACGATTGGGTGCAGGGCGGGACACTGACCATCCTGGATCATAATAGCGCGTTTGTATTAACGCCGAAGGGGCGCTATCAGGTAATTTTGAGCATTCAAGAAAACAATAGCTACAACCGTGGCCCAAATGGGGTTTTGTATAGTCAGAACTTTGCGTCTAGATATTCATTTGATCAAATAATGGAAGCAACATATACGGATGGTCGGTGGATCGTGGACCTCGTGGACACTATCTAACAAACGTCGGTCTAGAGCGGAAACCTAACTCAGGCGGGCCTGCCCCATATGTGTTAGAGAGAAGCGGGACGGGGGACCCGAAACAGGGTTCGGGGGTCCTGCAGTAAAGCAGGGTACTTGAACGCCACCCGGTGAACGTTGCCGCGGACCGACACGGTCCGCCTGGCTGTGTCGTTGGTCAGAGATGCCGGCCCAACAGTGCCGACGCACAACACGGAACGGTCGGCACCCAGGACGACGACGTCGTCGCCGTCGTCCATGTCCTCCAGGAACGCCGCCAGCTGGCGGCCCTTCTTACCCGTTATGGGTGTTCCCTTCACTGACAGCATCGGCAGCTCGATCACCGGAGCTCCAGTCGCCTTGTCCAACGGCGCCCGGGCCACCCAAACGCCGTCGCCGGCGGGGTCGGAGGGGAGCGAGGGATGCTCGGGCTCGGGCCACACGTACGGCAGCCCGCCGGGAGTATCCGGGAACAGCGGCGCGTAGACCTCGGGAGATTTTGTGATCAGGTTGGACCGGTGGCTCTCGTGGAACGCGGCGTCCCCAAACCACGGGGGAAGCACGACGTCGGTATCCGCAGCGTCCGGCGCAAACTCCAGGAGCTGCTCGTAAACAGTGTCGGCGTGACCGCGGGAGAGCCACTCATTGGTCATCGCCAGCCCATAGGCGGTCAGGGCCGGAACGTAGCCCATCCACATCCTCATGGCCGGATGGCTCTGCCAGCCGTAGTCCGGGATCACGAGCGCGCGGAGTACCTGCAGGGTTTCCACACGCTGCTTGCCCAGCCGAGCCTGGTCCAGGACCTTGGCGCTGCGGCTGAAACCGTCGTAGGGGAGGAACGTCTGCACGGAATCAGTGTGTCATTTGTCCCCGACGGGGAGCGGGAGGGCGAGGATGAAGTCGCGGAACATATGTCCGCCCACAGTGAAGTTCTTCCTACCAACCTCGCTGAAACCGGACTTGCGGTAGAACGCCTGGGCCCGCAGGTTCAGGTCATTCACTCCCAGCCACAACGTTCGGCAACCGGATACGACGGCGGTGTCCATGGCTGCCTGCATCAGTGCACCAGCCGTCCCGGTGCCGTGGGCAGCGGGATGGACATAGCACTTGGACAGTTCCGCTGCCGGACCGGGCAGCTGCTGCAGGGCTTCAGTGACCTCCGGATCGCTGGGCGGGGAGAAGACCAGCAGTGCGTAGCCGATGAGGTCGCTGTCCTGCCTGGCAGCCAGGATCTTCTTGGAGTCGTCGGCCAGATAGTGCACGAAGGCGTCTTCGGACAGATGTGCGGCAACGAAGGCGGCACTGTCCTCTGCGGTGACGGCCGGCGGACAGGCGAGGGGAAAGGTCAGCGCGGCCAGCTTTGCCAGTTCCTGTGCGTCGGCGGGAGTTGCTGGGCTAACAGAAGTAGTCACGGGTCCAGCTTAGGCATGCGGCGTAATCCTTGGTGAAGATTAAGGGTGTTGCGAAGGATTCCTGAACATTGGAAAAGGCGTCGCGCGGGAGTCCCCGGAGCGCAGGTTCCCACTCTTTGATACCTCGTGGGGCCAGAGTGACCCCAGCAGAAACACCAGCCACAAAGAGTGGGAACGCGTGCTGGCCCCAGGCCTGCCCGCGGCTGAAAAGCGTCGAGAGCCAGACCAGAGCCCGCCCTCCGTCGCCCCCCGCCCGCAGTCCTCCGTTAGTACTCCGCGTACATTTCCCCAACCGCCAACGGCGCGTCCGTCCGGTTATCCGGGCCGGGCAGCGGGCAGGCCCATGCCTCGTCGTAGGCGCAGGACGGGTTGTACAAAAAGTTGAAGTCCAGGACCAGGCTGCCCGGAGCCGCACCCAGCCCAAGATCCGCACCCTTGATGGTGTCCAGCAGGTACCGGCCGCCGCCGTAGCTTCCGCCGTCCGTGCCGGAGAGCGCATCACGGACGGGCAGGAAGATCCCGCCACCGTACGAGGCCAGACGCCACACCGCCAACCGACCCACGCCGTCGGCCGCCACGGTACCCAGCCGGACAAACGGCACCACGCCGTCCGTTCCGGTGGGCACCTCCATCCGTTCCCCGGCGCCGTCGTCGTCGATCAGTGCATCGCAGCGCAGGTCCGGGTTGTAGGCGGCCACTTCCAACCCGCGGAAACGTTCCCGGGCGTGCGGCTTCAACGGTGAGACGGGGTGCTCGGCGAAGAGTCGGTCCCGTTCGGCGCGCCACAATTCGTGGGCGTACGACGGCGACACCTCCTGGGCGGTGAGGCGCACCTGGGCGTACAGGCCGAAAACGCGTTGGCGCCAGTCCGCTGTCTGCAGGACCGTTACGGGGGAAACCATCTGTCCAGCGTAGTGTGTTCGGGTGACTACCGGACTCCTCATCGTCGTACTCGTTGCCATTTTCATCGGCGCCATTGCACAGCGCATCGCCGGCCTCGGCTTTGCCCTGCTCATTTCTCCGTTCCTGGTGATCCTGCTGGGATCTCACGGCGGCGTGCTGATGGTGAATGTGTGCGGTCTGGTGTCCTCGGCGCTGATCATGCTGCGGGTCTGGAAGGACATTGACTGGAGCATGTACCGCTGGCTGGCCGTCCCGGCAGTCTTCGGCAGCATCCCCGCATCGGTTGCAGCCGTGTACCTGCCGGCAGCACCCATGGCCGTGGTGGTGGGTGCCATTGTGCTGGTTGCGCTGACCGCATCGCTGGTGATGCAGCGTTCCTCGGTGACGGTGACCGGCAATGCACCGAAGGCTGTTGCGGGGTTTCTGTCCGGAGTGACCAACGCGGTGGCCGGGGTGGGCGGACCGTCGGTCAGTGCGTACGCGCTGATGGCCCGCTGGCCCCAGCGTCCCTTCGCCGCCACCCTGCAGCCGTTTTTCGTCACCATTGCCATTGTCACCCTGACCTCCAAGCTGTCTCTGGACCCGGGCCAGATGCCGCCGTTCGAGCCCTGGGCCTGGGGGCTGATCGCCCTGATGATCATCGGCGGGATCTACGCCGGCGAGAAGCTGCAACGCTTCATCCGCGATGACCAGGCACGGGCCGCCGTGGTCATCATTGCGTTCATCGGTGCCGCAGCCGCACTGGCCAAGGGGATTTTCGACCTGGCCGCCTGAGCACGGCAGCTCGACCTGGCCGCCTGAGCACGGCAGCTCGACCTGGCCGCCTGAGCACGGCAGGCCCTTCGCAGCAGCCGACTCGCGGCAGCTCCTGAACGGCCCGCCGCGCACCGGGTGGGACGATAGGAACGATGAAACTTTCTACCCGCCCAAAAACTCCGGGTGTACTGCCCATGCCCCTGTGGCTGCAGGGAGTGGTCGAGCTCGGCCAGGCTGCAGTCCTCTCCGCCCTGATGATTTTCCTGCCGCTGATCGGCGTCTGGTTTGCCAGCGGCTTCACCGACCGTGACTTCGCCTCGTTGGCCCGGCTCGGCGGACAGGGATGGCTCCTGATCCACGGGGTGCCGCTGACCCTGACCTTTCCCGCCGGAACCGTGGCCACCGGGGTAACCTCCGGTGTGCTCTCGCTGTTCCCGCTGGGCCTGACGCTCATTCCGTTCTTCCTGTCCTGGCGCGCCGGCCGCCGGCTGGCCAAGGCGTCCTACACGGACCAGCTCTGGCAGGCGCTGCTGGGGGCGCTGGCAACCTACGCCCTGCTCGGCGGTGCGGCGGCTTACTTCTCCGGCAACGACGACGTCGCCGTCTCGGTGACTGCCGGGGCCCTGATTCCGCTGATCTCGGCGGGACTGGGACTAATCGTCGGTGCCCGCCGCGAGTCCGGGTCCTGGGTGCGGCTGATCGGCGTGGACCTGACCGACTGGATCTCCCGCACCAGCCAGCACTCGCGCTGGGCCGGCTCGTACGTGTGGGCCGTCATCCGCGCCGGAGCGGTGGGTATCGTCGCAGCGCTGGGCTTCTCCGCCCTGCTGGTGACGGTGGCGCTGGCCATGAGCTGGGCTGAAATCGTCACTGTCTACCAGCACCTGGATGCCGGAATTATCGGCGGGGTGGTACTGACCGTCGTCGAGCTGGGATTGATGCCCAACTTTGTGGGCTGGGCACTGGGCTGGACCTCGGGAGCCGGCTTCTCGCTGGGAACCGGGAGCCTGATCAGCCCGCTGGAAACAACCGTTGGTCCGCTGCCGGCCGTTCCGGTGCTGGCCGCGCTGCCCGCCGGCGGAGCGGAATATGCCGTTGCCGTGCTGATCCTGCCCGTTATCGCGGGCTTCCTGGCCGGCTGGTGGTTCCTCCGCGAAGGAGAAAACCATTTTGATGAATGGCTCTCGCTGAAGATCCGGGCACGCTGGTTCACCGCAACCGTCTCCACGCTCCTGCTGGGCGCTTTCGTGGGTCTGGTGTCCGGGATCCTGGCTGCCGCCGCCGTCCTGATCTCGGGAGGGTCTGCGGGCATCGGCCGCTTTGTTGACATAGGCGCGGACCCGCTATGGACGGGCCTCTGGATTGCTGCCGAAGTGGCTGTGGGCGTGGTGGTGGGTTACGCCGTCGGGCCCTGGCTGGAGCGCGAGGAGCGCCGCTGACGGACGTGCTGGAAAAACAGCAGCGCGGCGTAACCAAACATCGCCAGGCCAAGCGCCGGGCGGAGCCAGCCCAGGTCGCCGCGCTGCGCCAGCAGGTCCGGATATCCCAGATAGGGGAGCGTAGCCACCACCCTGCCCTGAAGGGCTGATGGCGGGACCGCCGGATCGGGCAGCGAATTCGCGTCGCCCTGCAAAACCAGCTCACGCGACCCATCTGCGGCCGCGGCGAAACCGGTCAGCCGGTGCGTGATCGGAAGCGCATCGGGCGCAGCACCGGCGGGCAGATAGGTCAGGATCTCACCCACCTGGACGGTAGCCGGATCCACCTCACGCACCAGCACCACATGCCCCGGGCGGAGCGAGGGCTCCATCGAGGAGCTCAGAACGGTCAGCGGGCGCAGCCCCACGAGCGGGGGACCGGCCACCAGCCCGAACAGTGTCACCAGGAGGCAGGCCGCCGCCAGCTTCCCCATCAGCGGGAAGATCCCGCGGCCGTTTTTCAGCGTTGAAAGAGTCCGTTACTGAACTCGGACTGGCACTGGTCCTTGGCTTCCATGGTCAGCGCGTTGCGCATGCAGTTTTCAAGCTTTTCGGTACTGTCCCACGTGGCAACGGCCAGTCCAAGACCAAGCGTCATCACCACAGACGCCACCAGGCCAAGAGAGGTCACAAACATCTGCACCGGGCCGGTGCTGAAGCGCAGCACCTTGACCAGCGTCATAATGCCGACGACGACGGCGGCCACTCCCAGCACCAGCGGCACCACTTTCCACGGCAGGGCGAGCCCCGAGGTGAGCAGCAGGGCAACAACCAGGGCACCGAAAACCCGCAGGTAGCCGCGGGTGCTCTGCTTCTGTTCGTCGGTGG
This sequence comes from Arthrobacter sp. UYP6, assembly GCF_040547315.1. Classification (NCBI taxonomy): domain Bacteria; kingdom Bacillati; phylum Actinomycetota; class Actinomycetes; order Micrococcales; family Micrococcaceae; genus Arthrobacter; species Arthrobacter sp. UYP6. The sequence goes on from NZ_JBEPPM010000002.1 coordinate 78,372, forward strand.
CGGGGGTCTTTTTGGGTGCCTGCTGCAACGGCGGGGGAGTCTGGTCAGGGGCACGGCCGTCGTTGTTCATGGTTTAACCCTAGGCGACGGCTGAGCCTAAGGTTGACGCATGCGCATTGTTGTTCTCGTGTCCGGCACCGGATCCAACCTTCAGGCCGTTTTGGACGCCGTGGCGGAGGGGAAGCTCGACGTCGATATCGCCGCCGTCGGAGCCGACCGACCAGGCACCCTTGGTGTGCAGCGTGCAGCCGACGCCGGCTTCGAGACGTTTGTGGTGAATTTCCGTGACTATCCGGTGCGCTCGGAGTGGAATGCGGCCCTGACGGAAACAGTGGCCTCCTATCACCCGGACATCGTGCTGTCCTCGGGCTTTATGCGCATTGTGGACGAGCATTTCATCAGGGCTTTTGAAGGCCGCTACCTCAATACGCATCCGGCGCTGCTGCCCGCTTTCCCCGGGGCCCACGGGGTGCGCGATGCTCTGGCCTACGGGGTCAAAGTCGCCGGCTGCACCGTGCACATTGCCGACGCCGGGGTGGACACCGGTCCGATCCTGGCGCAGGCTGCCGTGGAGGTTCTGGACGACGACACCGAGGAAACCCTGCACGAGCGCATCAAGGTCCAGGAACGTCGGCTGCTGATCGAAACGCTGCGCAGGGTCAGCGCCGAGGGCCTCCCTGCGCTGAACAAGTAGGCGGCCGGTTCCCCTTAGTCCAGGGCAGCGCCCCGGGTTTCCGGCGCAAACCGCATCATCCAGATCACGGCCAGCACCACCAGGGCACCGGCAAGTCCAAAGGACAGCGGCAGGCCCAAATAGGGCCAGCTGATGGAGACGAAGATCAGCGGACCAAAGCCTGCACCAATGCGCGAGACAGTGGAAGCCCAGCCAAATCCGCTGCCGCGCAGCTCGGTGGGGTACAGCTCGGAGACATAGGCGTACAGCACCGGGATGGCTACCTGCACCACAAATCCGTAGGCCAACAGCCAGCCCGTGGCCGCTGCCGGCACGTCCAGCACCAGCGCAACAATCACGAGGATGAGCGCGGAGAGCGGGCCGGTGACGGCCAGGATCCACTTGCGTCCCACACGTTCAACCAACAGGGCGGCAACAATCACTCCCAAGAGTCCGACGGCGGCCATCCCCGAGGTGGTCAGGAACGCTGCGTATTCCTTGAAGCCCGAATCCACGAGGATCTTGGGCATCCAGGTGAGCGCGAGGTAGTAGACCAGCAGCACGGTGAAGAAGAGGGACCATGCGGTCAGCGTGATCTTCCAGCTGTACCGCCAGAGGTCCGTCAGTTGGGTCCCGACGGCCCGCAGCGACAGCTTCGCGGGTTCCTCCGGCTCGGGCAGCCGCCAGCGGGTCACCGTGGAACCGGTGCTCTTGATGAGCCCGTTGATGACCGTTTCGGCTTCCGCTGTGCGTCCCTTGCGGACCAGGAAGAGGGGAGATTCGGGCACGGACCGCCTGACCCAGAAGACAAGCAGTGCCGGCAGCACCATGATCAGCATGGTGAACCGCCAGTCGGCCAGGGTGGCCATGATCAGCGCCGAGGTTGCGCCGCAGAGCGCTGCGCCCACCGGCCACCAGCCGTCCATCGCCGTCAACACCCTGCCTCGCTGTTTACGGGGGGTGAACTCTCCCACCAGGGCGTAATCCACGGGGACGCAGCCGCCAAGGCCGAAGCCTGCCATGAAGCGGAAGATGCAGAACCAGATGATGTCCGGGGAGAAGGCGCCCAGCACGGTGAAGAGTGAAAAGACCAGCAGGGTGGCGGTGAAGGCTCTCTTGCGGCCAATGGCATCGGCAATTGAGCCCCAGACAAACGCCCCGATGGCCATGCCCAGCAGGTTCGCGGTGCCGATCCATGCGGCCTGGGCAGGCACCAGGTCCCACTGCTTGGAAAGCAGCGGAATGAGGACCCCGTTCAGGGTCACGTCCCAGGCGTCGAACATGAAACCCAGGCCGCCGATGATGAAGATGCGTCCCTGCACTTTCCACTTCCACGGCAGGTTTTGGACCACCTGATCGCCCGTAGGCAGGGTGTCGGTGGTTGTCATGGGAAGGCCTTCCAAGCGGCGGAGGTGCGGGGATTGGCCAGCCCTCGCGGCAGGTCCGAAGAAACTGTACATCGCGGGCCGGATGATGTGGGAAACCGGAGGGGAGTTGTCTGCTTGCAGAGGGGTAGCAGTAACGAGGTTCACCGGTCGACGGCGTGCAAAGGCCGGCAGCTCTTGGGAAATCCAATGGGGGCAGGTAATCAGCAAAAATATTCGAGTGTTTTTCTTGAAATGTCCCGTAACTAAACACGGCTCACTTCATGATCTACATCACTAAAATAGAAGACATGTACTACTCACCCGCTCATGACAGGGCTCCTAGCAGGGCTATTGGCAGGAGCAGCACAAACCCAGGTCCGGCCTCCGCGGCGGCCAGCGAACGCTGTAACACGTCGGACGCCGCGGCGCTGGAAGCTGCAGAGACCTCGGTAAGAGCACAGTTGATCGATCACATCCGGGTGTTGGAAGAACTCAAAGGCAGTATTTGTGCCGCGCAGGCTCGCGCTGCCGCGGTTTTTGACGAGTCATCCAGACGGAGCCAGGCGCGTGCTGGAGTGAAAGCGGAGCAGCTGGGCCGTGGGGTGGCAGCGCAGGTTGCGCTGGCCCGGCGCGAGTCTCCGAATAACGGTGGCCGGCTGCTGGGGCTGGCGCGCATCCTCAGTACTGAGATGCCGCATACCCTGCGCGCTTTGAGCCGCGGAGTCATTAGCGAATGGCGGGCCACCATTCTGGTGCGGGAGACTGCCTGTCTGACCCTGGTCGATCGGCAGAAGGTCGACGAGCTGATCGCCGGTGACCAGGACAGACTTGAGCAGCTGGGAGACCGGAAACTGATTGCCGCGATCAAATCCCTGTCCTACGGACTGGATCCGCTCAGCGTGGTGAACCGGGCGGCAAAGGCTGCTTCGGATCGGTTTGTATCCTGTCGTCCGGCACCGGACACCATGACGTACGTGAGCGCGCTGCTGCCGGTAGCCCAGGGCGTGGGAGTGATGGCGGCATTGACGCGGACGGCCGACCGGGCCCGAGCTGGGGGAGATCCCCGTTCTAAGGGCCAGGTCATGGCCGATACCTTCGTTGAACTGTTGACCGGTCAGGCCCGAGCGGAGGACCTGCGGGTGGAAGTGCAGCTGATCATGACGGACAGGACACTGCTGCACGGAGTCCTTCCGGCCTCTGGTGGCCCGGCTGATCCGGGTGGCCCGGCTGAGGCGTTCGTGCCCAACGGGGCGGAGCCAGCCGTGCTGGCCGGGTACGGAATTGTCCCCGCGCAGTGGGCGCGGGACCTGATCCGCAGCAGCAATAAATACAAGAGCGACAGCGGGAAAACCAGAAGGACCAGAAGGACCAGGAGAATCGAAATAGACACGGAACAGGTACGAGAGGCTGAAGAGGGCAGCAACCGCAGTTTGCAGTCCCGCCCTGTCCGCAGGGAGCCCCGCACAGAGGTGTGGCTTCGCCGGCTCTACACGGCACCGGACAGCGGTCGGCTCACCGCCATGGACTCCCGCGCCAGGCTGGTTCCGGACGGTCTGGCCCGGCTGATAGCCGCCCGCGACCAGATCTGCCGGACACCGTGGTGTGGGGCGCCGATCCGGCACTATGACCACATCAAACCATTCCGCGAGGGAGGCCCCACCAGCGCAGAGAACATACAGGGGTTATGCGTGGCCTGCAATCAGGCTAAAGAAGCGCCAGGATGGACAGCCCGGAGTGAAGGAGCACCCGCATCCTTCGCAGTCCAAGGCCCCGCAGTCCAAGGCCCCGCAGTCCCAGACCACGCAGTCCGAGACCGGGCGGGCCATCCGCCAGACCGGCACAGCGTAGTAACCACTACGCCAACCGGCCACATGTACCGCTCCACCGCTCCGCCGCTTCCGGGCCAGTGGTAGGACTGCCGCACCAATCCGGCGCAGCTCGTCATCGTGTGGCAGGCGTTCACACTGCCGGAGCTTCACACTCGGCCTGAGCTTCACACTCTGCCCGCCAGGGCACTGTGACCTAAACTGTAGCCACCGACACCCTCTTACTTTGGAGATATTGCGTGAGCTCTCAGCCGCTGAACCGTGTACCGATCCGCCGGGCCCTGATCTCGGTCTATGACAAGACCGGCTTGACGGAACTGGCTCAGGGCCTTTCCGCTGCCGGCGTCAGCATCGTGTCCACCGGTTCCACCGCCAAGCAGATTGCCGCTGCAGGCGTGCCCGTCACGGAGGTCTCCGAGATCACCGGGTTTGCAGAATGCCTGGACGGACGGGTCAAGACACTGCACCCCCGCGTACACGCCGGTATCCTGGCCGACCGCCGCCGCGAGGACCACGTGGCCCAGCTCGCTGAAATGGACATTGAACCCTTCGACCTCGTGGTGGTGAACCTCTACCCGTTCGTTGAGACCGTGAAGTCCGGAGCCAGCCAGGATGAAGTGGTGGAACAGATCGACATCGGCGGACCGTCCATGGTCCGGGCCGCCGCCAAGAATCACCCTTCCGTTGCCGTGGTTGTTGACCCGGCCAAGTACGCCGAGGTTGTCACCGCAGCTGCCGAAGGCGGCTTTGACCTGGACCAGCGCCGCCGCCTGGCCGCCGAGGCCTTCGCCTCCACCGCCGCCTATGACACTGCAGTGGCAGCCTGGACGGCGGACCAGTTTGGTGACGGAACCGAGGAAGGCACCACCTGGCCGGCCTACACCGGCCTGGCTCTGGAACGGTCCGAGGTACTGCGCTACGGCGAAAACCCGCATCAGGAGGCGGCCCTGTATGTGGACAAGAGCGCACAGCCCGGCGTGGCACAGGCGGACCAGCTGCACGGCAAGGCGATGTCCTACAACAACTACGTCGATGCCGACGCCGCCCTGCGCGCTGCCTTCGACTTCAGCGAGCCGGCCGTCGCCGTCGTCAAGCACGCCAACCCGTGCGGCGTGGCAGTGGCATCCCCGGACGCGGCCGATCCGATCGCCGATGCCCATGCCAAGGCGCACGCCTGCGATCCCGTTTCCGCCTTCGGCGGCGTGATCGCGGCCAACCGCACAGTCACCGCAGGCATGGCCAAAACAGTCAAGGACATCTTCACCGAGGTGGTCATTGCTCCGGACTTCGAGCCCGAAGCAGTGGAGATCCTCTCCGCCAAGAAGAACATCCGCCTGCTGACCCTGCCGGACGGCTACGGCCGCAGCGCGGCCGAATTCCGCCAGGTCTCCGGCGGCATGTTGATCCAGAAGTCGGACAAGATGCAGGCAGAAGGGGACCAGCCCGAAAACTGGACGCTGGTTTCCGGACCCGCAGCCGACGAAGCGATGCTCGCTGACCTTGCCTTCGCCTGGACGGCGGTCCGGGCGGCAAAGTCCAACGCCATCCTGCTAGCGCATAACGGCGCATCGGTGGGCGTGGGTATGGGCCAGGTCAACCGGGTGGATTCCTGCCGCCTCGCCGTGGAGCGGGCCAACACCCTGGGTGGACCCGAGGAGCAGCGCGCACGCGGTTCCGTGGCTGCATCCGATGCTTTCTTCCCGTTCGCCGACGGCCTGCAGATCCTCCTCGATGCCGGTGTCCGCGCCGTCGTCCAGCCCGGCGGATCCATCCGTGACAACGAGGTGATCGAAGCGGCGAATGCCGCCGGCGTCACCATGTATTTCACCGGTGCACGGCACTTCTTCCACTAAAACCCTGCGGTCGGCGGCTGGGAGGATGAGGTTCCCAGCGCGCCGGAACTCCGGGACGGTACGCGTCATCAGCGGTCCCGGAGTTTAGGGCGGCCCTAGTGGGCTGTGGCATAGTTGGTCTCAAATACAAGCCTAAAAGACGGGCTCCGCCATGCCACAAGACATGGCCGGCGCCCACCAACACACAAGGAGATCGTGTGGCTGAGAAAATCAAGGTAGTGGGTTCTGTTGTAGAACTCGACGGCGACGAGATGACCCGCATCATCTGGCAGTTCATCAAGGACCGTCTGATCAACCCGTACCTGGACGTAGATCTGAAGTACTACGACCTCTCGATCCAGAACCGCGACGCCACTGATGACCAGGTCACCATTGACGCTGCCAACGCCATCAAGGAACACGGCGTGGGCGTCAAGTGCGCCACCATTACCCCCGACGAGGCACGCGTTGAGGAATTCGGCCTGAAGAAGATGTGGGTTTCCCCGAACGGGACCATCCGCAACATCCTCGGCGGCGTGGTCTTCCGCGAACCGATCATCATCTCCAACATCCCGCGTCTGGTCCCGGGCTGGAACAAGCCGATCATCATTGGCCGCCACGCCCACGGCGACCAGTACAAGGCCACCAACTTCAAGGTTCCCGGTGCCGGCACCCTGACGCTGACCTACACCCCCAAGGACGGCGGGGAAGAAATCAAGACCGAGGTTGTCACCTACGGTGACGACGGCGGCGTCGCCATGGGCATGTACAACTTCAACGACTCGATCCGCGACTTTGCCCGGGCTTCCTTCGCCTACGGCCTGCAGCGGAACTACCCGGTGTACCTCTCCACCAAGAACACCATCCTGAAGGCCTACGACGGCCAGTTCAAGGATCTGTTCCAGGAAGTCTTCGACGCCGAGTTCAAGGACCAGTTCGAAGCAGCCGGCCTCACCTACGAGCACCGTCTGATCGATGACATGGTTGCCTCCGCCATGAAGTGGGAAGGCGGCTACGTCTGGGCCTGCAAGAACTACGACGGCGACGTCCAGTCTGACACCGTGGCACAGGGCTTCGGCTCGCTGGGCCTGATGACGTCCGTGCTGATGACCCCGGACGGCAAGACCGTCGAGGCCGAAGCAGCACACGGCACCGTGACCCGTCACTACCGCCAGCACCAGCAGGGCAAGCCCACCTCCACAAACCCGATCGCTTCGATCTTCGCGTGGACCCGTGGCCTGATGCACCGCGGCAAGCTGGACAACACCCCCGAGGTCATTCGCTTCGCCGAGACCCTTGAAGACGTTGTCATCAAGACGGTCGAGTCCGGCAAGATGACCAAGGACCTCGCGGCCCTGGTGGGCCCGGACCAGGCATACCTGACCACCGAGGAATTCCTCGCTGAGCTCGATGCCAACCTGAAGACCCGCCTGGGCTAGTCTCCAGACGCTTCAGCGCACAACGATGGCGGCGCCCCACCTTTGCTGGTGGGGCGCCGCCGTCGTTTTGAGGGGAGCTGCTAGATCCCGGAACCCTGGTCGCCGGAGGAACCGGACCCCATTGAGCCGGACCCCATTGAGCCGGAGCCCGAGGAACCGGACCCTGAGGACGAGCCGGAGCTGCTCGATGAGGTCACCGATTCGGTAGAAGCGTGACCGCTGATGGTGTCGCCACCCGTGTAGGAGGAGGACACCTCAATCTTGCGCGGTTTGGCGCGTTCACTGACCGGAATGAGAACGCTGAGGACACCGTTCTCGTATTTCGCGGAGATTCCCTCAATGTCGATTCCCTGCCCCAGATTGAGCTGGCGGAGGAAGGTTCCGGACTCACGTTCCCTGGTTAGCCACGTGACGGTATCGGCGGCCTGAATAGTGCGCTCTGCCCTGATGGTCAACAGCTGGCCGTCCACATCCACGTCTACTGAGCCCGGATCGATGCCCGGCAGATCGGCATTCAGAATGTAGTGGTCACCCTCGCGGTACAGATCAATGGGCATCAGCCGCAGCCGCTGCCGGGGATCAAGCAGGGCTCCTGCCATCCGGTCGAGCTCGCGGAATGGATCGAACTTCATGGCCATTATCATCAACTCCTTTTACGCCCACCTGCTGGGCAGGCGAATCATCATTCGGAACTTCTGAAGGGTCGCTAACTTGAGTCTTACCGACTCAAGAATGAAATTAGGCTAGCACTCGCCGGATATGAGTGCCAGAACGCGATCCGAAAAATGACCTCAGGAAGCCAAGATTACTTGCCGCTGGTTTCGCAGCGTTTTAGTCGACCGGCCACTCGTGGACGGGAGCATTCGAGTGCATGTTTTCCCAGTACCTGCGGGTGAGTTCGGCCAGCGCGGGCCTGCGCTCCATGCCCTGGCTCTCCAGACGGCGCAGATACGCGATCTGCCAGGAGGCACCGTTCTGTTCGGTGCGTGCCCGCTCCCGCACAACATCCAGGTACCGGCCGATCAGCTGCTGGTCCACTCCCAGCTCCTGGAGTCCCGCGGCTGCCTGGGGAACCAAATGCCTGATGATCAGTTCGGCAACGGGGGTTTCGCCGATGCCGGGCCAGTACACCGTGGCTTCGAGGCCGTTGCGGGCGCAGGCCTCGAAGTTATCCGCGGCACTCTGGAAGGCGAGCCTGCTCCACAGCGGGCGGTCGGCGGTGCGCAGGTGCTGGACCAGGCCATAGAAGAAGGCTGCGTTGGCAACCACGTCCAGCACCGTGGGACCGGCGGGGAGGACCCGGTTCTCCAGCCGCAGGTTGGGTGTTTGTTCCCCCGGATCGTAGATCGGCCGGTTCCACCGGTACACCGTGCCGTTGTGCAGGCGAAGTTCCGGCAGCAGCGGCGCCCCGGTGGGGGTGGAGCCACCGCTGCTGCGGGAGAGCTCCGGGAGCAGGGCTGGAAAATACCGGACATTCTCTTCGAAGAGGTCAAAGATGGAAGTGATCCACCGTTCCCCGAACCACACACGGGGGCGTACCCCCTGGGTCTTCATCTCCGGCGGGCGGGTGTCGATGGCCTGCTTGAAAAGTTCCACCCGGGTCTCATGCCACAGGATGCGTTCCATGAAGATCGGAGAATTGGCGGCAAGGGCCACCTGGGGAGCGGCAATGATCTGGGCGGCGTTCCATGCCGGCGCAAAGTCTTCGGGGCTCACCTCCAGATGGAGCTGCACGGAAGTGCACGCCGCTTCGGGGGAAATGTTCTTGGCGTAGAAGGACAGCGACTCCACGCCGCGCAGATCCACGTGCACGTCCTCGCCGCGTGCCTGCAGTACAGAGGTGTTCAGGGCGGCATAACGCTTACCTGCGCTGAGCCACTCCTTGTTTTCCAGCAGGCTCGGCCGCAGCGTCGGGAGGATTCCGGCCATGAGGATTTCTGTCTTGACCTCCGCGGCCCGGGTGTCCGCCCGGTTGAGCTGGAACCTGAGGCTGTTTTCGAGATCCCTCAGGCCGGCACCGCCGATAGACAATGCCGGATGGTTCATCTCGATGTTGAAGGCACCGATTTCGGTCTGGAAGGAGGGATCGGCAATCTGCTCCAGAACGGCCGCATTGCGAAGTGCGGGGGAGAAGTCCTGGTTTGTCAGGTTCAGCTCCAGCTCAAGCCCAATACTGGCTGTGTCGGCGAAGGTTGCCGTTGACAGGTACCCGGCAAATCGGTCGAGGTTTTCGATGAGCCGCTGGCGGTACCGCGTCCGCTGCTCGCGGCTGTATGTTTTGCTGTTCACTTCGGCGCCCATCGTTTGAAGATAACCATGGGCACCGAAGGTTGTATAGCGTGGGCCGGGGCGTGAGACGAAATATGGCGTTCCGACGGACGGAGCTACGGGTCCGGGTTAGGACTGCAGCAGGCCCTTGAAGACGTTGGTGGCTCGCTGCATTTCTCCGTGCTGGGCGCCCATCACAATGACAGCTCCCGATAAGACCGGAATGCACCACTGCACCACCTTCAGCTGCCGCTGGGCCGACTGCAGTTCCTTTGAGGTGCCGGGGTGTGGCTCAGTGGCACCAGCCGCGCCTTCCTCGGAATACTTGTCCACCTTCCGCCCCAGCATGCCCGCGTAGAAGGTGAGGAGGGCGCCGGTAACTGTCACTCCGGTCTTGTAGGCAGTCAGTGACCCGACGCCGTCCTGCTTCGCGACCCGGCCTTTGTTTTCCCCAATGATGGCCAGCCCAGCAAGGAAGTGGGCGATGATGGCGACCGCCTGCAGCGGGGCCCATTTCTTCCATCCCAGGCTCGAAAGCCTAGTGCGTTCCGCCGGATCCCTTGCTTCGGCGGCGGCGCCGTTCAGGCCCACCGCGCCCATCAGTGAACCTCCAAACCAGGCGGCTGCACTGAGGTCGTGTACGGACCGGGCAAATAGATTTCCTGCCACGTGAATCTCCTTGTTGTATCCAGCCGGAACGGGCACCACCTCCGGACTGGAACCCGGGGTGATCAAGCCGCCAGCCAAGCACGTGCCGCAGGAGGCTGCAAGGGTATTGGGGGCTCCCAGCAAAGTCCGGCGGGGATCATGATAAGCATACTTACTTTTACTCTTCTAAATTATAGTAAGTATGCTTATGATCGTGATGTTAGTCCGGTTGATTCTCATCGGCAGGATTCTGATTCTTCATCCGTAACGATTTAGGAGAGAGCGACGATGACAGAGAACGAGTGGCCCAGAGACGGAAGCCATGCCGCTACCGCGACGCAGGGCACTTCAGCGGACACCAAAACCGCTGGGGCCGGAGCGGCAAAGGATGAAGCTGCAGGAGTAGCCCAGGATGCGGCCGGCAGCGCGGCCCATGTGGCGGAAACCGCCAAGACCGAAGCCGCCGGCGTCGCCTCCGAGGCAGCAGCCAGTGCCAGGGGTCTATTTGAACAGGCGCGGACTGACCTGACGGATCAGGCAGGCGCCCAGCAGCAGAAAGTTGCCGAGGGACTGCGGTCCGTCGCCGGTGAGCTTCAGTCCATGGCTGATAACTCCGACCAGTCCGGAGTAGCCACTGATTTGGTGCGCCAGGCAGCAGAACGGTCCTCATCAGTTGCCTCCTGGCTGGACAACCGCAATCCGGGATCGCTGGTGGATGAGGTCAAGAGCTTCGCCCGGCAGCGTCCGGTGGCTTTTCTTGCCATAGCCGCCGGTGCCGGGTTCCTTGCCGGCCGGCTGAACAAGAGTTTGAGCGCGGGAGTGCCGGATCAACAGCCTGCCGCCGGAGTACCTTCAGCGGCTGGCACCCGAACCCCGGCGGGCAGCACCACTCAGGAAACGATCTACCCGCCCGAACCGCCCGAGCAGCCCACCTACGCTGCCGGTACGGGGACTGTGAACGCCGGTGGAGTGTCTAACGACCCCTTTGCGGAGCCCACTGTTCCGGCGGGGCGTCCGCCGGCTTCCGATGACCAGCTTCCCGGGACGGGCACGCGGGCCAACGATCCGTTCAGCGGTGGTCGGCACTGATGAGCACCGAAATTCCCGAACCGTCCACCGCAAAGGCCGAAGGTGCCTCTCTGGGTGATCTGTTGGGGCAGGTCACCCAGGATATGTCGACCCTCGTGCGCCAGGAAGTGGAACTGGCGAAGGTTGAACTAAAGCAGTCGGCCACCCGCGCAGGTAAGGGAGCGGGCATGTTTGCGGGCGCTGCCGTGGCCGGCTATTTTTTGCTCCTGTTTCTCTCGATCGCCCTGTGGCAGGCGCTCGGTCACCTGATCGGCCTTGGCTGGTCCGGACTTGTAGTAGCCGTGATTTGGGGCATTATTGCTGCCGTCCTAGCCGTGCGTGGACGCACGGAGATGCGCAAGATCAAAGGAATGCCGCAGACCGCGCAGACGCTGCAGGAAATCCCTGGAACCCTGAAACCGAATGAGGACCCACGATGAGCGACAACCCGGACGCCATACGCGCAGACATAGAAGAGACCCGCCGCAGGCTTGGAAGCAACGTGGACGCCGTCGCTGACAAAGTGACGCCGTCCCACATTGTCCAGCGTCAGACGGACAAGGTGAAGGACGCAGTTTTTGGCGTCAAGGACAAAGTGATGGGAGCAGCAGATCAGATGACTGACAAAGTACAGTCCGGCACCGGTTCCGCGTCCAAGGGCATGACCGGCGCCGGCTCGGCGGTGGGGGACGCCCAGCAGAAGCTCGCCGGTAAGGCACAGGGAAACCCGATGGCCGCAGGCCTGATCGCCTTTGGCGCCGGGCTGCTGGCGGCGTCGCTGATCCCGGCCAGCGAGAAGGAACGAGTTGCAGCGGACAACATCAAGACTGCGGCCGAGCCCCTGACCAACCAGGTCACCGAGGCGGCTAGGGAAGTGGCGCAGGGCCTTAAAGAGCCTGCCCAGGAAGCCATGGAAAATGTCAGGGCAACGGCAGCGGATGCGGCCCAGAACGTCAAGCAGGAGGGTCAGAGCGCTGCCGAGGATGTGAAGGGCAGGGCGGCGGATGCGAAGGATAACGTCCGTAACGCCTGACTTCCGCACACGTCGCCTGACGTCTAAGAACGTGGCAGTCTGAGGGAACACTAAGGCAAAAGCGGTCCTGCATCCTGCAGGGCCGCTTTTGCCTTACCGCGGCTAGCTATCCGGAGCGGGCCGGGGAATCGTTGGCGTACAGCACGCCGATCTGGCGCCTGGCGTCGTCGAACAGCCGCATTGCCGCCAGCGAGTGCTCCCAGCTCATGGTGGGAGATTCCGTCAGGCCGGCCTGGATGCACCGGGTGACTTCGCGCAGTTCGTAGGTATATCCGTTTCCCACTTGGGGAAACCGTTCCACCCGCTGTGCGCCGGGATACGGATGCACGGTCAGCTCCACCGGATTATGCAGCGGTGCCCCGGTCCGCAGCCACCCCCCGGTTCCGGAAATTGTGGCTGTGCGGGTGCCTTCAGAAACCAGGGAGGACACCAGCTGCGCCGAGGCCCCCGATGGATACGCCAGCAGCAGCGCATTCTGGATGTCGACGCCGTCGGCGTTCACTGCCCCAACGGCATCTACCCGGTGGGGAAAACCAAGCGCACCCACCGCAAGCGTCAGGGGAAACACGCTAAGGTCCAACAATGCTCCGCCGCCCGTCTCCGGATCCCAGAGCAGGCTGGCTGGATCCGGCGGGGCACGGAAGCCAAGATCGGCCTGTACCCAGCGGACGTCCCCCAATTCGCCCAGGGCGAGGATCTCCCAGATCCGGTTGATGCAGGGCAGGAACCGCGTCCAGACTGCCTCCATCAGGAACAGGCCGCGCGAGGACGCCAGCGCTATGAGGTCTTCAGCCTCCCTGGCGTTGATGGTCAGGGACTTTTCGCACAGCACATGTTTTCCGCTCACCAGGGCATCCCGGGTGATCCCGTAATGCTGGGCATGCGGAGCCGCAACGTAAACAACGTCCACCTCCGGGTCCTCGATCAGGTGCCGATAGCCCTTGGCCCGATGGTCGTCGAAGTAGGCGCGGGTGAAACCGAACCGCTCCGCAAACTCTGCCGCCGCCGTCTCGCTGCGGGAACTGACCGCGTGCAGCACTGCATCTTCCAGCCGCGCAATGTCCTCAGTGACCTTTGCCGCGGCGTTTCCCGTGGCGACCACACCCCACCGTAGGGTCCTCCCGGTCTTCTGGACTGGGTTCGGTGCCCCCGGGACAGCACATGGCGGGGCGGGAATATACGGGAAATTCATGGTGATCTTCTCCGCCGGCTACCGGCAGGATCACTGCACGAGTTCGGACAGGACGGGGTCATTCGCGTAGGACTGAGCAGCGTTCTCCTTGGTAACGATCACCGGCTCCAGCAGGTAGGCGGGGACGTCCTTGACGCCGTTGTTGGAATCGGTGTTGTTCGTTTCAGGTTGTTCACCGGAACCGAGGGAAGTGACCATGTCAATGGTCTGGCTGACCAGTGCCCGGGTGTCCTTGTTGATGGTGGAGTACTGCTTGCCGTCCATGATCAGTTTGACGGACTCCACCTCCGAGTCCTGGCCCGTGACGGTAGGCAGCGGCTTTCCGGCGGACTCGACCGAGGTCAGGATGGCCCGTGCCAGGGTGTCATTGGGGGAGAGGACCCCGTCCAGGTCCTCCGACGCGTAGTTGGCTGAGAGCAGGGTGTCCATGCGGTTTTGCGCGTTCTCTGCCTTCCATCCCTGGGTGGATGCGTTCTCGAACGCGGTCTGCCCGGACACGACCACCAGGTTTCCGCTGTCGATTTCCGGCTGGAGGATACTCATGGCGCCTTCGAAGAAGACCGGGGCGTTGGCGTCGTCGGGTGAGCCGGCGAAGAGCTCAATGTTGTAGGGTCCCTCGCCCTTCTCGGCCATCCCCGCCAGCAGTGCCTGGCCCTGCAGGGTGCCCACCGTGTAGTTGTCATAGGCCGCGTAGTAGTCGACATTCTCCGTGTTGGTGAGGAGGCGGTCATAGGCGATGACGGTGATGCCGGCGTCCTTGGCTTCCTGCAGCTGCGTGCCAAGCTGGCTGCCGTCCACGGCGCCGATCACCAGGACCTTGGCGCCGTTGGTGATCATGGCGCTGATTTGGTTCTGCTGCTCGGAGGCACCACCGTTGGCGAACTGGACCTGGGGGTCATAGCCGGCTTCGGTGAGCCCGTCATTGAAGAGACCCTCGGCAAGGACCCAGTTCTCCGAGGTTTTCTGCGGCAGGGAAACGCCAATGACGGTTCCGTCTCCAAAACCGGCAGACGTTTCTGATTCAGTGGATTCATCGGAACGGCCGCAGGCGGACAGCGACAGTGCGGTCACGGTTGCAGCGACGGCTAGGGTCTTGGCAAGTTTACGCATCTGGATTCTCTCTCTGGGTTGTGGTGCCGATCGGGTTTAACGGGGAGGGGGAGCTGCCCGCGGAAGACTCAGACATCGGTGCCGATGACAGTTTTGGTTTCCGTGGGCAGGGGGTCGGGCGCGGCCGCGGATGCCGGTTCCTTGGTTTTGGGTCCGCCGCCGAAGTTCCGCATAATCAGCCCGGTCAGGGACGGTTTGCCCTGGGTCTTGTTCCACACATCCAGAGCCACCGCCAGCAGCAGCACCAGGCCCTTGATGATGGAGGTGCGTTCCGTGCCGATGCCGAGCAGCTGCAGCCCGTTGTTCAGCACAGCCATGACCAGGCCGCCAACCACAGAGCCGACGACGGTGCCGACGCCGCCGCTCACGGCAGCGCCGCCGATAAACACGGCGGCAATGGCGTCCAGTTCCCAGCCGGTCCCGTCGGCCGGACCGGAGGCGGTGGCACGGGCAATGAAAATCATGCCGGCCAGCGCCGCCAGGATGGACATGTTCATCATGACCAGGAAGTTGACCTTCTTGCTTTGGACACCGGAAAGCTCCGCAGCATGGCGGTTGCCGCCCACGGCGTAGATATGACGGCCAAAGATGGTCTTGTTGGAAATGAAGGCGTAAAAGATGACCAGCACGCCCAGGATGATCCCGGAGATGGGGAAGGATGTCCCCGGCCGGCCGGTCGCGAAGAGGTAGGTCGCATACAGGATGGCCGCGCACAGCAGGCCCGTCTTAACCACTGAGACCCACGTGGGCGGGTTCTCCGAGCCGCGGCGCGTGTTCCGCCGCCGTTTGCGGATTTCTCCGGTGACGACTGCCGCGCACAGTCCCAGGCCCAGCAGAACCGTGAGGTTGTTAAAACCCGTGTCGGGGCCGACTTCCGGGAGGTAGCCCGAGCCGATCGCCTGGAATTCCGGCGGAACGGGGACCGTGTTGGAGCGGCCCAGCCACTGGTTGGCGCCGCGGAAGATCAGCATGCCCGCCAGCGTGACAATGAAGGCGGGTATTCCGACGTACGCCACCCACATCCCCTGCCAGGCACCTATCAGTGCCCCTACCGCCAGACCAAGCAGGATCCCGCCGTACCAGGGCAGGCCCCAGTCCCGCATGGCCATCGCCACCACGATTCCGGTGAACGCTGCGACGGAGCCAACAGAGAGGTCAATGTGCCCGGCAATAATGACAAAGACCATGCCCACGGCAAGGATGAGGATGTAGGAGTTGCCGTTGAAGAGGTTCATCACGTTGGTGGAGGTGAGCATCTTTCCGCCGGTGGCAATCTGGAACACCGCCACCAGCGCCACCAGCGCCAGGACCATTCCGAACTGGCGGCCGTTTCCGCCGAGGAGCTGCTTCAGGGCTTTCATGCCGTAGGTGCTTTCATGCGGGCTCTCCTTGAGCGGCGGCGCCGGCGGGTTTCCGGCCGGACGAGGTCATCAGCCTCATGAGGTTTTCCTGGGTGGCCTCGGCCCGGGACACCTCACCGGTGATGGCGCCTTCAAAAATGGCGTAGATGCGGTCCGAGAGTCCCAGCAGTTCCGGCAGCTCGGAGGAGATGACGATGATGCCTTTGCCCTGATGGGCCAGCTGCGAGATGATGCCGTAGATCTCATATTTGGCACCAACATCGATGCCCCGCGTGGGCTCGTCCAGAATCAGCAGGTCCGGATCGGTGAACATCCACTTGGACAGCACCACTTTCTGCTGGTTGCCGCCGGAGAGTTTGGAAACCCCCTCATCCACCGACGGTGCCTTGGTGCGCAGGCTCTTGCGGTACTGCTCCGCGAAACGGTATTCGGCGTCGTCGTCCACCACCAACCCGTTGGTGATCTTCTGCAGGTCCGCGGACACCGTGGTGGCCTTGATGTCGTCCAGGAGGTTCAAACCCAGGGATTTGCGGTCCTCGGTCACATAGGCCAGACCGTTCCGGATCGCGGAGGTGACGGATTTCAATGCCACCTCCCGGCCGTCCTTGGTGATGGTGCCGGAAAGAAAGTTGCCGTAGGACCGGCCGAAGACGGACCGGGCGAGCTCGGTGCGGCCGGCACCCATAAGTCCGGCAAAGCCCACAATCTCACCGCGGCGGACGTGGAAATTTGATCCCTTACAGACCAGGCGGTCGGCGATCTGGGGGTGGCCCACCGTCCAGCCGCGGACCTCAAAAAAGGTTTCGCCGATCTCCGGTGTGTGCTCGGGGAACCGGGACTCCAGGGAACGCCCCACCATCCCCTTGATGATCCGGTCTTCGTCCGCCCCGTCGGCAGCCACGTCGATGGTTTCAATCGACTTTCCGTCCCGGATGATGGTGATCGAGTCGGCGATCCGTTCGATTTCATTGAGTTTGTGGGAAATCATGATGCACGCGATGCCCTTGGCGCGCAGCCCGGCGATCAGGTCCAGCAGATGCTGCGAGTCGGTTTCGTTCAGCGCGGCGGTGG
Source organism: Arthrobacter sp. UYP6 (assembly GCF_040547315.1). Classification (NCBI taxonomy): domain Bacteria; kingdom Bacillati; phylum Actinomycetota; class Actinomycetes; order Micrococcales; family Micrococcaceae; genus Arthrobacter; species Arthrobacter sp. UYP6. The sequence goes on from NZ_JBEPPM010000002.1 coordinate 95,260, forward strand.
GCTCGTCCAGGATCAGCAGCTTGACCCGTTTACTGAGGGCCTTGGCGATTTCCACGAGCTGCTGCTTGCCCACGCCAAGGTCCTTCACGGCAGTGGTGGGATCATCGCTCAGGCCTACCCGCGCCATCAGCTCGATGGCCTCGTTGTTGGCGGCGTCCCAGTTGATGACTCCGAAGCGGCCGGGCTCATTGCCCAGGAAAATATTCTCCGCAATGGAGAGCTCGGGGATCAGCGCGAGCTCCTGGTGGATGATCACAATTCCGGCTGCTTCGCTGGAACGGATGTCCCGGAACCGGACTTCGTGACCCAGGAAGATAATCTCCCCGGTATACGTGCCGTAGGGGTGAACGCCCGAGAGCACCTTCATCAACGTTGATTTGCCGGCACCGTTTTCTCCGCAGATGGCGTGGATTTCGGCTGCGCGGACGGTCAGCGAGACGTCGGCAAGGGCTTTGACACCGGGGAACTCTTTGGTGATGGAGCGCATCTGCAGGATGGTGGGGCTAGCTGACGCTGCTCGCATGGGTGCCTCCCAGAGGGACTTCATTGTCACGAAGCAGTCCGGGATTACCCGCCAAGATCCCATGGGCCGATACGCCAGTAAAACCCCGCCGGAAAGACGTGGTCAACATCGGAACGCATCCGGCGGGCTTAAACCCGCGCATCGGCCCCGGGTTCAGCTATCCAGCAGAGCGTCCCGGTGCGCGGCCGCCGTGGCCAGGTAGTTGGCGGCGTTCTGCCGCACGCCGTCGAACTCCTCATCAGTGAGTTCGCGGCGGACCTTGGCCGGCACGCCCGCCACCAGAGAGCGCGGCGGGATGACTGTTCCTTCCAGGACCACCGCTCCGGCAGCGACGAGTGAACCCGCCCCCACCACGGCACCGTTCATGACGGTGGCGCTCATGCCAATCAGGCAGTCGTCCTCCACGGTGCAGCCGTGGACAACGGCGTTGTGGCCCACGCTGACCCGCTCGCCCACCGTGGTGGGAAAGCCCGGGTCCGCGTGCAGCACCACGTTGTCCTGCAGATTGCTGCCTGCACCCACGCGGATGGAGTTGGAGTCCCCGCGGACACACACGCCGTAAAAGGCGCTGGAGCCCGGACCCATGATGACGTCACCGATAAGTGAAGCCGTGGGCGCGAGGAAAACGGAGGGATCTGACTGCGGAGTCTTGCCCCGGAGCGTAATTACGTATGCCATCCCGCCAGCCTAGCCGGGGCGGCGGCAGGGGAAGCTACAGGGGTCAGTTGAAGACGATGGTCCGTTTGCCGTCCAGCAGGACCCGGTGCTCGGCGTGCCACTGCACGGCTTTGGAGAGCGTCCGGCCTTCGACGTCGCTGCCCAGGGCCGCCAGCTGCGCGGCCGAACGGGAGTGATCCACGCGGATGACTTCCTGTTCAATGATGGGCCCCTCGTCCAAGTCGGACGTGACGTAGTGCGCGGTGGCGCCGATAAGCTTCACGCCGCGGGCATGGGCCTGGTGGTACGGCCGGGCTCCCTTAAAGGAGGGCAGGAAGGAATGGTGGATGTTGATCGCCCGGCCGGAAAGGTCACGGCACAGTTGATTGCTCAAGATCTGCATGTAGCGGGCCAGCACCACCAGATCAATGTCCAGGTCCTGCATGAGGATGCGCAGCTGCTGCTCCGCGTCGTCCTTGGTGTCCGGCGTCACCGGGATGTGATGGAAGGGAATGCCATAGAAGGCTGCCAGCCCCGCCAGGTCCTGGTGGTTGGAGACAATCGCGGGGATTTCGATCGGCAGCGTTCCGGCCCGCTGACGGAAGAGCAGGTCATTGAGGCAATGACCTGATTTAGAGACCATGATGAGCGTGCGCACCGGGGCGCCGGCCGGATGCAGCTGCCAGTCCATGCCGAAGGCCTCGGCCACAGGTGCCAGCGCATCCCGTACCTCCGCATGGGAACCGGGCGCGGTGAAGTCCACCCGCATGAAGAATGTTCCCGTTTCCGGGCTGCCGTACTGCTGGGATTCCGTAATATTTCCCCGGGCGGCCACCAGCCCTCCGGACACGGCATGGACAATGCCGGGCTGGTCCGGGCAGGACAGGGTGAGGGTGAAGGCGGAAGCGGCGTTAGACACGGCTGCGGCGGGGGCGGCGGGGAATTCAGTCACGGTTCCAAGGTTACCTGCCCGCGAAGTGCTCGCTTAGGCTAAGGAGATGGACGTAACCTTCATGCAGCTCTCCGACAGGGACGATGAAGAGCTGGTCAAGTTCCTGACCACCAACAGCTTTCCTTATCACAGGATCACCGCGCCGTCCCAGGAGATGGTCCGCCAGCTGATTGTCGACGGCAGGTTTGAGGCCGACGGCGTCTGCACCTACTGGGTGTTCGGAGACAACCAGCGGCTCGGGCTGGTCATCCTGGAGCGGCTCCAAAGCGGGTGCCCCACCTTTGACCTCCGCCTGGTGGAAGAGGCCAGGGGCCGGGGCAGCGGCGTGCCCGTGCTGCGTGCCCTGACCGGGCTGGTGTTCTCCGACCGGCCCGGGGCGCACCGTTTCGCCGGCAGGACCCGCGAAGACAACATCGCCATGCGGAAGACCTTCCTGCGCTCCGGGTTCCTGAAGGAAGCCCATTACCGGGAGGACTGGCCGCTGGACGACGGGCAGTGGATCGCCTCCGTCACCTACGCCGTGCTGCGCCGCGACTGGGAACTGGACACCGTGACGGAGTTCGCCTGGGAGGACGTGGACCAGCCCTGAAGCGCGGCCATGGCCGCGGCCCGTCCGGCGCGGGTGGCGCCCAGGGTGGAGGAGGATTCCCCGTAACCCACCAGGAACAGCTGCGGCAGCTTCACCACCCGGGGACCGTCCATCCGGATGCCGCCGCCGGCCTCACGCAGATGCAGGGAAGCCAGATGGTCCAGGGACGCCCGGAAACCGGTGGCCCAGAGAAACACGTCGGCAGCGATGGCACTACCGTCCGCAAACTCCGCGCCGTCCGGGGTGAGCCGGGTGAGCGGTCCGCGCGAGAGCAGGACGCCGTCGTCGATCCCCTGTTGATACTGGGCGGTCAGCGGCAGCTTGGTGGCTGCGACCACACTGAGCGGGGGAAGCCCGGCACGGGTGCGCTCGCTGACGGCCTGCTCAACCCCGCGCCCCCATTCGGCGTCGAACGGCCTGCGGGTAAATTCCGGCGGCCTCCGCGTGGACCAGACGGTCCCGGCTCCGGCGTCGTGCAGCTGAAGCAGGAACTGCACCGCTGACGTGCCCCCGCCCACCACCAGAACACGGCGGCCGGCAAAGTCGGCGGCGCTGCGAAAATCGCGGGTGTGCAGCTGTGTTCCGCGGAAGTCCCGCTGACCCGGATAGCTTGGCCAATAGGGCTTGTCCCAGGTGCCGGTGGCATTGATGACAAACCGCGCCACCCATTCCCCGCGGTCGGTGCTGATCCGCAGCCGCCCGTCAGCAGTTTGTGAAACGCCCAGCACACGGACGGGCCGCTGGACGGGCAGCGCGTGTTCGGTTTCGTAGGCGCCGTAATACCGGCTTACCACCGACGACGCCGGCTCCCGGGGATCGGGGGTGCCCAGGGGAAAGCGCGGCAGATCGTGAATACCGTGGGCGGAACCGAGAGTGAGCGAATCCCAGCGGTGACGCCAGGCGCCGCCGGGACCGTCATTGGCATCCAGGACCACAAACCCGGACTCCGCGGCCAAGCCCCGGTGCTTCAGGTAATACGCGGCGCTCAGCCCGGCCTGCCCCGCGCCGATGACCGCCACCTCAACGTTGTGTTCGCGCATCGTTGCCCCGCTGTCCACAGTCATCCCCTTCGAAACCACAACACCTATCCGTGTACCTCCAACCCGCCTGTCCGGCCACCTATTCCGCGCCGGCGCAGCCCCGCCCCTTTGGCAGGACACATTCGGCAGCTGCGCAGTGCTGTCCGTTACGATAGGTACGTCGCAACTGGCGTTAGGTGGGCCACCACCAGGGAGCGGCACAGCAGTACAGACCACGGATCGCACGCCTGGACCGAAGGTCAAGCCTTCATCTGTTTGTCATGCCCGAACTGTTTTTTGCGAACAGAGGCCGGGGGTGTCCGGCAGGTAGCCTGACCCATAGAACCCCTTCCCCAGGAGATCCTTGTGAGACTTTCCACCCAGCCCGTCACGGACGCCAAACTGTCCGATGTCGATCCGGAAATTGCCGCCGTCCTGAACGATGAGCTGGCCCGCCAGCGCAATACGCTGGAAATGATCGCCTCAGAGAACTTTGCCCCGCGGTCCGTCCTTGAAGCCCAGGGATCCGTGCTGACCAACAAGTACGCCGAGGGATACCCCGGCCGCCGGTACTACGGCGGCTGCGAGCACGTGGACGTGGCGGAGAACCTCGCCATTGAACGGGTCAAGGCACTCTTCGGCGCAGAATTCGCGAACGTCCAGCCGCATTCCGGTGCGCAGGCGAACGCTGCCGCGCTATCCGCGCTGATCAAGCCCGGGGACAAGCTGATGGGCCTGAATCTGGCCCACGGCGGGCACCTGACCCACGGCATGAAACTGAACTTCTCCGGCAAGCTCTATCAAGTGGCTGCCTACGGGGTGGATGAGCAGACCTACCGCGTGGATATGGACAAGGTCCGCGAGCAGGCGCTGGCCGAGCGGCCGCAGGTCCTGATTGCCGGCTGGTCCGCGTACCCGCGCCAGCTGGACTTTGACGCGTTCCGATCCATCGCCGATGAGGCGGGCGCCTACCTGTGGACGGACATGGCTCACTTTGCCGGGCTCGTGGCCGCCGGGCTGCACCCGAACCCGGTGCCCGCGTCCGACGTCGTCACCTCCACCGTGCATAAGACCCTCGCCGGCCCCCGCTCGGGGATGATCCTGGCCAAGGAGCAGTACGGCAAGAAACTGAACTCCAGTGTGTTCCCGGGCCAGCAGGGCGGTCCGCTGATGCACGTCATTGCCGCCAAAGCCGTGGCGTTCAAGATCGCCGGGTCAGAGGAATTCCGGGAGCGGCAGGAACGCGTGCTGGAAGGCGCACGGATCATCGCCGAGCGCCTGAATGCGCCCGACGTCGCTGAGCACGGCGTCTCGGTGCTCACCGGCGGCACCGACGTCCATTTGATCCTGGTGGACCTGCGCCATTCAGCCCTGGACGGCAAGCAGGCCGAAGACCTGCTGCACTCCGTGGGCATCACGGTGAACCGCAATTCCGTGCCGTTTGATCCCCGCCCGCCCATGGTCACCTCCGGCCTGCGGATCGGCACGCCGGCCCTGGCCACCCGCGGCTTCGGCGCCGCGGAATTCACCGAGGTGGGCGAGATCATCGCCGCCGCGCTGAAGCCGGCCCCCGACGTCGAGGCATTGCGGGCCCGGGTCACCGCGCTCGCCGAGAATTTTCCGCTGTATCCCGGACAGGAAGAGTGGTAACGAAGATGGAGAAGGGCAACAACATGAATGGTTCCGTTCCGGAAACCCCCGAAGATGACAGTGTCAACCTGGGCTGGGAGAAGAAGGAGAGAACTGACTTCGGCACTCCGGTGGCCGCGCAGATCCTGGACGGGCGCAAGGCCGCCCGCGAGATCAAGGACGAACTTACCGAGCGTGTGCGGGTCCTGAAGGAGAAGCACGGCGTCACTCCGGGGCTGGGAACGGTGCTGGTGGGGGCGGACCCCGCCAGCCACTCCTACGTGGGCGGCAAGCACAAGGACTGCGCGCAGGTGGGCATCAACTCCATCCGCCGTGACCTGCCCGAAGACATCAGCCAGGCTGAGCTGGAAGCGGTCCTCGACGAGCTGAACGAGGACCCGGCAACCACCGGCTACATTGTTCAGCTGCCGCTGCCGGCGCACATCGACACCAACGCCATCCTGGAACGGATCGCTCCGGAAAAGGACGCGGACGGGCTGCATCCGGTGAACCTGGGCCGGCTGGTCCTGAACGTCAGCGAACCGATGACCTCTCCGCTTCCCTGCACCCCGCACGGGATTGTGCAGCTGCTGGTCCGCAACGGCATCTCGCTGAACGGCAAGAAGGTGCTGGTGGTGGGCCGCGGCGTTACCGTGGGCCGCCCGCTGGGGCTGCTGCTGACCCGCCGTCCGATCAACGCCACGGTAACCCTGGCGCACACCGGAACCGTGGACCTGTTGGAGCACCTGCGCGAGGCCGACGTGGTGGTGGCGGCTGCCGGTTACCCGGAAATGATCAAGGCCGAGGATTTGAAGGCCGGCGCGATTGTGCTGGACGTGGGCGTCACCCGGGTCACCGATCCGGACACCGGCAAGACCACCCTCACCGGCGACGTAGAGAAGGCTGCCGCCGACGTCGCATCCTGGATCTCCCCGAACCCCGGGGGCGTGGGGCCGATGACCAGGGCCATGCTGCTCTCCAACGTAGTGGAGGCGGCCGAGCGCGCAGCGGGAGTCCTCGCCTAACCGTCTCGTCGAAGCAGTGCGGCGGGCCGGATCGTGGTGACACGCTCCGGCCCGCTCTTTGTCCACTATGCTGTCCTAGTGCCGCAGATCACAGCAAACAAAAAAGCCCCTGTCACCAGCTCCGATTTTGTTATTTCCGCCCGGGACCTGACCAAGTCCTACGGCGATTTCACCGCCGTCAACGGCATCTCCTTTGACGTCCCGCCGGGGGAATCCTTTGGCCTGCTGGGCCCCAACGGTGCCGGCAAATCCACCACCATGAAAATGATCGGCGGCGTCTCCCAGCGCAGCTCCGGCCACCTGAACATCATGGGGCTGGATCCGAACACCTACGGACCCGAGGTCCGGGCGCATCTGGGCGTGGTACCGCAGCAGGACAACCTCGACGAGGACCTGCGGGTCCGCGACAACCTGCTGGCCTACGGCCGTTATTTTGGGCTGCCCATGAGCTACCTGCAGCCCAAGGCAGATGAGCTGCTGGAATTCGCCCAGCTCACCGACAAGGCCAAATCCCGCGTCGACTCGCTCTCCGGCGGCATGAAACGCCGGCTGACCATCGCCCGGTCGCTGATCAACGACCCCAAAATCCTCCTGCTGGATGAACCCACCACCGGACTGGACCCGCAGGCCCGCCATATTCTGTGGGACCGGCTCTTCCGGCTGAAGGAAGCCGGCGTGACGCTGATCCTCACCACGCACTACATGGACGAGGCGGAGCAGCTTTGCGACCGCCTGATTGTGGTGGACAAGGGTGCCATCATGGCTGAAGGTTCGCCGGCAGCGCTGATCCGTGAGCACTCCACCCGCGAGGTGGTGGAGCTGCGTTTCGGTTCGGAGCGCAACACCACTGTGGCCCGGGAACTGGAAGGAATCGGGGAACGGCTCGAGACCCTGCCGGACCGGGTCCTGATCTACGCGAACGACGGCGAGGCGGCACTGGAAGCGGTCAGCTCACGCGGGCTGCATCCCGTGACGTCGCTGGTGCGCCGCTCCTCGCTGGAGGACGTGTTCCTCCGGCTCACCGGACGGAGCCTCGTTGACTGAGCAACAGCTTTCCGGCCCCACCCCCGCGGAGGCCAACCACCACACAGTTCTTGGACTGCGTTCGCCGCTGACCCCGGCACAGACGGCCGCGCGTGCACGCCGCTTCGGAGCCGTCTACTACGCCGAACACTGGATTCGGCGCATGCGCGGCTACGCCTGGACCGTGCTCATGACCGCTGTGGGAACACCCCTGGTGTACCTCTTCGGGATGGGCGTGGGTCTGGCCTCCCTGGTGGATACCAAGGGAGCCGCGTTCGACGCCGGTGACGGCACCACAGTCTCCTACCTTGTCTTCGTGGCACCGGCACTGCTGGCGACAGCCGCCATCATGGTGTCCAGCGAGGAAAACACGTACACGGTGATGGGCGGCTTCAAATGGCACCGGACGTACTACGGTCCCAATGCCTCGCCGTTGTCCAGCGAGCAACTGGTGGGCGGGCACATCATCGGATTCACTGTGCGCCTGCTGATCACCACCGGAACGTATTTCGCTTTCCTGCTGCTGTTCGGAGCGGTGGAACAGCCTGCCACCGGCTGGCTGATGATCTTCACCGCTATCCTCGGCGGACTGGCCTTCGGTCTGCCGCTGATGGCCTTCAGCGCCTCACTTGTTGAGGACAAGGGCCAGTTCGCCATGGTGCAGCGCTTCATTGTCATGCCGCTGTTCCTGTTCTCCGGTACCTTCTTTCCGTTGGAGTCATTGCCGCTGGCCGTCCGGTGGATCGGTTGGATCTCGCCCTTGTGGCATTCCACGGAGTTGGGTCGGATCCTGAGCTACGGCTACGCGGAACCCGCGGCCCTGACCGCTGTTCACCTGGCCTACCTGGTGCTGCTTGCAGCAGTGGGCTGGTTCCTGGCACGCCGTAATTACACCCGGAGGCTGGGAAAATGAGCATGCAGAACCGTCTGGCGCCGACCAGCCTGAAACCGACTGACCGCCTTCTGGGTTCCCTGTACGCCCGCAACATCCGCTCAGTGTTTGCGCGCGGGCTCAAAGCCACCTGGGGCAGCAATTGGGCCGTGATGGTGAGCGGGTTCGTGGAGCCGGTGCTCTACTTGGTGGCCATGGGGATCGGGCTCGGTTCCCTGATCGGCACCGTGGCCGGTCCGGGCGGCGAGCAGATCGGTTACGCCAACTACATTGCCCCGGCCCTGCTGGCCGTCTCGGCCATGAACGGCGCGGTCTACGACTCCACCATGAACGTGTTCTTCAAGCTGAACTACGCCAAGCTCTACGAAGGCATGCTTGCCACCTCGCTGGGTCCGCTGGACGTGGCACTGGGCGAAATCCTGCTGGCGCTGCTGCGCGGGGCCATGTACGCCACCGGGTTCACAGCGGTGATGGCTGCCATGGGGCTGGTCACGTCCCCCTGGGCGCTGCTGATGATTCCGGCAGCCGTGGTGGTGGCCTTCGGCTTTGCCTCCTTTGGCATGGCGATCACCAGCTACATGAAGACGTTCCAGCAGCTGGACTGGGTGGGCTTTGTCATGCTGCCCATGTTCCTGTTCTCCGCGACGTTTTATCCGCTGAGTGTCTACCCCGAAGGTATCCAGTGGTTCATCCAGACCCTGCCCCTCTGGCACGGAGTGGAAATGATGCGGCAGCTCAGCGTTGGCATGCTGACCTGGGCAACCGCCGGGCACCTGCTCTATTTTCTGGTGATGATTGCGCTGGGGCTGGTGGTGACTACCCGGCGTCTTCGGGCCCTGTTCCTGAAGTAGCCGCTCCGGGGTCGGACCCGCCTGACAGGGCCGCCAGGTCCTGCCGGGCGGAGCGGAAGATCTGCTCAACGGCAGGGCTAAAGAGCACAAATTCCACGGTCCCCACGGAACGGGCGGGGTAGTCCCGGACTGTCCGGAGGGCGATGTCAGCCACGGCTGCCGGATCCCATCCGTACACTCCGGCGCTGATTGCCGGAAAAGCTACGGATTCGGCGCCGAGTTCCTCGGCAACCTCCAGCGAGCGGCGGAAACACGAAGCCAGCAGAGCCGGATCCCTCTGCCCGGCCCGGGCATTGGGGCCCACAGTGTGGATCACCCAGCGGGACCCAAGACCAAAGGCCGGGGTGGCCACGGCATCACCGGCGGGCAGACCCTGCGCGTAGGCTCCGGCCCGCAGTTCCCGGCAGGCAGCCAACAGGGCCGGCCCCGCTGCCCGGTGGATGGCTCCGTCCACTCCTCCGCCGCCCAGCAGGGAGGAATTGGCTGCATTGACAATGGCGTCCGCGGTGCTGGAGGTGATGTCTCCGCCGGAGATCCTGATCTGCATGCGGCCCAGTGTTCCACTTTCCCTACGCTGCCCGCCAGTTCGGTGCTGCCCGGTCCGCACCTGCCCTGTTCCCTTCCGCATCGACAGGTCGAACGGGATCATGGACGAGAGGAGGCCGGGGGCTGGGCCGTCCTGAGCGAAGGCAGCATGCCCGGCAGCGCCGGGAACCAACCGGAGGAGTACCAATGGCTGATCAGTTCACGGGGAAAACTGCACTGGTAACAGGCGCAGGTTCAGGGATCGGCAAAGCTGCGGCGGTGGCGCTGGCAGCGGAGGGTGCCAACGTCGTCGTCAATGATCTGGACCTGGAAGCGGCGCAGGCCGTGGTGAACCAGATTGTGGAGGCCGGAGGCACCGCGGTGCCTTCCGTCGGCGATGTGGGCACGGCCGAGGATGTGAAGGGTGCCGTGGATACTGCCGTCAGCGAGTTTGGCGGTTTGCATTTGGCCTTCAACAACGCCGGCATCAGCGGTCCGCTGGGGCTGCTCACCGACATCGATCTGGAAGGGTACCGCCGGGTCATCGATGTGAACCTCAATTCCGTCTTCTACGGGATGTACTACCAGATCCCCCAGATGCAGAAGGCCGGGGGAGGGGCCATCGTGAATATGTCCTCCATCCTGGGAATGGTGGGTTCCGCCACTGCGGTGCCGTATGTCACCGCCAAACACGGCGTGACGGGGATGACCCGGGCCGCAGCCCTGGGATACGCAGACCAGGGCATCCGGGTGAACTCGGTGCATCCCGGATACATCGACACCCCGCTCCTTGAGGCCCTGCCCCGGGAGGTCTATGCCTCGCTGGTGGGGCTGCATCCGGCCGGCAGGCTGGGCACCGCCGCCGAAGTGGCACATGTGGTCCTTTTCCTTCTCTCGGACAAAGCAGCCTTTGTCACGGGAGCGCAGTACTCAGTGGACGGGGCCTACACCACCCAGTAAGCGCGGCAGACCCGCTGCCAACCCAGGTGGCGGGCGCAGCCCGGGCGTGAGGAGAACACTGATGATCGGATCGTGGCACGCAACCGTGATTGACTGCCCGGACCCGGATTCCCTGGCGTCCTTTTACGAATCCCTGCTGGGCATGATCCGGGTTGAACATGAGCCGGACGGATCCTGGGTCACCATCGGCGACGCCCCGGACCGCCCCGCGCTCGCCTTCGCCCAAGTCACCGGCTACGCCCCGCCGCAGTGGCCCGGGCCGGACCTTCCCCAGCAGCTGCACCTGGATGTCCGGGTGCATGAACTGGACCTGGCCGAAGCGCAGGTCCTGACGCTGGGGGCCACAAGCATGGACAGCGGCAGCCCGTCATTTAGGGTGTTCCTGGGTCCGGCCTTGCATCCGTTCTGTCTGGTTGCCTGGTAACGGTGGAAACGGCCGGGCAGCCTCCGATTTCGCCGGGGGTGGACGCTTTACCGGCTTCGGGCCCGAGTTTGAGACAATGAAGCCATGCAGTCGCTCCCTCACGGCAAGATGCCGCAGCCCTCGTCCAAGCCCCGCCGCGGGGTGAGCCAGAAGATGGCCACTTTCGGCATGACCCTGATGCTTTTTGTGTTCCTGGTTGCCGTGGTGTTTGCGGCCAACGAGAACGACGTCGTCGGGTGGCTGGTTGTCATCATCTCGCTGGGCTGGCTGCTGCTCTTTACCTTTGTGGTCTTCAGTGTCCGCGGCGCGGCCCGCAAGGCCGGCGCAAAGCTGGCCGAAGCACAGGACACGCTGAACCGGGCGGCCGGCGTAACGCCGAGCGTGCAGGTCATTGACGAAGCCACCACCATCCGGGATCAGAAGCTGGACCACAGCTTCAAGATCGTCCAGGTGCAGGCCCGCGTCATCCGGGAGAACCTGGGCAAGGATGAAGACCAGGTGAACCGCGCGCTGGAAACCATCGAAATTACCTCGCACAATGCGCGTTCCATGATCAAGAAGGACGACGGCGGCCCCGTAGAGGGCACCCTGGTGGACTAACAGTCCCGGGAACGCAACCCGCCCGAACGGGCGCAGCGCGCCCGCGCGCCCCAAGATGAACCACAGGCTACTGAGGAGTATGGTTATTCGCGTGAGTTTGGCATCAGCAGGAGAATCCGAAGTCCCGGCAAGGGCGCTGCGTATTGCGACCGTGAACGTGAACGGCATCCGTGCCGCGTACAAGCGGGGAATGGCCGACTGGCTGGCGGAACGGGACGTTGACATCCTGTGCCTGCAGGAGGTTCGTGCCCCGGACGCCGTGGTCCGTGAGCTGCTCGGCGACGAGTGGCACATCCTGCATGCAGAGGCCGAAGCCAAGGGCCGGGCCGGTGTGGCCATAGCGTCCCGGATGACCCCGGCGGCAACGCGCGAGCATATTGGTGATGAGTACTTTGCGACGTCCGGACGCTGGGTGGAAGCGGACTTCAAGGTGAGCGTTGACGGCGCCGAGAAGATGCTGACCGTGGTGAGCGCCTACGTCCACTCCGGAGAAGTTGACACCCCCAAGCAGGTGGACAAGTACCGTTTCCTGGATGTGATGACCGAACGGCTGCCCGCGTTGAAGCAGCAGAGTGACTTTGTCCTGGTGGTGGGTGACCTCAACGTGGGCCACACCACCCTGGACATCAAGAACTGGAAGGGCAACGTCAAGCGGGCCGGATTCCTGCCGGATGAACGCGCCTACTTTGACCGTTTCTTCAGCGAGGAGATTGGCTACACGGACGTAGCCCGGAAACTGGCCGGCGACGTGCCCGGGCCGTACACCTGGTGGTCCTGGCGCGGACAGGCCTTCGACAACGACAGCGGTTGGCGTATTGACTACCACCTGGCCACACCCGGGCTGGCCGAACGTGCCGTTACCGCCGTCGTGGACCGGGCCGCCACCTATGACAGCCGCTTCTCAGACCACGCCCCCGTTGTGGTCGACTACCAGTTCTAAGGGTTGAATCCATGAGCACCTCCACTCCCTCCCGCCAGCGCATCCTATCCGGGATGCAGCCCTCCGCGGACTCGCTACATCTGGGCAACTACTTGGGCGCACTGGTGAACTGGGTCCGTCTGCAGGAACAGTACGACGCCTACTTCTTCATCCCGGACCTGCACGCCATCACCGTGCCGCAGGACCCCGCGGACCTGCGCCAGCGCACCCGCGTCACCGCAGCGCAGTACATCGCCGGCGGCGTGGACGTGGACAAGGCAACACTGTTTGTCCAGTCGCAGGTTCCGGAGCACGCGCAGCTGGCCTGGGTCCTGAACTGCCTCACGGGCTTCGGCGAGGCCTCCCGCATGACGCAGTTCAAGGACAAGCAGCAGCGCTTCGGCGCGGACGCAGCGTCCGTGGGGCTGTTTACCTATCCGATCCTGCAGGTTGCGGACATTCTGCTCTACAACCCCCATGGCGTCCCCGTGGGGGAGGACCAGCGCCAACACGTGGAGCTCAGCCGGGACCTGGCCAAGCGCTTCAACTCCCGCTACGGCGAGACGTTCACCGTTCCCGAGGTGTTCATCCAGAAGGACGCCGCGAAGATCTATGACCTGCAGAATCCGTCCGCCAAAATGTCCAAGTCTGCGGCGTCGCCCGCCGGGCTGATCAACCTGCTGGATACGGACAAGGTCATTGCCAAGCGCATCAAGTCCGCTGTGACCGATGACGGCGCTGAAGTGCGTTTTGACCGGGAAGCCAAGCCCGGTGTCTCCAACCTGCTGTCCATCTACTCGCTGATTTCGGGGCGGAGCGTGGAAACACTGGTGGAGGAATACCAAGGAAAGATGTACGGACACCTCAAGGGGGACCTGGCGGAGGTTGTCACCGAACATGTCCGTCCCATCAGGGAACGGGCCCTGTACCTGCTCGAAGATCCGGCCGAACTGGACCGCCTGCTCGCTGTGGGTGCCGCCAAAGCCCGGGAAACTGCGTCGGCTACACTGGCCGATGTGTACAACAAAGTTGGTTTCCTGCCTTTGGGTTCCACTGCGGTCTGATTCGATGAGTCTCTGGAATCCGATTCAAGCGGCCACCGTCGAGGACGACGACGGCGGGACTCACGCGCCTGAATGCACCTGTGTGGGCATCGTGATAGGCGTGCCGGAACCCATGGCCACAGAGCTGCGCCAGGCACGGGCATCCTTCGGCGATCCGATGGCCGCAGTCATTCCGGCGCACATCACGGTAGTCACCACCACGGAAACTGATGACTGGGAAGCAACAGCCGCGCATGTGCGCAAGGTAGCGGCAAACCATGCACCGTTTGAGGTGACGCTGCGCGGCACAGCAACGTTCCGTCCCGTCTCACCGGTGGTGTACCTGCAGCTCGATGAGGGGTACGACGAGTGCACTGCGCTGCATAAGGAAATGCAGAGTGGGCCGCTCGCCCGGGACCTGCCCTTCCCCTACCATCCCCATGTCACGGTGGCGCACGACGTCAGTGACGCCGGTATGGATCATGCCATGCAGTCCCTGCGGACCTACCAGGCACGGTTCACCGTACGCACCATCGGACTCTACGAACACGACTCCACTGGTCTCTGGAAGTTCTGCGAAGAAGTGGAGCTGAAGGCTTAGGCCCCTTCTGCGGGGTCGGCAGCGGGCAGATAGACGGCAGACCAGGCGGCAATAATGTCTGCGGCACGGCTGGTCTGTGCACGATCCACCATCAGGTGGTCTGAGCCCTCCAGCGAAATAAAGTTCCGCGGATGCCTCGCGGTGGAAAAGATTTCGCTGGCGTTATCGATGCCCACCGTGTTGTCGGTGGGGGAGTGCATCACCAGCAGGGGGCGGTGGAGTTCCCGAATGCATCCGGTGAGGTCGTGAGCGGCCAGATCCTGCAGTAGTTCATCTCGGATCTTCAGGCTGCCTCCGCCCAGGTCCACCTGCGCGGACCCCTCGTTCCGGATGGTCTGCATCTCTTCCTCAAAGAGGTGCAGGACGTGGGATGGTCGGAACGGAGCAGCGATGGTGACCACGGCATCAAGTTCCGGAAGATCAGCGGCAGCGGCCAGGACAGCTGCTCCGCCAAGGGAATGGCCGATCAGCAGCGAAACCTCGCGCCCCTGTCCGCGGAGGAAGGCAACCGCGCTGTGGATATCCGCCACTTTGGTGGTGAAGGTTCCGTCTTCCCAGGCTCCGGTGGATCCGCCCAGGCCCGCGGCGTCGTAGCGCAGCACTCCAATGCCGTGCGCGGCAAGAGCTTTGGAGATCCTGGACGCGGCAGCACTGTTTTTGCCCAGCGTGAACCCGTGGCAGAACACTGCCCAGGCCCGGGCTCCGCCGTCGGGCACGTCAATGGTGCCGGCCAAAGTGGTGTTGTTGACGCCGGGAAAGGACACCGACTCGAATGCGGGCATGAAAACCAATCGTAGATCTGTAACGGACGAAGGCGGCGTCCGGCAGCCCTCAGGGCTACCCGACGCCGCCTCCGGCGGGTGGAGCGAACTGCTAGACGGAACGGCTCAGGATGGCCTGCTTGACCTCGGCAATTGCCTTGGTCACCTGGATGCCTCGCGGGCATGCTTCGGAGCAGTTGAAGGTGGTGCGGCAGCGCCACACGCCCTCTTTGTCATTGAGGATCTCCAGGCGCATGTCTCCGGCGTCGTCACGCGAGTCGAAGATGAAGCGGTGGGCGTTCACAATGGCTGCCGGACCAAAGTACTGTCCGTCGGTCCAGAACACCGGGCAGGATGAGGTGCACGCGGCGCACAGGATGCACTTGGTGGTGTCATCGAAACGCTCGCGGTCCTCGGGGGACTGCAGGCGTTCCTTTGTGGGCTCGTGACCCTTGCTGACCAGGAACGGCATAACTTCGCGGAAGGACTGGAAGAACGGCTCCATGTCCACAATCAGGTCCTTCTCCACCGGAAGGCCCTTGATGGGTTCCACCGTGATGGGCTTGGACGTGTCAAGGTCCTTCAGCAACGTCTTGCAGGCCAGGCGGTTGCGGCCGTTGATGCGCATGGCATCGGATCCGCAGACGCCGTGGGCGCAGGAGCGGCGGAAGGTGACGGAACCATCATGCTCCCACTTGACCTTGTGCAGGGCATCCAGCACGCGGTCCGTTCCGTACATGGTGAGCTTCCACTCGTCCCAGTATCCTTCGTCGGATACCTCGGGGTTGTAGCGGCGGACCTTGAGCGTGATCTCGAAGGAAGGGATTTCCCCGCCCACGGACTCCGGGAGCTTGATCTTGGATGCCGGCTCGGCGATTTCCGTTGTCATTAGTACTTCCTCACCATCGGCTCGTAGCGCGTGAAGATGACCGGTTTGGTGTCCAGCCGAATGCCGGCGGTGTGCTCGGCGTTCTCGGCTTCGTCAACTTTGTAGGCCATCGAGTGCTTCATGAATTTCTCGTCGTCGCGCTCGGGGAAGTCCTCGCGGAAGTGTCCGCCGCGGGATTCCTCGCGGTGCAGGGCCGCAACGGTCATGACCTTCGCCAGTTCCAGCAGGAAGCCCAGTTCCACGGCCTCCAGAAGGTCCAGGTTGAAGCGCTTGCCCTTGTCCTGGACGCTGATCTTCTGGTAGCGCTCCTCGAAGGAAGCGATGTCGGTCAGCACCTGATTGAGCGTGTCTGCGGTGCGGAACACCTGCATGTTGGCATCCATGGTGTTCTGCAGGTCCCGGCGGATCTCGGCAACCCGCTCGGTGCCTTCTGAGTTGCGGACGTGGTCCAGCAGCTCAATGGTGGTGCCTTCCGGGTTTTCCGGCAGGTCAACGAAATCAGCGGTCAGGGCATACTCGGCGGCATTAATGCCGGCGCGCTTGCCAAAAACGTTGATGTCCAGCAGAGAGTTGGTGCCCAGGCGGTTGGAGCCGTGCACGGACACGCAGGCAACTTCGCCGGCGGCATACAGGCCGGGAATTACGGTGTCGTTGTCCTGCAGGACCTCGGCCTTGATGTTGGTGGGGACGCCGCCCATGGCGTAGTGCGCGGTCGGGAAGACCGGCACCGGCTCGGTGTAGGGCTCCACGCCAAGGTAGGTGCGGGCAAACTCGGTGATGTCGGGAAGCTTGGCGTCAATGTGCGCCGGCTCCAGGTGTGTCAGGTCCAGCAGGACGTAGTCCTTGTTCGGGCCGCAGCCGCGGCCTTCACGGACTTCGTTGGCCATGGAGCGGGCCACGATGTCACGCGGGGCGAGGTCCTTGATGGTAGGGGCGTAGCGCTCCATGAAGCGCTCACCCTCCGAGTTGCGCAGGATGGCACCTTCACCGCGGGCTGCTTCGGAAAGCAGGATGCCCAGCCCGGCGAGGCCTGTCGGGTGGAACTGGAAGAACTCCATGTCTTCCAGGGGGATGCCTGCCCGGAACGCGATGCCCATGCCGTCACCGGTGAGGGTGTGCGCGTTGGAGGTGGTCTTGAAGACCTTGCCGGCGCCGCCGGTGGCGAAGACCACGGACTTGGCCTGGAAAACGTGCAGTTCGCCGCTGGCCAGGTCGTAGGACACCACGCCGGATACGCGCTTCTGGCCGAAGCTGTCCGTAACGGTCAGCAGATCCAGCACGTAGTACTCGTTGTAGAACTCCACATTGTGCTTCACGCAGTTTTGGTAGAGCGTCTGGAGGATCATGTGGCCGGTGCGGTCAGCGGCGTAGCAGGCACGGCGGACCGGGGCCTTGCCGTGATCGCGGGTGTGGCCGCCGAAACGGCGCTGGTCAATGCGGCCTTCGGGCGTGCGGTTGAACGGCAGGCCCATCTTTTCCAGGTCAAGCACGGCGTCGATGGCTTCCTTCGCCATGACCTCCGCAGCGTCCTGGTCCACCAGATAATCGCCGCCCTTGACGGTGTCAAAGGTGTGCCATTCCCAGTTGTCTTCTTCGACGTTGGCCAGTGCTGCACACATGCCGCCCTGTGCCGCACCCGTGTGCGAACGCGTGGGGTACAGCTTGGTCAGTACCGCCGTACGTGCGCGCTGGCCGGATTCAATGGCGGCACGCATACCGGCGCCGCCGGCGCCGACAATTACGACGTCGTACTTATGGACCTGCATACCAGATGCTCTTTCTGTTGAAGCTTGTAAAACTTGGTGGGAGCCCGTTCCCGGAGGGTTCGGACCCTGCGGCTACGACTTGCAGAAGTCTGCGATCAGATCCGCGGGCGCACCGGCCGGGCACGGCTCAAAGGTGAAGATCACCAGGGTGCCGAGCACAATAATCACCACGGAGGCGATGTAGAGAATGCTCTTCAAAGTCATACGGGTGGAGTTCTTATCGGCGTAGTCATTGATGATCACGCGGACACCGTTGGTGCCGTGCAGCATGGCCAGCCAGAGCATCACCAGGTCCCAGACCTGCCACAGCGGGCTGGCCCACTTGCCGGCTACAAAACCGAAGTCAACGGCATGGATTCCGTCGCCGACCATGAGGTTGACGAACAGGTGGGTGAAAATCAGCACGATCAGGATGGCGCCGGAGATGCGCATGAAGAGCCATGCCAGCATCTCGAAGTTCCCCTTGCCACCGGAAGTGCGGGCGTACTTGGGGGACATGCGGCCGGAGCGCGGAGCCTCGATGGAGACGGCCTCGTTGGTTGATGTACTCATGGCTTAGTGACCCCCGAAAACGATGGGAAGGTGGCGAATGGAGAAACCGATCATGGTAATCACCCAAAGGCCGACGACGCTCCACAGCATCTGGCGCTGGTACTTCGGGCCCTTCTTCCAGAAATCGATCAGGATCACGCGCACGCCGTTGAATGCATGGAACACAATGGCGCCAACGAGCCCAAGCTCGCCGAGGCCCATGACGGGGTTCTTGTATGCGCCGATCACGACGTTGTAGGCCTCCGGCGAAACACGCACCAGTGAGGTATCCAAAACGTGGACCAAAAGGAAGAAGAAGATCACCACGCCGGTAATGCGGTGGGCAACCCAAGACCACTGGCCTTCACGGCCGCGGTAGAGAGTGCCTGCTGGTAACTTCGACACTGAATTTTCCTCCCTGCGACGCAGCGGCGCTGGCGTGTCTTCCACGCAGTGATGACGCCGGTGCGACAGCAATATAAGCTCAAGCATAATCTAGGTCTCCCGCAGAGCGCTTTCAATTTAGGTGGGCCTATCATGTGACCCTCGTTACACTCCGTGACGGAAAGGGGTGCGATTGGCGGGAGGCAGCAGGGCAGGGCGGCCGCCGGGAGCGGATGTGTCCCGGACAGTCACGGCGTCGCTCCGGGCTGCCGGTGCGTCCGTCGGCTAATCTAGGCTCTGATGAGTACAGAACCGAGCCCCAATCCTTCCGCCACGGACTTCGACCGCTTCTACGGCGTCATTCCGGCAGGC
Source organism: Arthrobacter sp. UYP6 (assembly GCF_040547315.1). Classification (NCBI taxonomy): domain Bacteria; kingdom Bacillati; phylum Actinomycetota; class Actinomycetes; order Micrococcales; family Micrococcaceae; genus Arthrobacter; species Arthrobacter sp. UYP6. The sequence goes on from NZ_JBEPPM010000002.1 coordinate 114,195, forward strand.
GGTGTCGGCACGCGACTGTGGCCGCTGTCCCGCGCCGCGGCCCCCAAGTTCCTGCATGATTTGACGGGATCGGGATCTACCCTCATCCGCGCCACCTATGACCGGCTGCGCCCGCTCAGCGGTGACCGCGTGATGGTGGTGACCGGCACCCTCCACCGCCAGGCGGTTCGGAAGCAGCTTCCGGAAATTACCAACGAGAACCTGGTGCTGGAAATGGAGCCCAAGGACTCCGCGGCGGCCATCGGCCTCGCCGCAGCCATCCTCTTTAAGCGGGATCCGACCATCATCATGGGCTCCTTCGCCGCAGACCAGGTGATTGCGCCGGTTGACGTGTTCCAGGACGCCGTGCGTGAAGCGATCCACACGGCCGCTCAGGGGTACATCGTCACCATCGGTATCCATCCCACCCATGCCGCCACCGGATTCGGCTACATCAGGGCTGGAGATCCGCTGGACATTGCGGGCGCACCGAGCGCGCACGCCGTCGTCGAATTTGTGGAAAAGCCCTCGGAGGAAGTGGCCCGCACTTACCTTAAGAACGGCCGGTACAGCTGGAACGCCGGGATGTTCGTGGCTCCGGTGGACCTGATGCTCAAGCATCTGGAAGCCAACGAGCCGGAGCTCTACGTGGGCCTGATGGAGATAGCGGACGCCTGGGACACTCCGCACCGCCGCGAGGTGGTACGCCGGGTATGGCCCACGCTGCCCAAGATTGCGATTGATTACGCCGTGGCGGAGCCCGCAGCGGCCGCCGGCGATGTTGCCATGATTCCGGGCATCTTCAACTGGGACGACGTCGGAGACTTCGCCGCTATTGGCCGCCTGAATCCCGCCGCTGAAAACAGTGACCTCACCGTCATGGGAGAAGGCGCCCGGGTTTACTCTGAGAACGCCTCCGGAATTGTCGTCTCGGATACCAAGCGGGTGATTGCGCTGATCGGCATCGAAGACATTGTCATTGTGGACACCATGGACGCTCTGCTGGTCACCACCAAGGAGCATGCCCAGGAGGTCAAGAAAGCCGTGGAGCATCTTAAGGCCAGCGGCGACACCGACGTCCTGTAAGGGCTGGCAGATCCGGGGTAAGGAGGTCTGATCCGGGTCTGTTGCCGGCATCATTGATGTCCATAACACAAAAGAGAGTCACACGGTTCCCGTAACGGTAACCACAGTGGCTAACCTAGAAGTTGTGCCTACCACTCCACTGAACAGTTCACCGGTTCCCTCCATGCGGGGTAACGTCGCTCCGATTCTGGGCCCGCTGATCGCGTTCCGCCGGGACCTCCACCAGCACCCGGAACTGTCGACCAAGGAATTCCGCACCACCGATCAGATTGTGCTTGCGCTGGAAGCGGCAGGGCTGAAACCGGTCCGGCTCGAAGGCACCGGAGCCTACGTTGACATCGGCGAAGGGCCGCTGCGGATCGGCCTCCGCGCGGACATCGACGCGCTGCCGGTGCTTGAGGAAACCGGGCTCCCGTACGCCTCCGTTAATTCAGGCATCACGCATGCCTGCGGTCACGACATCCACACCACGGTCATGGTGGGCGTGGCACAGGTTCTGGCAAAGCTGGACGCCGCAGGAGAGCTTGGCGGCCGGGTCCGGGTCATCTTCCAGCCTGCCGAGGAGGTGATGCCCGGCGGTGCGCTGGGTGTCATCAAGCAGGGCGTCCTGGAGGGCATGCCCCGGATCGTTGCCCTGCACTGCGACCCGAGGATCGACGTCGGGCAGGTGGGAACCCGCATTGGTGCGATCACCTCCGCCTCCGACACCATCCGCATTGAGCTGGCGGGCCGGGGCGGGCACACTTCCCGTCCGCACCTCACCGAAGACCTCGTGTTTGCCCTAGCGGAGATTGCCGTCAGCGTGCCGGCCGTGCTGTCCCGCCGGATTGACGTGCGCAGCGGTGTCTCCGTGGTGTGGGGACAGATGCATGCCGGCTCCGCGCCCAACGCCATTCCGGCTCACGGTTTCATGTCCGGCACCATGCGCTGCCTTGATGCTGAGGCCTGGTACGCCGCCGGGGAACTGCTTGACGACGTCGTCCGCCAGACGGCCGCACCCTTTGGCGTGGACGTTCGGCTCGAACACACCAGGGGGGTGCCGCCGGTCATCAACAAGGACGCCGAAACCAGCCTGATCGAGGCGGCTGCCCGTGCTGAGCTGGGGGAGGACTCGATTATCCTGGCTCCCCAGTCCATGGGCGGCGAGGACTTCGCCTGGATGACCCAGACGGTGCCCGGTGCCCTGATGCGGCTCGGAACCCGAACGCCGGGCGGCGAGACCTATGACCTGCACCGGGGTGACTATAATCCCGATGAACTGGCCATCAGCACCGGAGTCAGCGTGATGGCAGCGGCAGCTGTGCGGGCGGCGCGGGGGCTGCGGCACTAGTTGCGGGCGCGGTCCGCTCTTTTGCGCGGGTGAGTCCAGGTAACTATTTGCGGGTCATACGGAGACGAACTGCGTCATTTGCTTGCAAATAATAACAACATGTAAACAATGACCCCTCCGGGCGGTTATGTGGCTCACAGTCTGTGTCGCAGGACATAGGATGGGCTTGCTGCGGTCCACCTATGGCCGGAACGCTGCACCACGTGACGGCCGGCCCCTCCTACGGAGCGGGCAGGAACAGAGTATTTCTGCGCGTGGCACCCATTTTCTTTTCTGGAGGAACATTGAAGAACTTCCCGCGCAGCTTCAAGCGCAACGCCGGCGTTTCCGCCGCCATGCTCGGCGTTTCGGCGCTCCTGCTCTCCGGTTGCGGTGCCGCACCGGAAGAAGAGGCCGGTTCCACCTCCGGTTCCGAGGCCTCCAACTCCTCGACCGCAGGCGCCGACTTCCTGGGCTGCATGGTGTCCGACTCCGGCGGCTGGGATGACCGCTCGTTCAACCAGTCCAGCTTTGAGGGCCTGACCGCCGCCGAAACAGACCTGGGCATCGAGACCGCCACGGCGGAATCCGTCAGCAGCACCGACTTTGTTCCGAACGTGGACAGCATGGTCCAGAAGGCCTGTGACCTGACGGTCACCGTTGGCTTCAACCTCTCGGACGCCACCAAGGAAGCGGCTACCAACAACCCGGACCTGAAGTTTGCCATTGTCGATGACAACCAGATCGCCCTGGAGAACGTCAAGCCGATCATCTATGACACGGCTCAGGCTGCTTTCCTGGCCGGCTACGTAGCTGCCGGGTCCACCGAGACCGGCAAGGTTGCCACCTTCGGCGGCATGAACATCCCCACCGTGACCATCTTCATGGACGGTTTCGCGGACGGCGTGGCGTACTACAACGAGCAGAACGACGCCGACGTCGAGCTCATCGGCTGGGACAAGGAATCCCAGAATGGCTCCTTCGTCGAAAGCTTCGAAGACACCAGTGCCGGCAAGACCACCACCGAAAACTTCATCAATGAGGGCGCCGACATCATCATGCCGGTTGCCGGACCGGTGGGCACCGGTGCCGTTGATGCCGCTGTAGCGGCCAACGAGTCAGGCAAGGCCACGAAGATTATCTGGGTGGACTCCGACGGCGTGGAAACCCTGGACAAGGGCCAGGACATCATCCTGACCTCCGTCATGAAGCTCATGGGCGACGCAGTGGAGGAAGTCTTCACCACCACCGTTGACGGCGACTTCGATTCCACCCCGTACATCGGAACGCTGGAGAACGGCGGCGTCACGCTGGCGCCGTTCCACAACGGCGGCGTTCCGCAGGAAGTCCAGGACTCCATCGAGGACATCAAGGCCCAGATCATCTCCGGTGACATCACCGTGGACTCGGCCTCCAGCCCCAAGTAACAACGGGTAGTACCCGCAGACGCCGCCATGTTCCCTTCCGGCCAGGTTGGAAGGGAACATGGCGGTTTGTCTGTGCCGGGTACTCTTCGTCTCATGGGGATGGACATCACACACGGAGCCCGGGATGTGCCCGGGCACCCAAGCACAGATTGGTTGGGGTTTTGAAACTCGAACTTCAGGGCATCACCAAGAGGTTTGGCACCTTGGTGGCCAATGACCACATAGACCTGGTGGTCGAACCCGGGCAGGTCCACAGCCTGCTCGGCGAAAACGGAGCCGGCAAGTCAACCCTCATGAATGTCCTCTACGGACTCTATGAGCCATCCGAGGGCCGAATTCTCATCGATGACAAGCCCGTCACATTCAACGGGCCGGGCGACGCCATGGCAGCCGGAATCGGCATGGTGCACCAGCACTTCATGCTGGTCCCGGTGTTCACCGTGGCGGAGAACGTTGCCCTCGGACATGAGAGCACCGCCCTGGGCGGAGCCTTGAACCTGGATAAGACCCGCAGCCAGATCCGCCGGATCTCAGAACAGTACGGGTTCGACGTCGATCCCGATGCCGTTGTCGAAGACCTGCCGGTTGGTGTTCAGCAGCGCGTGGAAATTATCAAGGCGCTGATCCGAGACGCGAAGGTGCTGATCCTGGACGAGCCCACCGCAGTGCTCACTCCCCGGGAAACCGATGAGCTGCTGGCCATCATGCGCCAGCTCACGGCCGACGGAAAGTCAGTGGTGTTCATTTCCCACAAGCTGCGCGAAGTCAAAGCAGTGTCGGACGTTATTACCGTCATCCGCCGCGGCAAAGTAGTGGGTGATGCACCGCCGAGTGCCTCCACCACCGAGCTGGCCTCGATGATGGTGGGCCGCGCCGTCAGCCTGAATCTGAACAAGGCCCCCGCACAGCCGGGCGAGGAAACATTCCGCGTGGAGAACCTGACCGTGCGCTCTGCCACTGGCCAGGCCGTTGTGGATGACATCAGCTTTGGCATCCGCACGGGAGAAATCCTTGCGGTGGCCGGGGTTCAGGGCAACGGCCAAACCGAACTCACCGAAGCCGTACTTGGCCTGCAGGAACATGTCAGCGGCTCCATCCGCCTCAACGGCACGGAGCTGATCGGCCGCAAGGTCAAGGACATCATTAACCAGGGCGTGGGCTTCGTTCCGGAGGACCGCAATGTCGACGGCCTGGTGGGTACTTTTTCCGTGGCGGAAAACCTGATCCTCAACCGTTACGACGATGCCCCCTTTGCCCGCGGCCTGTCTATGAAGCCGGCGCAGGTGGCCGCCAACGCCGCGGAGAAGATCGCGGAGTTTGACATCCGCACACAGTCGGCGGCCGCAGCCGCAGGAACCCTGTCCGGCGGAAACCAGCAAAAAGTGGTCATGGCCCGGGAGCTGTCCCGCCCGCTGTCCCTGTTCATCGCCTCCCAGCCCACGCGCGGCGTCGACGTGGGCTCCATTGAGTTCCTGCACCGGCGCATCCTTGCCGAGCGCGACGGCGGCACTCCGGTCCTGATTGTCTCCACCGAACTGGACGAAGTTTCCGAGCTGGCTGACCGGATCGCCGTCCTGTACGGCGGCAAGCTGATGGGCATTGTTCCGGGGGACACATCCCGGGATGTGCTGGGCCTGATGATGGCCGGCATGACAGCCGATGAGGCACTCGCCGCCGGCGCGGACGGCGCCCCGGCGCCGCGTCACGCGGCTGAGCAGCAGATTGATGCAGAGGGAGAAGCCCAGTGAGTCCGAAAGAGACCAAGTCCGGCGGCGCCGCCGAGGCGCGCAGCACGGCCAGCGCCGAGGAAATCCGGTTGGAAGCTGCGACGGAGACAGCCGGCGGCGCCATGCCTCCGCCCGCTGTGCCCGCCGACGCGCAGAGCGGCGAGCTGCACCCCGAACAAGCGTCGGGAAGGCTTCGCCGGATTCTGACCGGAAACGCCGTTGTCTCCCTTTTGGCTGTCCTGCTGGCCCTCATCATCGGCGGAATCCTGATTGCGGCCACCGACGAAGAGGTGGGCAAATCGGCGTCGTACTTCTTCAGCCGACCCGGTGACCTGCTGTCCGCTGCCTGGTCGGCAGCCTCCGGCGCCTACATTGCTCTGTTCCAGGGCTCCGTAGTCAACACCGAAGCCGAAACCTTCTCGCGCTTCATCTATCCGCTGACCCAAACGCTGACAGTGGCCACCCCGCTGATCTTCGCCGGCCTCGGCGTCGCCCTGGCCTTCCGGGCCGGCCTCTTCAACATTGGTGCCCAGGGCCAGATTGTCATTGGCGCCACCACCGCCGCCTGGGTCGGTTTCACCCTGCATCTGCCTGCAGGGCTGCACCTGCTGCTGGTTATCCTGGCCGGGGCTATCGGCGGTGCCTTGTGGGGCGGCATTGCCGGCCTGCTGAAAGCCCGGACCGGAGCGCATGAGGTGATCGTGACGATCATGCTCAACTACATTGCCATTCAGCTGGCCACCTTCCTGCTGACCACCCCCGCCTTCCAGCGGCCCGGCTCCAACAACCCGATCAGCCCCCAGCTGGACGACTCGGCAATGTTCCCCAAACTGCTGTCCGGAAGCTTCCGCCTGCACTGGGGATTTGTCCTGGCGATCGCGGCCACAGTCTTTGTCTGGTGGCTGCTGAACCGCTCCACCACCGGATTTGAACTCCGGGCCGTGGGCGCCAATCCCGCAGCAGCCCGGAATGCCGGGATCAGCACTACCAAGGGTTATGTGCTGGTGATGCTGATTGCCGGCGCGCTGGCCGGACTGGCCGGCGTCTCGCAGGTCTCGGGAACCGAGCGTGTCCTCACCGGTGATGTGGCCGCCAGCTTCGGGTTTGATGCCATCACGGTGGCCCTGCTGGGGCGCTCCAGCCCCTGGGGAACCCTGGCGGCGGGCATCCTCTTCGGTGCTTTCCGTGCCGGGGGAGTCACCATGCAGACCAGCACGGGCACCAGCATCGACATTGTCCTTGTGGTGCAGTCCCTGATCGTCCTGTTTATCGCTGCCCCGCCGCTGGTGCGCAGTATTTTCAGGATTCCGCCGCCCGGAGCCCTCAAGACCTCCGGCAAGCGCATGACCGCCAAGCAGACTGAAGCAGCCGGAGGAGCAGCATGAGCACCGCAGCAACACTTTCCTCCCGTCCGGAGACTGTCGTCCGATCCGTCCGCAGCTGGAAAACACCAATCCTGCTGGGCGTCCTGGCGGTTATCGCCCTGTTGGTTTTCGCGCTCGGGACCCCGTCCGCCGAGGTGACATTCCGCCTTACCGACGAGTCGGCGGCAGTGACCCTGCCTAATGTGGTGCTGTGGGCGCCGCTGGTTGGCTGGGCCGCCGGCATCCTGCTGGCTCTGGCCGCCGCACACTCCGCTTTCCTGACCAGCCGCGGGCTACGGATTCCGGGCTGGCTGATTGCGGTTTTCGCCGTGATCTTCGTCCTCGCCTTCCTGACCTGGGCTGTGGGCAGCGCACGCACCACCAACGTGGCCCTGTACGGTCTGCTCGCCGGATCCGTCACCCTGGCCGTTCCGCTGATCTTCGGCTCGCTCTCCGGCGTACTGTGCGAGCGTTCCGGCATCGTGAACATCGCCATTGAAGGCCAGCTCCTGTTCGGCGCATTCGCCGCAGCTGTTGCCGGCTCGCTCTCGGGCAGCGCTTTTGTTGGGCTGCTCGCCGCCATGGTCGCCGGGGTCCTGGTGTCCCTGGTGCTTGCAGTGTTCAGCATCAAGTACATCGTCAACCAGGTGATCGTGGGCGTGGTCCTGAACGTGCTGGTGTCCGGGCTGACCGGGTTCCTGTTCTCCACGGTGCTTAGTAAAGACGGCGCCAAATGGAATTCACCGCCGCGGCTGCCCAACCTTCGGATTCCGTTCCTGGCGGACATTCCCGTGATCGGCCCCATCCTCTTTGACCAGTCGATCATCGGTTACCTCATGTACGTTGCCGTGGCTGCCGTCTGGTTTGGACTGTTCCGCACCCGCTGGGGACTTCGCACCCGCGCCGTGGGTGAGCATCCCAAGGCGGCAGACACCCTTGGCGTCAACGTAAACCGCACCCGGTTCCTAAATGTGCTCCTTGCCGGTGCGGTTGCCGGCATGGGTGGTGCCTTCTTCACGCTGGTGTCCGTGTCCGGCTTCGGCCGGGACATGACTGCCGGGCAGGGCTACATTGCCCTGGCGGCACTCATCCTTGGCCGCTGGAACCCGATCGGAGCGTTCTTTGCAGCGCTGGTCTTCGGTTTCGCCACCAATCTGCAGTACGTCCTGAGCCTGCTCGGAACGCCTGTGCCCAACCAGTTCCTTGCCATGCTTCCGTATCTGGTCACGATCTTCGCTGTGGCCGGGGTGGTCGGAAAATCCCGGGCGCCGGCGGCCAGCGGCATTCCCTACGTCAAGGGCTAGAGCGAACCCTGATCGAGTGTCGCGACGGTGCCGCTTTGTCCGTCGAGTGTCGCGACGATGCCGCAATCACGCTTCGTGAAGGCGATTTTGTCGACACTCGACGGGCCGAAGAGGCATTTTCCCGACACTCGGGGGAGTGCAGGGACATTTTCTCGACACTCGACGACTGAGTTGATGAAGGGCGAGGGGTGGAAGCCCCGAGTCCGGCCCCGACCACCAGCACCGCACCGCCCAGAAGCACCGGAGGAGCGGCGCAGTAGCAGACACCGCACCGCCCGGAACCGCAACGAGGAGAACAATGACAGAGAACACCGCAACTTCTTCCCCGGCCGTGGACTGGGCTGCCCTGACGGATACTGCCCGCGCGGCCCTAGCTCACGCCTACGTGCCGTACTCGAAGTACCCGGTGGGTGCAGCCGCCCTCACCGACGACGGCCGGGTGATCTCCGGGTGCAACGTGGAAAACGCCTCCTACGGGCTGACGCTCTGCGCCGAATGCTCCCTGGTCAGCTCTCTGCGCATGACCGGAGGAGGCCTGTTGGCGGCATTCGTCTGCGTGGACGGAGCCGGGGAAATCCTGATGCCGTGCGGCCGATGCCGGCAGCTGCTCTACGAATTCCGGGCACCGAACATGCAGCTAATGACCGTAAGCGGCATCCGGACCATGGACGAAGTCCTGCCGGATGCCTTTGGACCTCAGCACCTGGAAGGGTAGGAACATATGAGCAGCGAACAGTTCGACGCCGTAGACATCATTGGCATCAAACGGGACCGGGGCATCCTGTCGCCGGAACAGATTGACTGGACCATTGACGCCTACACCCGCGGTGCCATCGCAGATGAACAGATGGCCGCGCTGAACATGGCGATCCTGCTCAACGGGATGAACCGCCAGGAAATCTCCCGCTGGACGGCCGCCATGATTGCGTCAGGGGTCCGAATGGACTTCTCCTCGCTGGGAAAGCCGACCACAGACAAGCACTCCACCGGTGGCGTGGGGGACAAGATCACCCTTCCGCTGGCTCCTCTGGTGGCTGTCTTTGGCGTTGCCGTTCCGCAGCTTTCCGGGCGCGGTCTGGGCCACACCGGCGGCACTCTGGACAAGCTGGAAGCCATCCCCGGATGGCGGGCCAACCTGTCCAATGACGAGATCATGGCACAGCTGGCCGACGTCGGCGCCGTCATCTGCGCTGCCGGTGCCGGTCTGGCTCCGGCGGACAAGAAGCTGTACGCGCTGCGCGACGTAACCGGGACGGTGGAGGCCATTCCGCTGATCGCTTCCTCCATCATGAGCAAGAAGATTGCCGAAGGCACCGGCTCGCTGGTGTTGGATGTGAAGGTGGGTTCCGGCGCGTTCATGAAGGACGAAGCCAGCGCACGCGAACTGGCTGAAACCATGGTGGCGCTCGGCCAGGACGCCGGTGTCAACACCGTGGCTCTGCTGACCAACATGTCCACTCCGCTGGGCCTGACGGCCGGCAACGCCATTGAGGTGCAGGAGTCCGTAGACGTGCTCGCCGGCGGCGGACCGGACGACGTCGTTGAATTGACCGTCCGGCTCGCACAGGAAATGCTGGCCGCCGCCGGCCGGCCGGACGCCGATCCGGCAGCCGCCTTGAAGGACGGCCGGGCGATGGATGTGTGGCGGCGCATGATCTCCGCCCAGGGCGGGGACCCCGACGCCACGCTGCCGGTGGCACGGGAATCCGAAACCATCTATGCACCCGCAGACGGTGTGCTGGTGGAACTGGATGCGCTGTCCGTGGGAGTGGCGGCTTGGCGGCTCGGGGCCGGCCGGGCCCGCAAGGAGGATAAGGTTCAAGCCGGTGCCGGCGTGCGCCTGCATGCCAAGCCCGGAGCCGGCGTCCGCGCCGGCCAGCCGCTCATGACCCTGCTGACCGACACACCGGAGAAATTCGAGCGTGCCCGCGAAGCTCTGGAGCACGCCGTCGTTATTGCTCCCCAGGGATCCCGTCCGGCGCAGAAGCTGATTATCGACCGCATTGGCTGACCAATCGGGGTGCCCGCAGCGGGCACCCCGGTTGGCGGGCACTGATGCGTTGGTGGCATCGTTGTAGATACCAGAGACCGATTCGAGGAGAGCCGCCACGACGTGCTGAGCGCCGCAATGGACAGTATCAATACCTTTATCCTGCTCTCCGCCGATGCCTGGTGGGTCTACCTGGTGCTGTTTGCCTTTTGCCTGATTGACGGTTTCTTTCCGCCGGTGCCCAGTGAATCCATTGTGGTGGGATTGGCCGCGCTGGTGGCTAGCGGTGCAGGCCCCAACCCCTGGCTGGTGATTGCGGCAGCGGCCTGCGGAGCGTTCCTTGGCGATAATCTGGCATACCTGATGGGCCGCGGGATTGGCCTTGAACGGTTCCGCTGGATGCGCGGACCACGGATGCAACGCGGATTCGTCTGGGCCCGCAGAGAGCTGGACAAGCGCGCCGTATCGCTGATCCTGGTGGCGCGCTTCATTCCGATTGGCCGTGTGGTCGTGAACCTCACGGCCGGGGCCACCGGGTTCCCCCGGCGGAAATTCATCACCCTAACCGCTATATCCGCAGTGGTCTGGGCCGGCTACAGCGTGGCCGTCGGCGCGCTGGCCGGCGCCTGGTTCGAGCACAACCACCTGCTGGGTGTGGTGGTGGCTATTGCAGCGGCAATGGTCCTGGGCCTGATTATCGACCGGATCATCACCAAGCTCCGCGGGCCCACGCCGCTGCAGACCACCCGGGAAGCGGCCCGTCTGCGGCATGAAGCGGCGCAGGCAGGGCGCGAAGCTCCTCCCTCCACCACGCCCCGGCCCGACGGCGGTAGCGGCACCGACGGCGGGAGCACCAGCAACGACGGCAGCGCCACCAGGGCGGACGCAGAACACCATGGAAACCGGGCCGAAACGCCCTGAACCATAGACGGCCGAAACAAGTGCCGCAGCTCACGTAGAGTTGGCTTCGTGACTGAGCCCATACTGCTTCCCGCCTCTGACCCGACCCTCGACATCCGTAGCCTGCCCAAGGTTTCGCTGCACGACCACCTCGACGGCGGGCTGCGCCCGGCGACGATCATCGAACTTGCCGCGCTTGTTGGACATGAGCTTCCCTCCACCGATCCGGTGGCACTTGGGGAGTGGTTCCGCGAGTCCGCGAACTCCGGATCGCTGGTGCGTTATTTGGAGACGTTTGACCACACCATTGCCGTGATGCAGACCCGTGAGGGACTGGCGCGGGTGGCCCGCGAGTTTGTGGAGGACCTGGCCGACGACGGCGTCATCTACGCGGAGATCCGTTGGGCACCCGAGCAGCATGTGAAGGGCGGCCTGAGCCTGGACGAAGCCGTGGAAGCCGTCCAGGAAGGGCTGGACGCCGGCGTGGACGCCGTTGAAGAAGACGGGCGGCTGATTCAGGTTGGCCAGCTCATTACCGCCATGCGCCATGCTGACCGCGGTATGGAAATTGCTGAGCTCGCCGTCCGGCACCGCTACAACGGCGCCGTGGGTTTTGACATCGCCGGCGCCGAGGACGGGTTCCCCGCCTCCCGCTTCGCCGAGGCGTTCACCTACCTGGCCGAGAATCAGTTCCCCGTGACCGTCCACGCCGGCGAAGCCGCCGGAGTGGAGAGCATCAGGGAGGCGCTGGTGCACGGACGTGCGCTGCGGCTGGGCCACGGGGTGCGCATTGCTGAAGACATCGAGGTGGACTTCGATTCCGAGGACAGCCCGGAGGCCAGCATGGCAGACGGCACGTCCGCAGAGACTGGAGACACTGCGGTGGGCATGGTCTCCATTGGACAGGTGGCCGGATGGGTCCGCGACCGCGGAATTCCCCTGGAAATCTGCCCGTCCTCTAATTTGCAGACCGGTGCCATCGCCTCCTTCGGTGAGGACATCGAGTCGCACCCCATTGATCTGCTCTACCAAACCGGTTTCCAGGTGACGGTGAACACCGACAACCGGCTAATGAGCGGCGTCACACTGACCGGCGAATTTGAGCTGTTGGCAGACACCTTTGACTATGATCTTGACGACATTCTTGAGCTCACGATGAACGCGGTGGATGCCGCTTTCCTTCCGCTCGAAGAGCGCGACGCCCTGGCCGCCTACGTCACGGAAGGCTTTAACCAGGCCCGTGGCTGAGCAGGCACCACACGCTGACGGCGGTGACCTGGGCCGGCGGTTTACCCGCCTGGTCCAGGTCATCGCCGTCCTGCGTGAGCGCTGCCCGTGGACTGCCGCACTGACTCATCAATCGCTGCTGGAATACCTCATCGAGGAGTCCTATGAAGTGGTTGAGGCAGTGGAGACAGGGCATACCGGCCCCTCAGACGCGGAGGAGCTGGCCGGGGAACTGGGCGATGTGCTGTTCCAGGTCCTGCTGCACGCCCGGCTGCAGGCGGAATCAGGCCACTTTGGCATTGGTGAGGTGGTGGATTCGCTGACAGCCAAAATGATCCGCAGGAATCCTCATGTTTTTGCCCCCGACGGCTCCCTGCGTGCCGGGACTACCGGGGATACCGCCGAGATTGAAGGGGCGTGGGACGCGGTTAAGAAGAGAGAAAAGCCCGGCCGTGCCTCGCCCTTCGACGGCATTCCGGCGGGACTTCCGGCCCTCCTGCTGGCCGCCAAAACACAGGACCGGGCCCGGCGTGCCGGGCTGGACGTGCCGGCGGCAGCACCGGGCACCACAGCCGAGCGGACCTGGCAGGGGCAGGCGGAACTGGGAGACCACCTGTTCGACGTCGTCCGTCAGGCTCAGGCGCAGGGCCTGGATGCCGAAGCCGCCCTCCGGGCCGCAGTCCGCCGCTTTACGGCCGGCCGCTAGGGCCGTTTCGCCTCCGTTGGCCACCCCACAGGAGCCGGAATGGCGGCCGAGGGCCTTACTACGGCGCCGGTTTCAACTAGGCTGGAAGCAGACAGCGTGGCCGGTTTCATAGGCCGGGCTGTAGTTACCCCTAGCGTTCCAACGAACAGGAGCATTCCCATGGCAATCATCGATGCCATTCACGCCCGCGAAATCCTGGATTCCCGCGGAAACCCCACCGTTGAGGTAGAGGTTCTGCTGGATGATGACACGTTTGGCCGCGCCGCGGTTCCGTCCGGCGCCTCGACCGGCGCCTTTGAGGCCAACGAGCGCCGCGACGGCGAAAAGACCCGTTACCAGGGCAAGGGTGTCCTGCAGGCCGTTGAAGCGGTCATCGAGCAGATCCAGCCGGCGCTGCTGGGCTTCGACGCCGCTGACCAGCGCGCCATCGACCAGACCATGATCGATCTGGACGGCACGGACAACAAGTCCAACCTGGGCGCCAACGCCATGCTCGGCGTTTCCCTTGCCGTGGCCCGCGCCGCTGCAGAATCCGCAGCCCTGCCGCTGTACCGCTACCTCGGCGGCCCCAACGCGCACATCCTGCCCGTGCCGCTGATGAACATCCTCAACGGCGGCTCGCACGCGGATTCCGACGTGGACATCCAGGAATTCATGATTGTTCCCCTGGGCGCACAGACCTACTCCGAGGGCCTGCGCTGGGGTGTTGAGGTCTACCACAACCTCAAGTCCGTGCTGAAGGAAAAGAACCTCTCCACCGGCCTTGGCGACGAGGGTGGCTTCGCTCCGAACCTGCCGTCCAACCGTGCAGCCCTGGACCTGATCCTCGAGGCCATCAAGCGCGCCGGCTACACGCCGGGCACGGATATCGCCCTGGCCTTGGACGTTGCAGCCTCCGAGTTCTACAAGGACGGCTCCTACCTCTTCGAAGGCACCAAGCGCACCGCTGCCGAAATGTCCGCTTACTACGAGGAACTGGTCCGTGACTACCCCCTCGTTTCCATCGAGGATCCCCTCGACGAAGAGGACTGGGACGGCTGGCAGACGCTGACCGCCTCCATCGGCAACAAGGTCCAGATTGTGGGAGATGACCTCTTTGTCACCAACCCCACCCGTCTGGAGACCGGCATCAAGAAAAACGCCGCCAACTCCCTGCTGGTGAAGGTCAACCAGATCGGCACCCTGACCGAAACGCTGGATGCCATCACCATGGCCCAGCGCGCGGGTTACACCACGATCACCTCGCACCGCTCCGGCGAAACCGAGGACACCACGATCGCTGACATCTGCGTTGCCACCAACGCGGGCCAGATCAAGACGGGCGCCCCCGCCCGCTCCGAGCGTGTTGCCAAGTACAACCAGCTGCTGCGCATCGAAGAAGAGCTCGACGACGCCGCCCGCTACGCAGGACGCAGCGCGTTCCCGCGTTTCACGGCAGAGTAAGCCTGCTGCTGGTGGGTACCCTCGTTAACGAGGGTGCCCGCCAGTTGTGTTTAAGCGTTGTCGTGTTTAAGTGCTGTTGTGCCTAAATGCTGTGCACAAACCGCCATTGTTCAGGGCCCGTGTTCCGCGGGCCCACGCCCAGCCAGTTTCGTTGTCATCAAGGAGTTCCATGCCCACCCGACGTCCGAAAGTCCCCAAGGCAGGCTCCGCCCCGGACGGCTCCGACACCGGTGGGCGCGCAGGCCGCAGCGAGGCACGGCCGGTTCGACGACGGAACACGGCTGCTGATCCGGACGTCATCAGTGCCACGAAACCGGTGGAAGGCACCGTAGGCACCGGCTCCCGCCCGTCGAAGGAGTCCGCCAAAACGGCAGCCGCCAAAACCGCTTCCCCCAAAACGGCAGCACCCAAGACCGGAACAAAGCCCGCCAAAGCCAAAGCGGGCAAGCCGGAAGCCGGAGGGTCAACCGATTCGGCCGGACGGGGCAAAGCCGCGGCTGCTGCCGGCCGGCTGCGTCGGCGCTCCCGGATCCTCGCCGAAGGCTCGGCCGCCGGGCTCTCCGCAGAGGAAACAGCGGATGACCTGCGCCCCGTTCCGGCCAAGGCCTTCTCCGGACGCCTGCTGGTTCTGGCCATGGTGACTGTTGTGGTCACTGTGCTGCTGGCGCCGTCGGTGAACACCTACCTCCACCAGCGTTCAGACATCGCGGCCATGGAGGCCGAAATCGCCGAACAGAAAGAGACCTCCCGCACGCTGGAGTCGCAGCTCCAGCGCTGGGAGGATCCGAATTACATCAAGCAGCAGGCCCGGGAACGGATTTTCCTGGTGCTGCCCGGGGAGACCCGCTATCTGGTCAAGGGCGAGCACGGGGTGGAAAACGTGGAGCTCCAGGCCCAGGAAAAGGACGAGGATCTGCAGTGGGTTGATGCCCTCTGGGACTCCGTGAAGCGGTCCGCCAACGCCCCGTAGGCCTGACGCCCCGGAACCGAAGGAGCGCGGACGCGGCTCCGTTACCCTTCTGCGCACAGTAATCTTATTAGCGCAGACCATCATCAGCCCGGGCCTTGTCAGGGCCCCCAGGAAGGAACCTCCGGCATGACCCAGCAGCAGCTCACCCCCACCTCCGAAGATTTGGAGACCCTGAGCCGGCAGCTCGGCAGGCCGGCACGCGACGTCGTGGAAATCGGTGCACGTTGTGTTTGCGGCAACCCCCTGGTTGCCACCACGGCTCCGCGCCTCAGCAACGGCATCCCGTTCCCCACCACGTATTACCTGACGCACCCGGTCATCACTGCGGCTGTCTCCCGGCTTGAAGCCGCGGGCGTGATGAACGAAATGACCGAGCGGCTGGAGCAGGATCCCGAGCTTTCGGCCCGCTACCGGGCCGCCCACGAGGCTTACCTCCAGGTCCGCAACGAAATTGGTGCGCGTACCGGCGTGGGCCCCGTTCCCGAGATCGACGGCGTTTCAGCAGGCGGCATGCCCACCCGCGTGAAGTGCCTTCATGTGCTGGTGGGACACTCCCTGGCCGCCGGTCCCGGCGTCAACCCACTGGGGGATGAAGCGCTGGACCGCATTTCCGCGTGGTGGACCCGCGACCGCTGCTATTGTGAGGGCGCGTGGGACACCACGGGTGCCGTTCCCAGCCGTGACCTGAGCCGGCACACCAAGACTCAGGGCCTTTCGGCTGAGGAACTGGACGCCAAGCGTGCCGCCCGCCGCGAGTCCGTAGCAGCCGCAGCCAACGCCGAACAGCAGGGGGAAGCAGTGCAGGAACCAGGAAGCGCACCGCAGCAGTCCAGTGCTGAAGGAACAACGCACGCCAGCCGCCCCACGGTCAGGGTTGCCGCTGTTGACTGCGGCACCAATTCCATCCGCCTGCTGATCGCCGACGTGACGCAGGACGACGACGTTCCCCGGCTGACCGACGTCGTTCGCCTGATGCGGGTCAACCGGCTGGGACAGGGCGTGGACGCCACCGGACGCCTGACTCCGGAAGCGCTGGAGCGCACCTTTGAAGCAGCCGACGAATACGCAGCGCTGATCCGTGAGCACGGCGCCGAGCGCATCCGTTTCGTGGCCACCTCCGCCAGCCGCGACGCACAAAACCGTGAAGAGTTCGTGGCTGGAATCCGGGAGCGACTGGGTGTGGAGCCCGAAGTCATCACCGGAGACGAAGAAGCCGCGCTGTCCTTTGCCGGCGCAACCAGCGTCCTGGGCGGCAGCAACGGGTCAAAGACCCTGGTGGTGGATCTGGGCGGCGGCAGCACTGAGTTTGTGCTGGGAACGTCCAACGGTGTTTTGGCGGCCAAGAGCACCAACATGGGCTGCGTGCGTTTCACCGAACGCCACCTCACATCCAATCCGCCCACTGACGCGGAAATTACGGTAGCCCGCGGCGAGATCCTGGACATCATCGCCCAGGTCCTGCCCACCGTTCCGCTGGCTGATGCTGACCGGCTGGTGGGGGTTGCCGGCACTATCACCACGGTGACCGCCCACGCCCTGCACCTGCCCGAATATTCAGCCGAGTCGATTCACGGCACCGAGCTCGATGCCGCCCGGATTGACCAGGCAGCCAATGAGCTGCTGCACATGGACCGGGATGCGCGGGCGAAACTGCCCTACATGCATCCGGGCCGCGTGGACGTGATTGGCGCGGGTGCGCTGATCTGGCAGACCATCGTGGACCGGGTTTCGGAGCTGACGGACGGCAGGGTCTCCTCAGCGGTGACCAGCGAGCACGACATTCTGGACGGCATAGCCCTGAGCGCTGCACGGTGACCCGTGCGTCCGTGGCTTCCCCGCGGAAGCGAAAGGGAACAAGCGGGATCCTGGTGGCGGCGCTGTTGGCGCTGACCTTTCTTCCGGCTGCCCCGGCGCAGGCCGACGATTGGCGCAACAAGCAGTACTGGCTGACGGACTACGGCTTTGATAAGGCCTGGGCCGTCAGCCAGGGCGAAGGCGTGAAGGTGGCCGTTATCGACACCGGCATCGACCCGACCCACCCGGACCTGACGGGTGCGGTCACCGGAGGGACCGACGTATCCGGTGCCGGAGATCCGGCCGGCAGCAGGGGCCTGGGCAGTAACCCCTCGCACGGGACGCTGGTGGCAACCCTGCTGGCCGGGCGCGGACATGCCCCCGCCGCCCCGCCGTCGCCCGCCGCAACCGACAAAGACGGGAAAAAGGACACCAAGGAAGATGCGGAGCCGGCCAAGGAACCGGCCAAATCCGAGGGAATCATCGGCGTGGCTCCCAAGGCCGAGCTGCTGGCCGTTTCGGCGTGGATCGGACCGGACAATCCGGCCGGTATTCCCATCGAAGACCAGATTCCCGCCGCCATCCGGTGGTCCGTGGACAACGGTGCCCGCGTGATCAACATGTCCCTGGGCAGCAGCTCCACGTCCTGGCCGGAAAGCTGGGACGAGGCCTTCCTCTACGCTGAGCAGCAGGACGTGGTGGTGGTTGTTGCGGCCGGAAACCGCGGAGTCGGCATGGTCCAGGTGGGCGCTCCGGCCACCATCCCCGGGGTTCTTACGGTTGCCGGGGTGGATCGCAACGGCGAGGCAAGCTGGGATTCGTCTTCCGAAGGCATCAGCATAGGTGTGGCTGCACCCGCAGAGGACCTGGTGGGCGGTCTTCCCGTGGGGCCGGCCCGGTATGCGGACTGGAGCGGAACCTCCGGAGCTGCTCCGCTGGTGGCCGGAACCGCAGCGCTGATCCGTTCCGCCTATCCGGACCTCAGCGCCGCAGACGTCATCAACCGCATCATCGCTACAGCCCGTGACGCCGGGACGCCCGGGCAGGACACACTGTACGGATACGGGCTGCTGGACGCCGGAGCCGCGCTGACCGCCGACGTTCCCTCCGTCACGGCCAATCCGCTGGGCAACATCGCCGACTGGATCCGCATACACCGCCGCGACGCCTCCGCGGCTCCGGCCACGGATGCTCCGGTAGCGGTGGAACCGTCGGCCCCGAATGTGCCGGAGCCAACCGTTCCGGTTGCCATCGTGCCCGGCACGGAAGCTGATTTGCTGCCCGGAACGCTGGTGGTGGGCTTCGGCGTCTTACTGCTTTCGGTCGCCGCCGCGGGAACGGTGGCCATCGCCAGAGCCCGCCGCCGGGAGCAGGAAAACCCGGCTTTTGAGGACTCGGACACCGGTCCGCTGGAGCACTCAAACCACTCGTGAAGGTTTTCACAAACTCAGGTACGATGAGGTTATGGCATCTACGACAAAGTTTTCAGACCGTCCCCGCGTCTTGGTGGTAGGCGGTGGTTACGTAGGTCTCTACGTAGCGAAGAACCTCCAGAATAAGGTCAAGGCTGAGGGTGGCATCGTCACCGTTGTGGACCCGCTGCCTTACATGACGTACCAGCCCTTCCTGCCCGAAGTGGCTGCGGGCACCATCGAGCCCCGCGACGCCGTTGTCTCCCACCGCATGCACCTGAAGAACACCGAGCTGATCACCGGCAAGGTCGTTTCCATTAACCATGCGGCCCACACGGCCACCATTGAGCTCGCCGACGGCGAAGCATTTGAGCTTCCCTACCAGGACGTTGTCCTGGCCGCAGGCTCCATCACACGCACCTTCCCGATCCCGGGCCTCGCCGAGGCCGGCATCGGCATGAAGACCATTGAAGAAGCCGTGGCCACCCGGAACCACGTCCTCGAGCGCATCGAATCCGCATCCCTGATGCCCGCAGGCCCGGAGCGCGAGCGCGCCCTGACCTTCGTCGTCGTCGGCGGCGGCTTTGCCGGCATTGAAACCCTGACTGAGCTTGAGGACATGGCCCGCGACGCGGTCCGCCTCAACGACCGCCTCAAGCGCGAAGACCTCCGCTTTGTCATGATCGAGGCCATGGGCCGCGTCATGCCCGAGGTCAAGCCCGACCAGGCCGAGTGGGTTGTCTCCAGCATGCGCGAGCGCGGCATCGAGGTGCTGCTGAACACCTCGCTGGCCTCGGCCGAAGACGGCGTGCTCAAGCTGATCAACATGGCGGATAAGTCCTCTGCCGGCGAATTCGGCACCGACACCCTGATCTGGACCGCCGGTGTCCAGGCCAACCCGATGGTCCGCGCCACCGACTTCCCGATCGACGACCGTGGCCGCGTCCGCGCCAACGCCGAACTACGTATCACCGGTGATGACGGCCCCATTGAGGGTGCCTGGGCTGCCGGCGATGTGTCGGCCGTTCCTGATCTCTCCGGCGGCGGCGTCGGCGGTTTCTGCGTTCCGAACGCCCAGCACGCCGTGCGCCAGGCCAAGGTGCTGGCCAAGAACGTCCTGGCTGCGCGCTACGGTGTCGGCAGCGTCGAGGAGTACAACCACAAGAGCCTCGGTGCCGTTGCCGGCCTGGGGCAGTACAAGGGCGTTGCCAACATCATGGGCTTCGGCATGAAGGGCTTCCCTGCCTGGGTTGCACACCGCGGTTACCACGGTCTGGCCATGCCCATGTTCGAGCGCAAGTTCCGCGTGGTCTCCGGCTGGCTGCTGAACATCACCTACGGCCGCGACCTGACCGATCTGCGCAACCTGAAGAACCCGCGCGGGGCCTTCGAAACGGCTGCCACCCCGGCCAAGAAGAAAGAAGCGGTCAAGTAACCACTTCCCTCCAGCGCTAACGCGTACGACGGCGGTTCCTCCCTTGGGAGGGGCCGCCGTCTCTGTTTCCGGCGGGAAGCGTCCATCCAGTAGGCTTGAGCAGAAGCTTTTGCTTCGGCCCCAGTAGCCCAATGGCAGAGGCAGCAGACTTAAAATCTGCGTGTTGTCGGTTCGAGTCCGACCTGGGGTACCGCTGGAGCCGGAGCCTTAGTCTCCGGGCGATCCTGCGGATTCACCACGCCGGTCACATCCGGATGGGCTACCCGCAGGTGCGCCGTGACCATCCTGACTGCTTCCTCTTCGGTGTCCACATCGTACTCCCAGGTGCAGGAGCAGCACCGGGCATGCGGGCTGCCGTCCGCAGCCACTGATATGCCCCACGCATCGCCGGGGAGCAGATAGAAACCTCCGTAGGTCCCGGACCATTCCCGGAGCGGACGCTCCGTCCAGTTGCCCTCACGCTGCTCAATCATGTCCCTTATTCGTTGGCCTGCGGGGAGAAGATGGGTGAGAGGCCGCATTTCTCCGAGCGGCGCGGCACTAGCGTTCCGCACCGCCCCCTTTGCGCCGGGAACCGTCATGAGCAATGCCCTGAGAATCGAAAACCCCTGTATCACCAGGGGGAGTGCCGCTGCCCAAGGACCTCTACATCCGCTGGGACGGCGCCTCTGACCGGGATGTCAGTCCCGTCTGACACGGCCCGCACCGGCGTCACGTTCTAACCCTCGACCCGCCCCGGATGCAAGGGGCGGGAGTGCGTAGTGTGATGAGTGTTACAAGGACGTAACCCTAAACCCTTATGTTTGACTCATTATTCAACTAGCTTTTCTTCTAATCAGGAACACCTGATAAGAGCATCAAAGGCCTCCGCCTTTCGATCGGGGAGAAAATCTATGACTGCACTACGCACCACGGGCCGTCACGGCCTGGACGGTTACAACCGGGCGGCCAAGATCGCGGCACTGGGGCTCGGGTTGGCACTGTTCGCGACCGGCTGCAGCGGGGGAGACTCGGGATCAGACTCTAGCGACTCGCCAGCGCCGTCGGCCTCTTCCGCAGATGCGGCCCCGGCAGGAGCCGTGGCGTGCCCCGCAAACGAAGGCGGCAAGGGCGAGGATCCTGGAAAGAAGGGCGATGCCTCGGCTGTTCCGGCCTCCACCGGTACCACTGATGTTGCCCTGAAAATCGGCACCCTGCTGCCCACCACGGGCGCGCTGGCATTCCTCGGTCCGCCGGAAATTGCAGGCACCAACCTCGCCGTCCAGGAGATCAACGCGGCAGGCGGTGTCCTCGGCCAGCCGGTGGAAATCATCCATCGCGATTCAGGCGATACAACCACCGACATCGCAACCCAGTCCGTCACTGACCTGCTCAGCCAGGATGTCAGCGCCATTGTTGGTGCCGCCTCCTCCGGCGTTTCCAAGACGGTGATCGGTCAGATCACCGGAGCAGGCGTCATCCAGTTTTCGCCCGCCAACACCTCACCGGACTTCACCACCTGGGATGACAACGGCCTGTACTGGCGGACCGCACCCTCCGATGTACTGCAGGGACGGACACTGGGCAACTACATCATGAGCTGCGGTGCGCAGACCGTGGGCATGATTGTCCTGAATGACGCTTACGGCACCGGACTGGCCAGCAATGTCCGCAGCTCGGTGGAATCCGCGGGCGGCCAGGTCGTCGCAGAAGAAATGTTCAACGAGGGCGAGTCGCAGTTCAGCAGCCAGGTGGATGCGGTCGCCGCCGCGAAGCCGGACGCGATTGTGGTGATCAGCTTCGAGCAGGCCAAGAGCATTGTTCCGCTGCTCACCGCAAAGGGCATTGACCCGACGCAGCTGTTCTTCGTGGACGGCAACACCTCGGACTACAGCAAGGATCTGGCAGCCGGAACGCTGGAAGGGGCGCAGGGCACCATTCCGGGTCCCTTCGCCTCGGACAATTTCAAGGCCTCATTGCTGGAAATTGATCCGGCGCTGAAGGACTGGTCCTACGCCGGTGAAAGCTACGACGCCGTGACGCTGCTGGCGCTGGCCGCTGAGGCAGCCGGCAGCACGGATGGCAAGGCAATGGCCGCCGAGCTGCAGGGAGTCTCAGCCGAAGGCGAGAAGTGCTTCGACTACGCCGGCTGTGTCACCATCCTGCGCGGCGGCGGCGACATCGATTACGACGGCTACTCCGGTCCCGTCACCTTCGATGAGAACGGTGACCCGACGGAAGCCTACATCGGCATCTACCAGTACGACGCCGACAACAAGCCGGTGCCGAGCCGCTCCGAAGAGGGCAAGCTCTAAAGATCCGTTCAGCACCACATAAAGCAACCCCCGCCGGTCGGTACCGGCGGGGGTTGCTTTGTGTCTGCGGTGCGGCTCCAGCGGCCCTCAGGCGGTGTCTGCGAGGGTTCCCAGGTAAAGCTGGATAACCTTGGGATCCTTCATCAGTTCCCGGCCCGTTCCCGTGTAAGCGTCCTTACCCTGGTCCAGGACATAGGCACGGTCGCAGATCTGCAGGCAACGGCGGGCGTTCTGCTCCACCATGATCACGGAGACACCGGCCCGGTTGATCTCGTGGACCCGCAGGAACGCCTCGTCCTGCTTGACAGGGGAGAGCCCGGCGGAAGGCTCGTCCAGCAGCAGGACGGCCGGATCCATCATGAGCGCCCTGCCCATCGCCACCATCTGGCGCTCTCCGCCGGAGAGGGAACCGGCACGCTGGCTGCGGCGCTGGCGCAGCTCAGGAAAAAGCTCGGCGACAAAGTCGAAGCGCTCCTTGTATTTCTTCGGCGCCTGAAACATGCCCATCTGCAGATTTTCTTCAATCGTGAGAGATGGAAACACGTTGTTGTTCTGCGGCACAAAGCCCACGCCCCGGCTGACCAGTTTGTTGGCTTTGAGCCCGGTGATGTCCTGTCCGCGGACCACAACGGTCCCCGAGTGCACTTTCACCAGTCCGAACATGGCCTTGAGCAGCGTCGATTTACCCGCCCCGTTGGGGCCGATGATGCCAATCAGCTCCCCGCGGCGGGCCTCAATACTGCAGCCGTTGAGGATGTTCACGCCCGGGATGTAACCGGCCACGAGGTCACTCACCTTGACGACAGAATTGCCCTCGAATGTGTCAGCTGTCATGGCTGGTCCTTCCGTTCCTCTATCCGCCCGCCGACGACGCCGTCAGGCTCGGTACCCACCGAAGATTCAGGGTCCTGCTCCAGTTCGGCCTCCAGCTTTTCGAAGCCTTCGGAATCGCCCAGGTCCACGTCGTGATGGGCGCCGAGATAGGCGTCAATAACGGCCTGGTCCTTCATGACCTCGCCGGGAGGTCCTTCGGCCACCACCTTGCCTTCGGCCATGACAATCACCCAGTCTGCAATGTGGCGCACCATGTGCATGTCATGCTCCACGAACAGAACGGTCATGCCCTCGGCTTTGAGGTTCTTGATGTGGTCCAACAACGACTGGGTCAGTGCCGGGTTCACCCCGGCCATGGGCTCGTCGAGCATCACCAGTTTGGGGCGGACCATCAGCGCCCGGGCCATCTCCAGCAGTTTGCGCTGCCCGCCGGACAGCGACGCGGCGTAGTCGCTGCGCTTGGTATCAAGTTTGAACTTGGCCAGCAGTACGTCGGCCTGCTCCGTGATTTCCTTTTCGCGGCCGCGCCAGACCGGAGGCAGCAGCGCCCGCCAGAGCGATTCGCCGGGCTGGGCGGTGGCACCGAGCCGCATGTTCTCTATCACCGTGAGCTTTCCCATGACCTTGGTCAGCTGGAATGTGCGCACCATGCCCAGACGGGCCACCTTGTAGGCGGAAACTCCGGCCAAATCGCGGCCCTCGAACTGCCAGTCTCCGGACTGCGGAGTGTCGAACCCCGTCAGAAGGTTGAACAGGGTGGTCTTTCCTGCGCCGTTGGGGCCAATGAGTGCGGTGATTTTGTGCCGTGGTATCTCCACGTGCTTGACGTCGACCGCGTTGATGCCGCCGTATGTCCGGGTGACGTTCCGTGCCACCAGAATGGGATCCCGCTTGGGGCAGCCCGGTTCCGCGGCTCCCTCGGCTATGGGACGGGAATCGGCCATGTACTCATTGGCGGCCAGTGCCGTCTCTGCCGCGGCGGCGTGTGCACCCCGGGGCTGCGCCCCGCTTGCCGGTTCGTCTGCCTGGGAACTCATGCGAATGCCAGCTCCTTCTTGTTGCCCAGAATGCCCTGTGGCCTGAAGATCATGAGCAGCATCAGGGCCACACCTACAAGGATGTAGCGGATCTGCCCTGCCTGGGAAGTGGTAATGAACGTGATGTAACCGGCCTCAATGGCTCCGTAGAGCAGGCCCTGGGTAACGGAGAGAATCACCCAGAAGATCATGGAACCGATGACCGGGCCCAGGACGGTGGACATTCCTCCCAGGAGCAAGGCCGTATAGAGGTAGAACGTAAGCTCGGTTCCATAGTTGGCCGGCTGTACGGCTCCGCGGGGAAGAGTGAAAATAATTCCGGCAAGGGACCCGAGGATACCGCCGATGATCAGCGCCTGCATCTTATAGGCGTACACATTCTTGCCCAGGGCCCGGACGGCGTTTTCATCCTCCCGGATGCCCTTGACCACGCGGCCCCAGGGGCTGCGAACGAGCATCCAGACCAGGAAGCAGGCCGCAATGACCAGCACCCAGGCGACAATCCGAACCCAGACGTCCCGTTCGTTCATCGCGAAGGGACCGAGGTTATAGCTGCCGACAGGCACCGGGTTCAGGTCGTAAAAGCTGCCGGTGAAAGCCGCAAGGCCGTTGGCCGAGCCGGTAATCGGCGTCATGCTGTTGGTGGTCACGATATACCGGATGATTTCGGCCGCCGCAATGGTCACAATGGCCAAATAGTCCGCCCGCAGGCGCAGGGTCGGTATGCCAAGGATGACGGCGAAGATCACGGACCCGGTCAGGGCAATGAGGACTGCCACCGGCAGCGGTGCGTTGAAGGACAGGATAGGAATGGCGAAGCCGTAGGCTCCCACCGCCATGAATCCGGCCTGGCCAAAGTTCAGCAGCCCCGTGTAGCCGAAGTGCACGGCCAGTCCAAGGGCGGCCAGTGCGTAGGCGGCGGTGGTGGGGCTGATGATCTCGTTGAGAGCTCCCAGAAAAATATTTGTAAAGTCCATCGGTGCTAAGCCCCTAACCTATGCGCTCGCGGCGGCCGAGGATTCCCTGCGGCCGGACGAGGAGGACAAGAATCATGATGACCAGGGCACCCACATATTTAAGGTCCGCTTCCAGCCAGATTGTGGAAATTTCCACGAAGAGCCCAACAATGATGGAGCCGATCAGCGCGCCAAACACCGTGCCGAGCCCGCCCAGCGTGACTCCTGCAAAGAGAAGTAGAAGGATCTGCTGGCCCATATTGAAGGAGACGCCGGGACGGTAATAGGCCCAGAGAATGCCGCCCATCGCGGCCAGGGCGCCGCCGAGCACCCAGACAATCCGGATCACGCCGTCTACGTCGATGCCGGAGGCGGCCGCCAGCGGAGGATTGTCGGCGACGGCTCGGGTGGCCTTTCCGATGCGGGTCCGCATCAGCAGCAGAGCCACCAGCAGGATGACCACAAGGCTCACGAACAGGGAAATCAGGGTGTTCCGCGGGATGGAGACCGGTCCGAGTTCCAGCAGCGGGCTTTGCGAACCCGGCAGTTGCTGTGTGCCTCCCCCAAAGAAGAACAAGATGGTGTAGCGCACGGCAACGGCCAGGCCGATGCTGACAATCATCATGGGCACCAGCCCCGTGCCGCGCCGGCGCAGCGGTTTCCAGAGCCCCGCGTCCTGGACGTAGCCGAAGGCCCCGCCGCCGACCACCGCCAGGGGCAGGGCGATCCAGACCGGCATTCCCATCGCGGCGAAGCCGAAGGCCAGCACGGCACCGAGAGTGACCATCTCGCCATGGGCAAAGTTGGTGAGGCCGGTGGTACCGAAGATCAGGGACAGTCCCACGGCGCTCAGCGCCAGGAGCAACCCAAAGCTCAAGCCTGCGACAACACGTTCAGTAAGTGTGGAAATGAAGCTGTCCTGCTGGAGGACAATACCCTCGCCGAGCAGGAACAGTGTGGTGATGTTGGAAGTCCCGGCAAACGTAACGGTGCGCGGATTCTCTTGGTTCTCCGCCAGCGCCACGCCCTCCGGGAGGGTGGATTCGTCCAGCTCAACTTCAAACGCGCCCTGTTCCGGCACTCCGATGGACCAGGAACCGTTGGCTGCTGTCAGCACTTCGCCCTTGTAACCGTTGCCCTCGGCAGTGATCCGTACGCCTTCGATGGGGACTCCCGCGTTGCGGAGCACCCCGCTGATGCGGTCACTGAATTCAGCACCGTCCGTTGCGGCGCCTTCAGCGGGTGCGGACGCACTGTCCGATGGCGAGGGTGCAGGTGTTGCTGTTGTTGCGTGAACGGCAGGAGCGGAGAGCAGCAGGGCGGCGAACATCGCCGCCACCGCCGCCAGCATCCCCAGATACCTGGTCAGCGCCGATGTCCTTAGCAAATTCCAAAACCTCCACGCCAAGCCCATGCGTACCGAGATATTCGGCACCGGGGCGGATCCATTTGTGACGTTTGTCACCAATTGGGGATCATGCTACCGACAGAATGTTTCCGGGAGTGACGTTTGACTCCGACCGAATGTCGCGATCGGGTAACGACTTCCCGCCGTGGGGCGCCAGCGCCAGTGTTGGGCCTCCGGACGCCACCGGATATGCGGAACTGTTACCGCAGCTCACTCTGCTTTAGGGAATCTCCACCGCCCCTTGCCCGTTGACATTGATAGGCTCTAGGTAAACAGCCCCCCAGATGGAGGACATTTCATGGCACTTGGCGGTAATCCGGTCTTTAACGGAAAGAATTTCAATTCCCAGGTTCGCGGCGGCAGGATGAACCAGGGCTCCCTGGCCACCCAGCCCCAGGGACAGATGACCCCGCAGCAGCTGCAGGAGCTCTACACGGCTCCCTCAGCAGGGCCCTCCCAGACCGGGCGGATGACTTATGACGACGTCATCATGAAGACCCTCGCCTGCCTGGCCGTTGTTCTGGTTGGTGCTGCCATCCCCATGCTGGTGCTCCCGGGCGCAGCCGGACCGCTGATGATCGTGGGCGCACTGGGCGGTTTTGTGCTGGGCCTGGTGAACTCGTTCAAGCGCGAACCGGCTCCGGCGCTCATCCTGGCCTATGCCGCCCTCGAGGGTCTGTTCCTCGGCGGCTTGACCCTCGTGCTGGACAACATGTTCCCCGGCATCGGCCTCCAGGCCGTCCTGGGCACGCTCTCCGTCTTCGCCGTGACCCTGGTGCTGTTCAAGAGCGGCAAGGTCCGCGCCACCCCCAAGGCCATGCGTTTCTTCATGATCGCGATGATCGGCTACGCCGTATTCTCTCTGGTCAATGTTGGCCTGATGATCTTCGGTGCCGTAGATGACCCCTGGGGCGTGCGCGGGATGGAAATCGCGGGCATCCCGCTGGGCATCATCATCGGCCTGTTCGCCGTTGGCCTGGCGGCCTTCTCCCTGATCATGGACTTCACCTCCATTGAGCAGGGTGTGCAGGCCGGCGCCCCGCAGCGCTACTCCTGGACCGCAGCCTTTGGCCTGACCGTGACGCTGGTCTGGCTGTACGTGGAAATCATCCGCATCCTCGCCATTATCCGCGGCGACGACTAGCGCTCCGGTTGTCTCCGGCCAGCCCGGAGACAACCACCCGAAGGCCAGCAGGCATTGCCTGCTGGCCTTTTTGTTCTCTTCCGGAGCAGGGAAAGTAGTTGCCCCGACGAAAAAGAGAGCCATCACCCTGTGCACCCCTGCCTGCGGACCGTAGGATCTGGCGAGTTGACGGATCCAGCGGGTGAAGGGGGACGGACCATGACAGAGCCTGCAAAGACCGAACTGTCACAGTTTCGGCTGCAGGAGCTGCTGCTGGCGCACCAGGAACCGGAAGATTTCATGAAGGCACTCGCCGGCGCTCTCGCTGGGCATCTGGCGGACTGGGACGTCGTCGGCACCTCCATCATTGTGGTGCGTCCCCGCCGGCAGGTGGTGCGGGTGGGCAGCCAGCCTTGCTTTGCACTACCAAACGGCGGTCAGCCGGAGGGTGATCCGGCCTCGGGCGTGCTGGCCAGCGGCCTGCCGGTTGTGGTCCGCCACCTTGACGCGCACTATCTCCGCAGGGGCGGGGGCAGTACAGCGTCCGAGGCGGGCATGGCAGCCTTCGCTTCGGTTCCCGTGCCGGTGGCGGATGCTGCCGGCGCCGTGCTCACCGCGTATGCGACCCGCCCGGGAGCCTTCGGGCCAGAGGCCGTACGGGCAGTGGAGCGTGCGGCAGCGGAGGCAGCGCCGGTGCTGACCTTCGCCCTCCGGACGGACGCACAGACACACCGGGCCAATAACCTCCAGGCGGCACTCGAATCCCGGACCGTGGTGGATCTCGCGGCGGGCATCATCATGGCGCAGAACAACTGCAGCCAGCAGAGTGCCGTTGAGATCCTGCGCAGCGTCTCGAACAGCCGCAACGTCAAGATCCGCGAGGTGGCTGCCGGAGTGGTGTCGGTAGTCTCGGACCGGGTGAGCACACACTTCGAAGAGTGAGCGGTTGTACGCTGGAACTTATGAGCGCTCCCGCCACGGCCTCCGCAGCCAGGCCAGCCACCGGCACCCAATATCAGATCACGCGCCGCACTCCCGCCGGCAGGGCGGAAGCACGCATCGCATCGCTCGCCGGGGCTCTGCGCAGCTATACCGTGGACGGCACCGAATATGTGGAAACATACCCGGATACGTCCCCGCCGCCGTCGGCCTCCGGAATCCTGCTGGCACCCTGGCCCAACCGGGTGGCCGGCGGAAAATGGACGCTGGACGGGCAGACCCAGCAGCTGGACATCACGGAGCCGGCCAGGGGCAACGCCAGCCACGGACTGCTCCGCAATACCGGCTACAGTCCTGCGGCGAACGCGGACGCCGCCGCCGACGGTGAAGCGGAGAGTAGCCTCACACTGCGCGCCGAGGTCTTTGCCCAGCACGGATATCCGTTCCACCTCCTTCACGAAGCGGCCTACAGCCTTGACGACGACGGCGGCCTGCGGGTACGCCAAAGCCTCACCAACGTGGGGCAGGGCCGGGCACCGTTTGCGCTGGGAGCGCATCCGTTCCTGCGGATCGGCTCCGTTCCGGTGGAGGACCTGACACTGACCGTTGCCGGGGAGATCCGGCTGACGGTCGACGAGCGCCTGATCCCCGTTGGCCGGGAGCCGGTTGCCGGGGACTGTGATTTCCGGGCCGGCCGCCGGATCGGAAACCAGGACCTGGACAGCGCCTATACCATCCTGGCGCTGGAAGACGGCGAACACCGGCACCGGCTGGCAGCACCTGACGGTCGGAGCGTCACATTGTGGAGCGGACCGGAGTTTGGTTACGTCCACGTTTTCCTCACCGACCAGCTGCCCGGCCGCACCCGCGCGGTGGCCCTGGAACCCATGACTGCTCCCGCCAATGCCCTGAACTCCGGGGATGGACTGCGCTGGCTGGAGCCCGGCAGCACCTTTACCGCGGAGTGGGGGATCCGGCCGGAACAGGCCGGCTAAGGACCTGACGTAAAGGTGGGAACTGCAACCATCGAGTGTGGAAAGATGAGCCCATGAGACCTCACGCACGCAGCATTGCCGCGCCCAAAGCGGTACAGGCTGCGGCTGTCCGATCCAGCAGGGGCAACGACGACGTCCCGTACGCGCTGCGCGTCAGTGCAGCCTGGGCGTGGCGCCTGGGCGTGGTGCTGGTTGTAGCCGCTGGGCTGATCTGGATCCTGCGGAACTTCTCGCTGTTGATTATTCCCCTCATGATCGCCGCTCTGCTGGCCGGGCTGCTCTCTCCGGTCACCGGCTGGCTGCGCCGCAACAAGGTTCCCGCAGGCCTGGCCGTGGCAGTCACCATCGTCACCTTCCTGGGGGTGATCGTGGCCGCGCTGACGCTGGTGGGGCGGCAACTGGCACTGGGATTCCGGGACCTCTGGGATGAGACCCTGTCCGGAGTGACCCAGATCCAGGAGTGGCTGGCCGACGGGCCCCTGCAAATCACCACCACCCGGATGGACACCCTCTTGGGAGAAGCCACCAGTGCACTGCAGTCAAACTCCGCCAACATCCTCTCCGGAGCGCTGTCTGTGGGGACCGGCGCCGGCCACTTTGCCGCAGGCGTCCTCCTGACCCTCTTCGCGCTGGTGTTCTTCCTGCTGGACGGCCGCCGCATCTGGCGGTACATCGCAGGACTGCTACCGCGCCGGGCCCGCCCCGGAGGTTATGGCGCAGGAATTCACGGGTGGGTTTCCATGGTCAACTACGTTCGGGTGCAGCTGCTCGTGGCGTTTATTGACGCTGTGGGGATCGGCGCCGGTGCCGCCATCATCGGTGTACCGCTGGCCCTGCCGCTTGCGGTCCTCGTATTCCTTGGCTCCTTTGTGCCGCTTGTGGGCGCCTTTGTTACCGGAATTGTTGCCGTGCTGCTGGCCCTGGTTGCGAACGGCTGGGTCAACGCACTGATCATGCTGGGTATTGTGCTGCTGGTCCAACAGTTGGAATCGCACATCCTGCAGCCCCTCATCATGGGACGGGCAGTTGCCCTGCATCCCCTGGCCGTGATCCTGGCGGTCACCGGCGGGACATTGGCCGCAGGAGTCCCGGGGGCACTGTTTTCCGTACCGCTGCTGGCCATCCTGAACACCGTGGTGCGCTACATCGCCTCCAGAGGATGGGAAAGCGACCCCGCGCTGGCCCGGGATCCCGTCTTCGCAGCCCTGGGTGGAGTAGTGCCCCGACCCGATGAACCTGATGAACCTGTTCAAGCCCACCAAGACATTGCCGACGAAGAGAAGTAACTGTGACTGATCTGCCCGACCTGCCCGTGACCCTTGACGACATAGAGGCAGCCGCAAAACTCCTGGACGGGGTCATTGCACGGACGCCCATTGAGCTCTCCCGGGCATTGGGGCGGCAAACGGGCTCCAACGTCTACTTCAAGTGCGAGAATCTTCAGCGCGCTGGTTCGTTCAAAGTCCGCGGAGCTTACGTTCGGATGGCAAAGCTCTCGCCGTCCGAGCGTGACCGCGGCGTTGTTGCCGCCTCCGCGGGAAACCATGCGCAGGGTGTGGCGGTTGCTGCAGCACGGCTGGGAATCAAGGCCCGGATCTTCATGCCGCTGGGGGTGGCGCTGCCCAAGCTGGCGGCGACCCGGGGCCACGGAGCCGAGGTGGTCCTGCACGGCCACAATGTGGACGAAGCCCTCGCTGAGGCCCAGCGCTATTCCGACGAGACGGGCGCCGTCTTCGTGCATCCGTTCGACAATGTAGACGTGGTGGCCGGACAGGGAACCATCGGCCTGGAGCTGCTGGAACAGATTCCTGACCTGGACACCGTCATCATGGGTGTGGGCGGCGGGGGCCTGCTGGCCGGCGTTGCCGTTGCCATCAAGTCACGGGCCAAGGAACTGGGCCGCGAGGTGCGCATCATCGGCGTTCAGGCTGAAAACGCCGCCGCCTATCCGCCGTCTCTGGCCGCTGATGCCCTGGTGCCGCTGACGAAGGTGTCCACGATCGCGGACGGCATCGCCGTCGGACGTCCGGGCCAGCTGCCCTTTTCCATCATCAAGGAACTGGTGGATGACGTGGTGACGGTCAGCGAGGACTCGCTGGCACGGGCACTGATTTTCCTGCTCGAGCGCTCCAAGATGGTGGTGGAACCCGCCGGGGCCGTGGGCGTAGCCGCGCTGATGGACGGCAAGATTGAGAACCCCGGCAACACCGCCGTGATCCTCTCGGGTGGAAACATCGACCCGATGCTGATGCTCAAGGTGATCCAGCGCGGCCTCGCCGCCGCCGGACGGTACCTGGTGGTGCGGATCCTGTTGGATGACCGGCCCGGCTCGCTGGCGACCATTTCACGGATCATCGCTGAGTCTGACGCCAATGTCACCGGGGTGGACCACACGCGTGTAGGCGGTTCGATCAGCATGGGCGACGTGGCCATCACCATCAACATGGAAACCAAGGGCCATGAGCACTGTGAACTGGTGCTGAACAACCTGCGCGCTCAGGGGTTCCAGCCAATCGTCCTGCACGGGTAGGGCATGCTCGCCAAGCGGGCCAGGACGGCCCTGTACATATCGCTCGGGCTGGCCGCGCTGATGTGGTTGTGCTATTTTCTGGCCCTGTTCATCGGACCGGCGTCCCTGCGTGAGCTGGGCATCCTGCCGCGCAGGGTGGACGGACTTGACGGGATCGTCTTTGGCCCGCTGCTGCACGTCGGCATTAACCACCTGCTGGGAAACACCCTGCCGCTGGTGGTCTTTTCCTTCCTGGCTTTGCTGGAAGGTGTCCGGCGGTATTTCGTGGTGCTGACCGTGTCCTGGCTGGCGTCAGGGGTGGGCGTCTGGCTTTTTGGCGGCGGGCTGACCGTGGGAATGTCCGGCGTGGTGTTCGGACTCTTCGCGTACCTGATGGTCCGCGGAATCTACAACCGGGACCTCCTGCAGCTGCTGCTCGGCGGCGTCCTGTTCCTGATCTACGGGTCGCTGCTGTGGGGCGTGTTGCCGGTAAACATCGGTGTCTCCTGGCAGGCCCACCTTTTCGGGGCCGCGGGAGGCGTACTGGCAGCGGTGCTGCTCAGCCGGCACCGAAAGAACCTGCGCACAAGCAAAAGCGGGCCCTCCCGGTGGGAAGGCCCGCAGTAGCGGTGCGGTGAACTAGCCTGCGTAGGGCTTGGCGGAGATGATCTCCACGGAGATGTCCTTGCCGTTCGGGGCCGTGTAAGTGGCGGTGTCGCCGGCCTTCATGCCCTGAATTGCCGCGCCCAGGGGCGACTTTTCGCTGTACACGTTGATGTCCGAGTCGCCGGCAATTTCACGGCTTCCCAGCAGGAAGGTCTCCACGTCGCCGGCAACCTTGGCTTCCACCAGCATGCCGGGTTCCACCACGCCGTCGTCCGCCGGGGCTTCGCCAACATGCGCGGTCTCCAGGAGGTGGGTCAGCTGACGGATCCGGGCCTCAGCCTTGCCCTGCTCTTCCTTGGCCGCGTGGTACCCGCCGTTTTCCTTCAAATCGCCCTCGGAACGCGCCTGCTCAATGCGGGCAACGATTTCCGTGCGGCCGGGGCCGGACAGGTGATCCAGTTCCGCCTTCAGGCGGTCATAAGACTCCTGAGTGAGCCAAGCGGCAGGTGCGCTGTTGGTAGACACGGGTCTCTCCTTTTAAGTGACAACCGAACCAAAAGAGTCCGGTTGGGCAGGCTGATTTCGCTGTAGGGGCCGGAATGGCCTGACAAGCAAAGACCCCGCCGGGCGGTGACCGGTCACTGGGCTGATCACCTGGGCGGGGCATAACGTAGGCTCCATACTAGTCAGCCAAACCCAATTACCCAAGAACCCGGCGATCGGGGTCAGGCGAACCTGCTCCGGGCTAGTCGTCCAGGAGCCAGCAGGCGTTCACTCCGCCGGTCACGCCCAGAGAGTCGGTGCGGACGTCCAGCCGCTGCCCGGTGGTTGCTTCCTCCGCCGGGCCAATGGTGACCTGCTTCCAGCCCACCACGGCGTAGCTTTCGTTGAGCACCTGGATGGCGCAGGACGCGCTGTCCTTTGGATCCTTGGTGACCTGGAAGTCCACGGTGGCATGCTCGGCGTCGATGATGCTGAATCCCACATCCTTGAAGGACACTTCACCGCCGGGTGAGGGCATCGCCAGATAGGCTGCCCCACCGCATCCCAGCACCACGGCAGCTATGGTGGCAACAATTTTGGCCCGGCGGGACAGTCCCGGCTTGGGAGCGCCGTACCGATTGGCTAATCTTGATGCGGACGGTAAACCATCCGGGATCTGCTCGGGGGCTGGCTGCTTGACAGGACCTTCCTCAGTGCTCACTGCTTCATTTTATCCGAGTTTCCCCGTCCGATATTCGCCGACCTTCTCAGGAGCTGCTTCGTGTCGACCGTCCTGCTTGATAATTACCACCGCCAGGAACCGCTGCGGCTGCTTGCAGTCCATGCCCATCCCGACGACGAGGCCAGCAAGGGGGCAGCGATGATGGCCTTTTATGCTGCCCAGGGCGTGGAAGTCATGGTGGCTACCTGCACCGGCGGTGAGCGTGGCAGTGTGCTCAATCCCGCATTGGAGTCCAATGCGGCTGCCAAGCGGGACCTTGCCGGACTGCGGCGCACGGAAATGGCCAATGCGCAGCGGGAGCTGGGCATCCGGCACCGTTGGCTGGGGTTCATGGACTCCGGCCTCCCGGAAGGGGATCCGCTGCCGGATCTGCCCTTTGGCTGTTTCGCGCTGGAGCCCCTCGGGCGTGCCGCCGCGCCCTTGGTTAAGCTCGTCAGGGAATTCCGTCCGCACGTGATCGTCAGCTACGACGAAAACGGTGGTTATCCGCACCCGGACCACATCATGGCGCACAAGATCGCCGTTGAGGCCTTCAACGCCGCGGGGGACGCGGAACGATACCCCGGGACGGGCGAGCCCTGGGAACCGCTGAAGCTGTACTACGACCGTGCCTTCAACCCCGAACGCTTCACTGCCCTGCATCATGCGCTCGTGGAGGCGGGTGTCGACTCGCCTTACGCCGAACGCATTGCCGCATGGCAGGAAGCGGACGCCGAGGGCCACCAGCTGCCGGTGCCGACGCATCCGACCACTACCCAGATCCCCTGCGGAGACTTCTTTGAAGCCCGTGACCGGGCCTTGAAGAGCCACCAAACCCAGGTTGACCCGGACGGATTCTTCTTTGCCGTGGACGCCGAGACCCAGCGGACGATCTGGCCCTGGGAGGACTATTCGCTGATCACGTCCAAAGTGGAGACCGGGCTGCCCGAGACCGACCTGTTCGCTGGCATACGATAGAGGGCAGGGACGGCGTGAAGCCGCCTGCTGCCAAGAGAGAGAAACACCGTGAATTTCCTGTACAGCCTGCCCCTGACCGTTTCCCCCGGCCCCGAGGACGGCGAGCTGAAAACCGGCCTGAGCATCGCGGATGTCACCCCCGGTCTGCTGGGCTTCCTGGCGACCCTCTTCCTGGCGTTGGCGGTGGTGTTCCTCATCCGTGACATGGTCAAGCGCATTCGCCGGGTCCGGTACCGCGAACAGGCCCTGACCGGCGTCGGTTCTGACGTCTTCATTCCCAGCAGCGAAGACGTCAACAGCGTCAACACCGTCAATGCGGCAACCACCGCCGAAACCGGCGCTGAGTCCGCGTCCAAGCCCGCGGTCGATGGTGACGACATCACCCCGGGTTACTACAAGCGCGGCTAAGGGCACCCATGGCCAGCAGACTGCTCAGGGAGGCTTCGGCCTACCTGCGCCAGCATGCCGGCAATCCCGTGGACTGGTGGCCCTTTGGTGACGAGGCTTTCGCCGAGGCACGGCGGCGGAATGTTCCGGTGTTCATATCGGTGGGATATGCGGCGTGCCACTGGTGCCATGTCATGGCCCACGAATCTTTTGAAGATCCGGCCACCGCGGACTATCTCAATGAGCACTTCGTCTGTATCAAGGTGGACCGCGAGGAACGCCCGGATGTGGACACCGTGTACATGGCAGCCACTCAGGCCATGACCGGCCAGGGCGGCTGGCCGATGAGTGTTTTCACCCTTCCGGACGGGCGTACGTTTTATGCGGGAACGTACTTTCCACCGCGGCCGGTTCAGGGCATGCCATCCTTCAGGCAGGTACTGGAAGCCGTGTCAGCAGCCTGGTCAGAGCGGCCGGAGGAAGTTCAGCGCAGTGCCGCCCAGCTTGCGGCGCATCTGGCCTCTGCCCAGGAGGGAAACCGGCGTCTGCTGGGCCCGCTCCTGGACGCCGGGGCCCTGGCCGCGGGCAGCGCGGAAGCCGAGGAAGAAGCCGCTGAGTCCGGCCGCACCCTGTCCGCTGCCGTCCAGACGCTCGCCGGTCTTGAGGACCGGCAGTACGGCGGCTTCGGCGGTGCACCAAAGTTTCCACCCTCCACCGTGCTGCGGTTCCTGCTGGCCCACGCCCGCAGCGGAGGCTCCACTGCCGGGGAAGCAGCTGCGCTGGCCGAAAGAACACTGGGCGCCATGGCCCGCAGCGCACTGTATGACCAGCTGGAGGGCGGGTTTGCCAGGTACACCGTGGACCGCCGCTGGGCGGTGCCGCACTTTGAAAAGATGCTTTATGACAACGTCCAGCTGCTGGCGCTTTACGCGCAGTGGACAAGGCTGGCCCGTGATCCCGGCGACCGCCGGCTGGCGCTGCGGGTGACACGTGAGACGGCGACCTGGATGCTGGACCGGCTGCGCGTGGAGGGAGGCGGATTTGCGTCCTCCCTGGACGCGGACACCGTCATGGAGGGCCGCCGGGTGGAAGGCGGAACCTATGTCTGGACTCCGGCGCAGCTGGACCAGGTGCTGGGCGCGGAGGCGCGGTTAGTGCTGGACCTGCTGGATCTGGAATCCGGCACCATGACTGGGCACGGCGGAACACCGGACCCCGGCCGAGACAGTGCGAGCACCCTGCATTTTGGGCGTCCGCTCAGCGAAGACGAAGAAGATGTGTGGCTCCGGCACCGGCCGTCCCTGCTGGCCGCCCGGAACCGGCGCCCGCAGCCGGAGCGGGATGACAAGGTGGTGGCCGGGTGGAACGGACTTGCGCTGGCAGCGCTGGCTTCGGCCGCGGTCGCACTCTCCGACGCCGGGGAGGAGGAGGACGCGCAGCGTTTCCTTGGCGCAGCCAGGGACGCTGCGTCGTATCTGCTGCGGGTGCATCGGGCCGGCCCCACACTGCGGCGGGTGTCCCACGACGGCCGTGCGCAGGGCATTGAAGGCCTGCTCGAAGACTACGCAGCCGTGGCCGAAGGGCTGTTTGCCCTCTACTCCGCCACGGGCGAGGATCAGTGGTATGCGGCGGCGGAGTCTCTGGTCCTGGCAGCGGAGAGCCGGTTCCTGGCCTCCGACGTGCTGCAGGACACCGCACTGCGCCCTAACCAGCTGGTCAATGCCCAGGGTCCGCATGCCGCCGCTGACCCCCTGGACGGGCCCACTCCCAGCGGTGCCGCTCTCTTTGCCGGTGTGCTGCTGACCTATTCCGCGTATTCGGGCTCGCTGCGGCACCGGGCGCTGGCTCGGTCACTGCTGCGATACGTGGACGTGGTGGGAGCGCAGGCGCCGCAGGCCGCCGGCTGGGCGCTGTCGGTGCTGCAGTTTCTGCAGGAGGGTCCACGGGAGCTCGCGGTGACCGGGACGGATGCCTCGGCAGTTCAGGAGTTGCTGCGGGCAGCGCGCGACGTCGGGGGGCCGGGACTGGTGACGGCCTGGCGGATTGTCGGGGACGCGGCTACCGTCAGTGAAACCCGGGTGCCGCTGCTTCAGGGGCGGGACCCTGGAGCCGTACCGGCGGTGGCCTACCTGTGCCGGGGCATGGTTTGCCGCCGGCCGGTCAGTACCGCGGCACAGCTGCGGGAGCTGCTCGCAGAAGGATGAGGCTAGGAAGCGCCGACTGAAAGCACGGCCATGAGGATGGCAACGTAGTGGCAGGCGAACCCGGCGAGGGTGAAGGCATGAAAGATCTCGTGGAAGCCGAACCAGGCCAGTGACGGATTGGGCTTCTTGAGGGCATAGACGACCGCGCCGGCGATGTAGAAGGCGCCTCCCACACAGATGAGCACGGCGGCCGTCGGATTGATGCTGAAGAAATCCGGAATGTAGACCAGGGCCGCAAGTCCAAGTGCAATGTAGACCGGGGTGTAGAGCCAGCGCGGTGCATTCAGCCAGAGCAGGCGGAACAGGACACCTGCCACGGCGCCGCCCCAGATGAACCACAGCAGGACTTTGGCTTTCTCCGGCGCTAGCAGCGACCAGGCCAGCGGAGTGTAAGACCCGGCAATGACCAGCATGATGTTGGTGTGGTCCAGCCGCTTGAGGATTTTTTTGACCTTGGGCGACCAGTTGCCGCGGTGATAAACGGCGGAAACGCCAAAGAGCAGCACCCCGGTGACGGCGTACACAGCCGACGCAATCCGGGTTCCGGTGGTGGGGGCAAGAACGATGAGCACAATGCCGGCTGCCAGCGCAAACGGGGCAGCGCCGGCATGGAGCCAGCCGCGGAATTTCGGTTTGATCTCCAGAGCATCGGCGGCGCGTTCCACTGCGGATTCAACCGGACCGGGAGCGTTTCGGGAGCTGGGATTGTGCTCCGGCGGAGCGGACGACGATGAAGATGTCATGGAAAAATCCTAACCTACGAGCAGGTAAGTTACGGTTCGGTAGGTGGGAGGGCCGAAACGGTTTCGGCGGGCGCGGGGCTTCACCGGAAGTGCTGGCATGTTTTTGGGAATACACTTTTTAGTGCGCCTCCCACCACCGCGGAGACGTTTCATTCCGCCACAGAGGACAGGCAGGTGCGGCTCCGCATGAGGTTTCCGGGCGTTGTATATGCCTTCTACGAGCGCAAGCTGCGCCGCAGCCTCACGCCTGACCGCATCCCCGCACACATCGGCGTCATGGTGGACGGGAACCGCCGATGGGCAAAACTGGCCGGCGCGCCCACAAGTGACGGCCATCAGGCGGGCGCAGACAAGATCCTGGAATTCCTTGGATGGTGCCAGGAGCTTGGAGTGCGGCGGGTGACGCTCTATATGCTCTCCACGGACAACCTGAACCGGGATCCGGATGAACTCGACCCGCTTCTGGACATCATCGGCAACACGCTGGACCGGTTGGGGGAGAAAGGGGACCTGCGGGTCAACGCCGTGGGCGCCCTGGATATCCTGCCCGCCAACCTGGCTGAAAAGCTCACGGCCCTGGGCGCCAGCACCAGCGGCGCCAGCGGTTTGCACGTCAACGTGGCGATCGGCTACGGCGGCCGGCGGGAAATTGTGGATGCCGTCAAGGAACTCCTGAACGACGCTACGGCGCAGGGAAAATCGATAGCAGAGATCACCGAGGAACTCTGTGACACGCAGATTTCCGAGTACCTCTACACCCGCGGCCAGCCGGATCCCGAGCTGGTCATCCGTACCTCGGGCGAACAGCGGCTCTCCGGTTTCCTGATGTGGCAGAGTGCGTACAGCGAGTTCTATTTCTGCGAAGCGCTCTGGCCCGACTTCCGCCGCGTGGACTTCCTCCGCGCCCTGCGTGACTATGCCAGCAGGCAGCGCCGCTTCGGTTCCTGATCCGGAGCCCGTATCCCCGGGCGGGGTACCCCGTGAACACTGTCCGGGTACCCCGTGAACACTGGGTAAACTCACGGGAACCGGACAAAAACAGGACCGTGTCCTCCTGCGGCCCGGGGTCGGTCCGGCGTACCTTGGTGCTATTGATCAGCGACCTGCTGATGGAACCGGAGGCCGGAGCCCAAAATGATGTGCCCAGAACCATGCGCACAGAATCTGGTGCAGGAAGGCCGCGTTTGCGCCTTTCCGGCCTGCGGACCTCCCCGCCCAGCTATCCGGGGCACCGCCCCTGACTGGAGTTTCCGTGGCAACTTACTCCTCCCCGCGAACCTCTTCGGCCGCGACCGAGGCCGGCGGTGAACCGGCCGGCTATGTGCTGGATACCTCGGTCCTGCTCTCAGACCCCAGAGCAATCCTGCGGTTCGCCGAACACGAAGTGATCCTCCCGCTCGTCGTCATTACCGAATTGGAGAAGAAACGCCACGATCCCGAACTGGGATACTTTGCGCGCTCTGCGCTGCGCCTGCTGGATGACCTGCGGATCGAACACGGCGGGCTCAGCGCGCCCATTCCGCTGGGGGAGTCCGGCGGAACCCTGCGCGTGGAACTGAACCACGTTTCGGTGGACGTTCTCCCAGCCGGAATCCGCGGAACCGATAATGACAGCCGCATCCTCGCCGTCGCACGGAACCTTGCCGATGAGGGACGGAACATCACGGTGGTGTCCAAGGACCTGCCCATGCGCGTGAAGGCCTCGGCCATGGGGCTGAACGCCGAGGAGTACCGAAGCGACCTGGTCCGCGACACTGGGTGGACCGGCGTCGTTGAGCTCGATGTTGCCGAAGCCGATGTTGACGGCCTCTATGAGCACCGCCCGGTCTTCATCCCGGAGGCGGCGGAGCAGCCCGTGAATACCGGCGTGGTCCTGCTGTCCGCCAGGGGATCGGCGCTGGGACGGGTGGGTCCGGACAAACAGGTGCGGCTGGTACGCGGCGACCGCGACGTGTTCGGTCTTCACGGCCGCTCCGCCGAGCAGCGGCTGGCGATTGACCTGCTGATGGATCCGGAGGTGGGAATCGTGTCACTCGGCGGCCGGGCCGGGACAGGAAAATCGGCGCTGGCCCTGTGCGCGGGGCTGGAAGCCGTGCTGGAACGCCGGGAGCACCGCAAGGTGGTGGTCTTCCGCCCGCTCTACGCCGTGGGCGGGCAGGAACTGGGCTACCTGCCGGGGACGGAGGCCGAAAAGATGGGGCCGTGGGGCCAGGCGGTTTTCGACACGCTTGAGGCTCTGGTTTCCAAGGAGGTGCTGGAGGAGGTCCTGGACCGGGGCATGCTGGAAGTTCTTCCGCTCACCCACATCCGCGGCCGGTCCCTGCACGACTCCTTTGTGATCGTGGACGAGGCACAGTCCCTGGAGAAAAACGTCCTCCTGACCGTGCTGTCCCGGATCGGCCAGAACTCCCGCGTGGTCCTCACCCATGACGTGGCGCAGCGCGACAATCTGCGGGTAGGCCGTCACGACGGGGTGGCCGCTGTTGTCGAAACGCTGAAGGGACATCCGCTGTTTGGCCACATCACGCTGACCCGCTCGGAGCGCTCGCCGATCGCCGCGCTGGTGACCGAGCTGCTGGAAGACGGGCAGATCGGCTGAGGGCTGGTCTGTCCGGGCCCCCTACATCCTGCCGTAGCGGGCCCGGACCAGTGCGAAGAGTCCATAGAAGATCAGGCCCGCTGCTATGACCGCCACTATTGGCGGTCCTGCGGGGGTGTCCAGGAGCCGCTTGAGGCTGCCGTCCAGGCCAGTGGATTCCCTGGGGCTGTTATGGACGGCAGCAAGGATGAACAGGCCGCCGGCCAGGATCAGGGAGATACCCTTGGCGATGTGGCCGGTGAGCCCGAGCAGGTCAATGACCTGCCCGCGCTTGGTTCCCTTGAAGTGCCGCAGTTCGCTGCGGAAGTTGCGCCGTAGGCCCTTGTAAATGAAATAGATCCCGATGCCCAGGATCAGCAGGCCGACGGCGATCAGCGCCGGCATGCCGGCGGGGGAGGCCAGGACAGCGGTGCTGAAGGTAGCCGTCGAGTCGCCCGAGTCCCGGCCGCGTCCCCGGGCAAACGCGGCAAACGTCAGGGCCACACTGCCGTAGATCAGAACCAACGACCCCGACGACACTGCCTTGGACAGCCGCTTGCCCGTGGATTTGCGGCGCACCCGGACGGTGGCTTCGCCCAGCTGCCACAGGGCCAGTGCGGCGCACGCCGCGCAGCCGCCCCACATCAGCAGGGGGCCCGCCGGAGAGGCCGCCAGTGGTTTCAGGGCGCCGCCGGTGTCCGCGTCGCCGTACCCGCCCAGCACCAGGCGCAGCGCTATGAAACCGATCAGGATATGCAGCAGCGCCATGACGGCAAAGCCGGTGCGCGCCAGCACATTCAGGCCGTCGCTGTTGGAGGCCCGTTCCAGGGTTTGGGCTGCGCTCTCAGCAACGATGCGGTCCGTCATCGGCTCGGCCCGGTACACCGACTGCGGCGACCACCGAGGCCGAGGTTACCACCTGGGTGTGGGCATCCTATGAGGCGTCGGATACGGCCAGAGTTCATGACGCAAGCGTAGTCCGAACGGCTGGGGTGGGTCCCTGGCCTCGTTCTGGAAAATCCCAGGAAATATGTTGACACCGTCAACAATTCCGGTAATAGTTTTTCTACATCGTGTTGAGACGTTTCAATGAGGAGACCTGCCGTGACCCGTTCCGAAAGACGCCGTATCCCCTGCTCACCTGGCGGATGTCCCCGGCTGCATAAGAGAATGGCCGCTGCCGCGGCCCTTCTCTTGGCCTTGACGGCGTCAGGCTGCGGATCTTCCGCAGCGCCCGGAACCGAAGAAACGGACGGACAGGTTGAGCTGCGCTTCTCCTGGTGGGGAAACTCGGACCGCGCGGAACTTACCCAGCGGGCGATCGACACTTTCGAAGACGCACATCCCAACATTACGGTGAAGCCGGAGTTCGCGGATTTCAACGGATATTTCGACCGTTTGGCCACTACCGTTGCCGGCGGCGACGCGCCAGACGTCATCACGCTGGGCGGGGCCTACCCCCGGGAATACGGGGACCGCGGCGCGCTGATGGACCTGACCGAGGTCAGCGGGGAGCTGGACCTGGGCAAGCTTCCGGAATCGGCACTGGCAAACGGCAACTTCAGCGGAATCCAGTACGGCGTGCCCACGGGCAACAATACCTACGCACTGCTGATCAACCCCCGCGTCTTCGAAGAGGCCGGCGTGCCGCTGCCGGACGAAGACACCTGGTCCTGGGAGGACTACGCGGAGACAGCCGAGGCGATCTCGGCCAAGTCCCCGGACGGCGTTTTTGGAACCGCCGATCCAACCTCCATGGAAGCGCTGGATGTGTACGCCTGGCAGAACGGGGAATCGGTGTACTCAGAGGACGGCGGAATGAACATCGAGGCGGAGACCCTGGCTGACTGGTGGGACATGACGGCGGAGCTGCGGGCCTCCGGAGCCGCACCGGATGCTGCCCTGTCCGCGGAACTCGACGGGCTGGCCGGGCCGGAACAAAGCCTTATGGGGCGCGGGCTTTCGGGGATGGAATTCGCCTGGAGCAATCAGTACGCCGCATACCAGAGCGCCTCGGGCGATCCGCTGCAGCTGATCCGTCCCCCGGGCGAATCCCATGCCCAGCCGGGCGTTTGGCTGCAGGCGTCCCAGATCTACTCCATCTACTCCCAGACCGAGCATCCCAAAGAGGCGGCTGCCCTGATCGACTTTTTGATCAACGACCCGGAGGCCGCAAAAATCATCGGAACTGACCGCGGCATCCCGTCCAACCCTGATGTGCTTGAAGCCATCCAGCCGGAGTTGACGGAGGCGCAGCAGGTGGAAAGCCAGTTTGTTGGGCGGATGGGCGAATACGCCAACCGGCCGCTGATCATCGGTCCGGTGGGTTCCACCAATACGCTGCAGATCCTGGAACGGGTGAACTCGGGAGTGCTCTTCGAGCAGATCACTCCCGAGGAGGCCGGGAAGCAATTCATCGACGAGGTCTCGGCGGCCATCGGGGCCAAGTAGGGGCGCCCGTGTCGCTTGTCCACAGGCCGGGGCCGTTGGAAATCCCTGACCGCCGCAGTGGGCTACGGTGTTCCCATGGTGGGGATCCTGGGGGAGTACCGGCTGCTGGGCGGCCCGGCATTCTGGGTGCTGTGCGCTGCCGCCGGATATTTCCTGGTGCTGGCAGTGCGGCTCAGCGCGGTGGACGCCGCCACACACCGCCTGCCCAATCGGCTGGTGCTCCCGGCCTATCCGGTGTCCTTGCTGCTGCTCGGAACGGCTGCCCTGGCCGCCGGTGAAACGTCCCGGATCACCGGGATGGTGCTGGCCGGCGTCGTGCTCTGGAGTGCCTACTTCCTGCTGCGCTTCAGCAACCCCTCGGGGCTGGGCTTTGGCGACGTCAAGCTGGCCGGAGTGTTGGGGCTCTACCTCGGATTTGCGGGCTGGCCGTATGTCCTTGCCGGCACATTCGCAGCATTCCTGCTGGGCGGACTGTGGGGTGTATGGCTGATTCTCTCGCGGCGCGGAACCACCAAAACAGCCATTGCCTTTGGGCCGTTCATGCTGGCCGGCGCAGCCCTGGCACTGGCATTGCCTGGCCTACAGTAGAGGGATGCCCACCCCAGATTTTGTCCTGTCCCTACGCGAAAAGATCGGCCACGACCTGCTGTGGCTCCCCGGGGTGACAGCGGTTGTCCTCAATGATCAGCAGCGGGTGCTGCTGGTGCGCCGCGCAGACAACGGCCGCTGGACCTTGATCACCGGGATGCTGGAACCGGGCGAAGAACCGGCCGCCGGAACCCTGCGCGAGGTTACCGAGGAAACCGGCGTCACCGCCGAAATTGAGCATCTCATCCACGTCGGATCCCACGGGCCCATCACCTTCCCGAACCACGACCAGTGCTCCTTCCTCAACGTGGCCTTCAGCT
This sequence comes from Arthrobacter sp. UYP6, assembly GCF_040547315.1. Classification (NCBI taxonomy): domain Bacteria; kingdom Bacillati; phylum Actinomycetota; class Actinomycetes; order Micrococcales; family Micrococcaceae; genus Arthrobacter; species Arthrobacter sp. UYP6. The sequence goes on from NZ_JBEPPM010000002.1 coordinate 158,422, forward strand.
GCCGGTACGTGAGCGGCCAGGAACGGGTCAACGATGATGAATCCATCGACGTTGGCTGGTTTGCCCTGGACCGGCTGCCTGTGCTGAGCGAACGGCACACTTTACTGCTGAACCTGGCGCTGGCGGCCGACGGCGTCCCCTCCTTCGAACGCTGAACAGTTCGTGCGGCGTTGCCTCGTCGAGAGTAGCGTTCGTGCGGTTTTGCCCCGTCGAGAGTAGCGTTCGTGCGGCCATAACCGCCTGGAAGTCGCGTGTGCGCGGCACTCGGCGGGGCCATCGCTGGTTGCCTGCGGCACCGGGCCGGCTTAGCCGACGTTAGGGTTTCGAGAGGCCGAGTCCTGCAGCCCGGAGCCCTTCAGCCCAGTGTCTGACGGTTCGGTGTCCTTCACCTCGGCGTCCTTCACATCGGAGTCCGACGGTGCTGCGGCCGACGGCGTGGGGCCTGTCTGCAGTGCGGCCAGCCGTTCGGCTTCGAGACGATCCGCCTCGGCACCGCCCACGGCCTCGCCGCGGGCCACCATACCGGCCACGTCGGAGAGCGGAATCTGCTTCAGGAACAGCGCCAGCACCAGGGCGATAACCAGGAAGGGGATCAGGTACCAGAACACCGGAGCCAGGGAGTCGGCGTAGGCAGTGACGATGCCGTCGCGCAACTCCTGCGGCAGGGTATCCAGCACAGCAGGCTGCAGCGTGGCGGTGGCTTCTCCTGCGGCGCCGGCATCCAGGCCGGCAGCGGTGAAGGTCTCGTTCAGCTTCCCGGCAAGCCGGGAGGTGAACATCGCACCGAAGATCGCCACGCCCAGGGACGCGCCCACCTCGCGGAAGTAGTTGTTACTGGACGTCGCGGTACCAATCTGGTCCACGGGCACGGAGTTCTGCACCACCAGCACCACCACCTGCATGATGTAGCCCAGGCCGGCACCGAAAACGAACAGCTGGCCGCAGATGACCCAGACCGGGGTTTCGGCGGAAAGCGTGGTCATCCACAGCATTGCGGCGATCACCAGCACAGCGCCCATGATCGGGTACTTCTTGTACTTTCCGGTTTTGGTGATGGCCAGCCCGGAGTAGATCGAGGTGCCCATCAGGCCCACCATCATGGGAAGCATCAACAGACCGGAGACCGCAGCGGAGGTGCCGGTGGACATCTGCAGGAAGGTCGGCACAAAGGCCAGGGCGGCAAACATGCCCATGCCCAGGGTGAAGCCGATTGCGGTGGCGTTGACGAAAATGGGGTTCTTGAACAGGCTCAGCGGAATGATCGGATCCTCGACCCGCCGCTCGATCATCACAAATATCAAGGCAGCCGCCAGCAGGCCGGCGCCGAAGGCCAGGGTCATCGGATCCGTCCAGCCGTGATCGTCGCGGCCGCCGAAGTCGGTGAAGAAGATCAGGCAGGTGGTGGCGATGGAGAGGAAGACGACGCCGCCGGCGTCAATGCGCTTGATGGCCTTCTTGTTCGGCAGGGTCAGGGTGAAGAACGCCACCACAAAGGCGATGATGCCGATCGGAATGTTGATGTAGAACGCCCACTCCCACGTCAGGTGGTCCACAAAGAACCCGCCGAGCAGGGGGCCGGCAACGGCGGAGAGGCCAAAGATGCCGCCAAGCGGGCCAAGGTACTTGCCGCGCTCGTTGGCGGGCACAATGTCGGCAATGATGGCCTGGGACAGAATCATCAGACCGCCGCCGCCCAGGCCCTGGATGGCCCGGAAAATCACGAAGCCCCAGAAATCAGTGGCAAAGGCGCAGCCCACCGAGGCCAGCGTAAACAGGGCAATGGCGAAGAGGAAAAGGTTGCGCCGGCCCAGGACGTCACCGAATTTGCCGTAAATCGGCATCACGATGGTGGTGGCCAGCAGGTAGGCGGTGGTGATCCAGGTTTGGTGTTCGACGCCGCCCAGCTCGCCCACGATGGTGGGCATGGCGGTGGACACGATGGTCTGGTCGAGGCTGGAGAGCAGCATGCCGGCGATCAGCGCGGAGAAGATGATCCAGATGCGTTTCTGGGTCAGCAGCAGCGGCCCGGAGCCCTGAGTGGCAGTGGCGGTCATGAAGGGTCCTTGGGGGAGGGATCGGTCAGGGGGGATGTGGAGGCGAACACTTCGTGCATGGCGTTCACGGCTTCAGTAAGGATGGAACGGTAGGGGCGGGTGTTCCCGGGTTCAAAGAATGCCGGTCCGGCCTGCTGGGCCAGCGCGGTGAACAACGCCAGGGCGGCTTGCACCCGCGGGTCTTTAGGCGGCAGGCCTTCCCGGGCTGACAGGAGGCCGGCAAAGGTATCTTCGGCTTCCCGGGAACCGTGCAGTGCCCTTTCAAGGAGCCGCGGCTCGGCGGCGACGGCCAGCTTCAGCTGGACCATCTGGTCCCGCGACATCACCATGCGGTCCATCATGGCCGTGGCGAAATCCACGAAGTCGGACAGCAGGGAGGGTGACAGCGATCCTGGGTCGGAACCGGCTCCGCTGGAAATGAACTCCTCGGCCAGATCAGCGGGAATTTCGTCAGCGGGTGAACCAAGGACGGCGTCTTCCTTAGCGGGGAAATAGTTGAAGAACGTCCGCCGGGAGATGCCCACTTCCTCGCACAGTTCCTCCACGGTGTACCCCGAGAATCCGCGCTCAGCGGTCAGAATGCGGGCCGCGGTAATGATGGCGAGCTTGGTTGCGGTGCGTTTTCGCTCACGGAGGCCGCCGCCTTCAGTCAATGCACTATCAGTCACAAAGTAAATGTTTGCACCCTCGTACCCGAAGTGCAATTGCAGCAAAGCGGTGCAGAGACGCAGCAGGGCACCCGGCCAAAGGCCGGATGCCCAGCTGCCGCCGTCAGCCGCCTAAGCGGCATGACGCGAGGTGCTACTGAAGGAAGCCTGCAGGACTAGGCCTGCGGCGGCTTGGTCATGGACAGCACGTCCAGAGCCGTGTCGAGCTGCTCCACGGTCAGTTCGCCGCGCTCCACGTAGCCGAGTTCCTCCACAGCTTGGCGGATGGTCTTGCCCTCCTTGACCGCAAACTTGGCGATCTTGGCGGCGTTCTCGTAGCCGATGTACTTGTTCAGCGGGGTCACAATGGACGGGGATGCCTCGGCCAGGTAGCGGGCGCGCTCCACGTTGGCTTCGATGCCGTCGATCATCTTGTCCGCCATGATCCGCGAGGAATTGGCGAGCAGGCGGATGGACTCCAGCAGATTCGAGGCGATGACGGGGATGCCCACGTTCAGCTCGAAGTAGCCGAAGGTACCCGCCCAGGCGATGGCGGCGTCGTTGCCCACCACCTGCGCGGCAACCTGCATGACGGCCTCGGAGATGACCGGGTTAACCTTGCCCGGCATGATCGAGGAACCCGGCTGCAGATCGGGGATGGCGATTTCGCCCAGGCCGGTATTGGGCCCGGACCCCATCCAGCGCAGGTCATTGGCGATCTTGGAGAAGGAAACTGCGATGGTGCGCAGCATGCCGGAGACCTCAACGAGGGCGTCGCGGTTGGCCTGTGCCTCAAAGTGGTCGCGGGCTTCGGTCAGCGGCAGGCCGGTGTCTGCGGCCAGGATCTCGATAACGCGCTGCGGGAAGCCGGCGGGGGTGTTGATGCCGGTGCCGACGGCGGTGCCGCCCAGGGGAACTTCGGCGACGCGGGGGAGGGAGGCCTGAACGCGCTCAATGCCGTAGCGGACCTGCGCTGCGTAGCCGCCGAATTCCTGGCCCAGGGTTACCGGGGTGGCGTCCATGAGGTGGGTGCGGCCGGACTTGACGACGTCCTTGAATTCCACGGCCTTGCGCTCCAGCGAAGCGGCCAGGTAGTCAAGGGCGGGGATCAGGTTGTTCATCAGGGCCGAGGTGGCGGCTACGTGAACGGAGGTGGGGAACACGTCATTGGAGGACTGTGAGGCGTTGACGTGGTCGTTCGGATGGACCGTGGTCTCGCTGCCGGCTTCCTTGAGGGCGCGCGTTGCGAGCTCGGCCAGGACCTCGTTGGTGTTCATGTTTGAGGAGGTGCCGGATCCGGTCTGGAACACATCGATCGGGAACTGGTCATCCAGGGTGCCGCCGGCCACCAGGTCTGCGGCCTGCTCGATCGCCCGGGCGCGCTCGTCGTCGAGCACTCCCAACTCGGCGTTCGCGGTGGCTGCGGCCTTCTTGATGCGGGCGAGGGCCTCGATGTGTGCGCTGTCCAGCGGCTTGCCCGAAATCGGGAAGTTCTCGACGGCGCGCTGGGTCTGCGCACGGTAGAGGGCGTTGACCGGGACGCGGACCTCGCCCATCGTGTCATGTTCGATGCGGTATTCAGGAGTGTCAGAAGTCATGGTCCCAAGCCTAGTATCCGCAGCGCCGGGGCAGAAACGCGCCGTCACGGTGGGGCCGCGGGCAGTTGGCCCCGGCGCCGGGAACCGGACCAGGCGGGGCTAGGAGAGGCGGGAGCGCACGACGGCGGGGTGGGTGAGGGCGCCGTAACCCGAGACCAGGTCCGCGTGTCCTTCGGCCAGGCGGTAGGACACGCCAACGACGGCGGTGCGGCCTTCCTCCACGGCTGCAGCGATCAGCGGTGAACTTTCCACCAACAGCTCGGCAGTTTGCTTGGTGTGCTCCACCACCATGTCGTTGACGTCGCTAAGGCCGTTGCGCTGGGCGGCCAGAACCGACGGTGTGATGCGTTCCACAAGGTTGCGCAGGTGTCCGCCGGGCATTTCGCCGGTCTCGACGGTCCGCTTGGCTTCGGTGACGGCACCGCAGCTGTCATGGCCGAGGACCACGATCAGGGGCACTCCGAGCATGGCGATGCTGTACTCCAGCGAGCCGAGGACGGCGTCGTCGATCACCTGTCCTGCGGTGCGGATGACAAAGGCGTCACCGAGCCCGAGGTCAAAGATAATTTCAGCAGCCAGCCGTGAATCGGAGCAGCCAAAAATCACCGCGAAAGGGTTCTGCTCGTGGACGAGGGAACTGCGCCTGTTGGCATCCTGGTTGGGATGCGACGATTTACCGGCGACGAAGCGGGCATTGCCCTCATGCAGCGTCTGCCATGCCTGGGCCGGGGTCATTACTAAAGAGGTGGGTTCATTCACAGTTCTTAGCGTAACCCTCGCACCTTAGGCACTGATTACCCGTTACCCGTTGCCGGTTACCCGTTAGTCAGATCCCGGACCACAGCTTCGGCGAGGACGTCGAACTCGGCGAGGTCGGCTTCTCCGGTCAGGACAACGGTGATTCCGTTCATTTCCAGGACCATGCTGGCCTTGCCTGACGCGGAGTCACGCAGTTCCCAGGTCTGTCCGCCGGCGGTACGTTCGCCTGCCACTACTGAGTCCCCGGAGGTCTGAGCAACCCAGGTGGGGTTTCCGGCATTGGTCTCAGAAAGACGAATAAAGTCGGTCTCCGGGGTGATATAGCCCACTTCCCAGACCGGGACGCCGCTGCTGTTGGAGGCCTCCCAGCGGGCGTAATTTGAACTCCAGCCATCCGGCAGATCCGGCGCCAAGGGGGCATAGCCGGCGTCGCCGGCGGCCTGTACGGCAATTTGCTGCACGTCCACGTTCCGGATTTCAGACTTGGGGGAGGGGTTCAGCAGTACCGGGACCAGGACCAGCAGCAGCGTGATGCCAGTGGCAATCAGCATCCCAATGACCGTGGCGTTGGCTTTTTGGGCCTGCTTCTTGGTCAGTACCGGGGTCACGGGGGTCTCTTGGTCCTGCTGCTGCTCACTCACCCTTCCATGATCCCTTATCGGGGCGTCCAACTCCTAGTTGGCCGGTAACTGCCTCTTTCGGAAAAGTCGATCCATGGGTGGTGGCGCATGCCACTCAGACTATGATCGGAGCAAGGATCATCCGTTTTTGGTCATTCGACAAACGGTTCGCATCGAAATTTCGAAGATGAGGTTAGACGTGTCCAAAGGCGCTCAGTACTCAACACTTTCCCCAGCCCTAGCAGTCGGCGACGACGAGCCGGACCGGAACCTGGCCCTCGAACTGGTCCGGGTGACCGAAGCGGCAGCCATCGCCGGCGGCCACTGGGTGGGCTTCGGCGACAAGAACGCGGCAGACGGCGCCGCCGTCGACGCCATGCGCTCCCTGATTTCCACCGTGCACTTCAACGGTGTTGTGGTCATTGGTGAAGGCGAAAAAGACGAAGCTCCCATGCTGTACAACGGCGAGTATGTCGGTGACGGCACCGGCGCCCTCTGCGACGTTGCAGTGGACCCGATTGACGGAACCCGCCTGACCGCGCTGGGCCTCAACAATGCCGTGGCGGTGCTGGCCGTGGCCGAACGCGGCACCATGTTTGATCCCTCCGCCGTGTTCTACATGGAAAAGCTGATCACCGGTCCCGAAGCTGCGGACATGGTGGACCTGCGCCTGCCGGTCAAGCAGAACCTGCACCTGATCGCCAAGGCCAAGGGCAAGAAGATCAACCAGCTCAACGTGATGATCCTGGACCGCGACCGCCACAAGCCGCTGGTGCAGGAAATCCGCGACGCCGGTGCCCGCACCCGGATGTTGATGGACGGTGACGTTGCCGGCGGCATCGCTGCGGCCCGCGAGGGAACCGACGTTGACGCCCTGATGGGAATCGGCGGCACCCCCGAAGGCATCATCACCGCCTGCGCCATCAAGACCCTCGGCGGCGTCATCCAGGGCCGGCTGTGGCCCACCTCGGATGAAGAGAAGCAGAAGGCGATCGACGCCGGCCACGACCTGGACCGCGTGATGACCACCAACGACCTGGTCACCAGCGACAACTGCTACTTCGCCGCCACCGGCATCACCGACGGCGACCTGGTCCGCGGCGTGCGCTACAAGAAGGACCGGGTGCTGACCCAGTCCATCGTGATGCGCTCCAAGTCCGGCACCATCCGCGTGGTGGACGGCGAGCACCAGTCGCACAAGTGGGAGTCCTACGCCCGCCTGAAGTAGACCGCGGCACCCCATCAAAAAACCCCGGAACCGGCTGGTTCCGGGGTTTTTGTGCTGTTAGGGGCTTGAAGGGCCCCAACAGCCGGCGTTACGGCCCCGCGACGGACGCTCATCACGGCGGGGGGAGGAGTTCGAACTCCGTCCGGGCGGAGGGGACACCGTTAACCTGCAGCGTCACAGCGTGCGGGCCGGGGTAATAGCGGCGGGTCGTGATGGGCCGGAACGAGTGCTCCCGGACGACGTCGAGCTCCGCCCCGGGTGCCAGCGTTGCCGTGGTGAGTTTAAAGGTCTTCCCGGTCAGGGTTCCGTTGGCCTTGCGGTGATGCACGACGTAGTCCACCGCCAGCCGTGCCGGTTCCGCGCCGGTGTTGCGGACCGTAGCGGTGAAACGCACGCTGCCCTCGAAGGGCACACTGGCGGCGTGAAGCACGGGCCCGGTGATTTCCACGGTTGCCGGGGCGAAGCCCATCAGGGTCAGCGCATCGGTGTTGCCCCGCTTGATGAGCGTGCGGAGTGCGTGCCGGACCAAAGCCTGCGTGTGCGGAGCCGGATTAGCCAGCCAGCGCCGTGCCGTATCCACCACCAGGCCGGGATTCTCGCGGCTGAGGTCATTGAGGTGATTCGCCACTGACCGGCGGACATAGTCGCTCTCATCCCGGTAGAGGGCGTCGAGCAGGGGAACGGTGATGCCCGGCCGTCCGGTGATGTCCGGGACCCGTATGACCCAGGGGAGGTAGGGGCGGGTTCCCTCGGACGCCAGCCGGCGCACGTCGTCGTCCGGCGAGACGGTCCACGCGCCCACGATCGCCAGGCCGCGGTCCGCGTCATGCCGCAGCAAAGTCCGGATCGCGAACTCCGAGGTCAGGCGGCCGGTGAGCTCGGCCAGCAGGGCCATGGCGTCGTCGAACGACGCGGGGGTGTTGGCCCTCACGGCTTTGGCCGCAACCGCGGACGTGACCGGCCAGATGAGCCAGCCCGTGAAGCCCGGCTCGCCAAGGGCGGCCCGGAGGGTACGTGCCAGGTCGGCGTAGTCTCCGGGGAGGTCAGCCAGAAGCGCGTCGCGCAGCAGATCGGAGCGTTCGCGCAACGCCAGCCCGTTCAACCGGTCCTCGGCGGCCCGGAGCTGAGTGAGCGTGGCCTCCGGAGCGGCGGCGCCGATGGCACGCGTTAGCGTCCGGACGGTGCTGGCGCTGATGAGCTCGTCGGCGGACGGCATGGTGGGATCTCCCTGCGGTGTGGTTCTGGTGGGTGAGCTGGTGGCTGGTGCGGGTTGTGGTCTGCGGGTCAGCGGGTCTGCGGGTTAGCGGCGCGCGGCGGACTGCGTCGTTGCGGTGCGGAGGTGGTTGCGGCCGATGATCCGGTACACCACGGCGGCCAGGGCAACGACGGCGGCGGCAGCCGCTGCGGCGACGGCCGTGCCGGTGGAGAGCAGCTCGCCGTTCAGGCGTGACACGGCAATCCAGGACAGCCCCCAGGCCAGGGCTGCCGCAGGTGCCAACCGTCCCCGGCCGTAGGCAGCCAGTGCCACGCCCAGGGCCGCGACCACCGCCAGGATGGCCACGGACCAAACCTCCGGAGCAAGCCCAAAGCCGTCAAAACCGGCGTCGGTCAGGGCAGCCGCAGTGTTGGCGCAGGTGGCCACCGCGACCCAGCCCAGGTACAGGCCCAGGGTGCCGTCCACGGCGATGGCCTCAATCCAGTTGGCCGCCGGTGTCCGGGAATACCGGGCGAAGCAGGCCGCGAGGACCGCAAGCAGGGCCGCGATGACGAGGACGCTGGCGGCCACCCAGCCGGCCTGGACGCTCAGGATCCAGGCGGCATTCAGGAGAAGTGACGCCGCAACCAGCCAGCCGAGGGAACGCTGGCGTAAGGAGCTGCGCTGGGACGGCAGCCACTGCCAGATCGTGTACGCGCCAAGGCCGGTGTAGATCACCGACCAGATGGAGAAAGCGCCGCTGGCCGGGGCCAGATAGGTGGCGTCGGCGTTCAGCGCGCCGCCTGCCGCTTCGGCAATGGGGGTGCCGCCAAAGACGCCCACGCCGATCATGGAACCGACAACGCAGATGACAAAACAAAGGGTGACCGTCAGCTGCCGGGACAGATCTGTGGTGCGGCCGGAGACCGCCGAACCGGTGCCAGAGGTTGAAGTAGTCATAGTTGAGCCTAACAAGTGGCCGGGACCACAGGGGAGCCGCAACGGGAGCCCCGGCAACCCCCGGTAGGCTGGAAAGCATGACACTGCGCGTTACACCCTGTTCAGATTCCGCCCGCTGGAACGAAGCCGTCAACGGTTTCAATGGACACCCGCAGCAGTTGTGGGGCTGGGGCAAGACCAAAGCCGAGCACAACTGGAGCGTGGACCGCCTGCTGGTTGCGGACGACGGCGGCAAAGTAGTGGGAGCGGCCCAGGTGCTGCTGCGCCGGCTGCCGTTCCCGTTCAAGGCGCTCGCCTACATTCCGCGCGGCCCGCAGTCCGTCCCCGGGCGTGAGCTCGAGGTCCTCGGTGCGGTCAGCGACTACGTCAAGGACGCCCACGGCCCGGTGGCGCTGAGCATCGAACCGGACTGGGACGCCGACGGCGAGATTGCCGCAGGGTTGCCGGCCGCCGGATTCCGGGCCTCCGCCAACACCATCCTCATTGGCCGCACCCTGATCCTGGACCTGTCCCGGACCGAAGATGAGCTGCTCGCGGATATGTCCAAGAAGCACCGCCAGTACATCCGAAAGTCCGGCCGCGAGGCGCTGGAGTACCGCCGCGTCACACGGGAGGAAATTTCCAAGTGCCTGGCCGTGTACAAGCAGACTGCCGAACGCGCCGGCTTCGGCATCCATGAAGACGGCTACTACCTGGATATCTTCGATAACCTGGGCGAGGATTCGCCCGTGTATGCGGCCTTCAGCGGTGACGACGTCGTCGCCTTCCTGTGGCTGTCCGCCAGCGGCTACACCGCCTTTGAGCTGTACGGCGGCATGACGGAGGAGGGAGAGCACCTGCGCGCCAACTATGCGCTGAAGTGGCACGCGATCTCCGACATGAAGGAACGCGGCATCACCCGCTACGACTTCAACGGGCTGCTCAACGATGGCGTGTCCAAGTTCAAGATGGGCTGGGCCAAGCACGAGAACCAGCTCGCAGGGACCTGGGACAAGCCGCTCTCCCCGCTGTATCCGGTCTTCACCACCGCGCTGCCGCTGGCCAAGAACGGACTGCGGAAGCTGCGCGGGCTGGCGGGGGCAGCCAAAGCCAAAATCCGCCGCTAGGTTTTTCGCTTCCGAGTGTAGGGCTTGTGCCGCTTGGCTCGGCCGATTCCAAACCGCAAGCAACGCGGTGTGGCGAAACCCGGTTCGAGTGTCGGGCTCGCGTGCTATATCGCCGTCGAGAGTAGAGCTCGTGCGGGAATGGCTCACTTATTGCGGCGTTGTCTCTACACTCGGCGAGGCGGAAGGGCATTGTCTCTACACTCGGCTCTTGCCACGGCGTAAGCAACGCGGTGTGGTGAAACCCGGATCGAGTGTCGGGCTCGCGTGCTTTTTCGCCGTCGAGAGTAGAGCTCGTGTGGGAATGGCTCACTTATTGCGGCATTGTCTCTACACTCGGCGAGGCGGAAGGGCATTGTCTCTACACTCGGCGGGCCGGCGGAGCGCGGAGGGCAACGGCAGTCCGCCCCGGGACCTAGAAGGCCAGCCGGGGCGCGTCAGGGCTGGGCTCGTCCACGTCCGCGGAGCCGACGGTCACGGCGAAGGCCAGTGCGCCGTCGTCGTGCTGGGCCGAATGCGCCGAAAGTTTGGCGATCACCGGCGCCTCTGCGGCCGGAATGAAGGCGCTTTGGCCCGTCTCCAGCACCAGGTCACCCTTGGGGGAGTCCAGAACGATGGTGCCCCGCACCACAATCACCACGGTGGGGCCGTTCTGCAGCACCGAGACGTCCGAACCGGACATGGACGCGGGGGAGTGTCCCTCGCCCTGGTCCTGCACACGCTGTTCCAAGTCGATCCGTTGCAGGGAAAATTCGCTAACCGGAGGGCGGTAAAGCTCCTGGCCCATCTGGGTGAAGACCGGTTCCAGCACGGGTACGCCCAGCGGGCGGAAATCCACCGTCTTCAGGAGTTCCGCCACATCGACGTGCTTGGGCGTGAGACCACCGCGCAGCACATTGTCCGAGGACGCCATGACCTCGATGCCCAGGCCGCTGAGGTAGGCGTGCACGTTGCCGGCGGGCAGATAAACCGCCTGGCCGGGCTGCAGCGAGGCGCGGTTCAGCAGCAGGGACAGCAGCACCCCGGGATCGCCCGGGTAATACGCGTTCAGTTCCACTGCCGTTTCCAGTTCCCTGGCATAGGGTGCCAGAGCATCCGCACCGGCCGAAGCCAGCGCTTCGGCGGTTACCCGGACGGCTTCGCGGACCTCATTGCCGTCGCTGATCAGTGCGCGGAACACTGCCTGCAACCGGTCCGGAGCCGGATGCCCGCTGGAGAGTTCATCCACCGCCCAGGAGAGCAGCGCGGGAACTTCGGTGCCCCGCGCCGAGATGGCGCGGAGGGCAGCTCGGAAGATGTCCGCGGCCTCGTCGGGCTCGCGAAAACCGCAGAGCGCCTCGAAAGGAGTCAGGGCGAAGATCATTTCGGGCTTGTGGTTCTGGTCCTTGTAATTGCGGTCCGGTGCGCCGCGGTCCAGTCCCGCGGCCTCCTCTGCGGCGAACCCCGCACGGGCCTGCTCCTGCGTGGGGTGGACCTGCAGGGACAGCGGGGACCCCGCAGCCAGGACCTTCGCCAGGAAGGGGAGGACCCCGGCATACGTGTCAGCGGCTTCCGGGCCAAGCATTTGGTACGGGTCGGCAGCGATCAGCTCGTCCAGCGTCCGGGCGGCAGGCACCGGGGGCACAATGGCCGACGGCGCACCCGGGTGGGCGCCGATCCACAGCTCCGCTTCGGGTGACCCGGAGGGTTCCCGGCCGAAGAGTTCCGCCATGGCAGTGAGCGAGCCCCAGGCGTAGGGCCGAAGGGTGTTGTCCAGCAGGTACATGGCTCTCTTTTCGAAGGATGGACGGGTGGCGCGGGTGGCTGGTGCGGCGGCGGCTGCCGCGGCCGGACGGAACTATCCGGGGCTGCAGTCACCGTTGTTGTTGAGGAGTGCCCCCAGCGTGGCATCGTCCTGGATTTCGGCCAGGTACTGCAGATACTCCTGAGTGATCTCCGGCTGTTCAGGCTGCTCGGGGGCCGCGGTTCCCGGGTCCGACTGCCCGGTTTCGGCACCGATGTCCGTGCTGGTATCCGTGGCCGGGTCGGGTGCGGTTTCCGGGGCGGCGTCGTCTCCGGCGGCGGGAGCCTGCGCGGGCGCGGGCTCCGCGTCCTGGCCGGAGATCATCTGCGCCACCCGGGTCTGAATCTGGTCAAATTCTGGATAGGTCACAAAGTTATCCGCTGCAGTGCCGAAATCCGGCGGACCGATGGTCAGGCGTTCCATCGGCTGTCCCTTGGCCTTGAGGGCCAGGTCAAGGAAACTGCCGAGCTGGTCCTGCGGGAGGTCGGTCTTGACGATCTGCTCACCGGCGGAGGCAATGGCCTGGAACCGGGTCAGGAGCGTGGCGGGATCCAGCTGGGCGACCATGGCCTGCTGGACGCACTGCTGCCGGGCAATTCGGTGATAGTCGGTGACGAACTCGCGGGAGCGGGCATACCAAAGGGCGGTGTAGCCGTCCATCTTCTGCGTGCCCGGTTCAATCCAACCGTCCGGCGGATAATGCCGATTGGTCCCTGGGATTTCTCCGGCCGTGATGGGAACCCAGCCGCCGGCGTTGATGGTGACGCCGCCCATGGCATCGATCAGCTTGGAGAAACCTTCCATATCCACAATGACGTAGGCCTGGACCTCCAGGCCCAGGATGCCGGAGGCGGCATCCATCATGGCCTCTGCACCCGGGTCAGCGGATTCCGGGTACAGATCCGGATAGTTCTCCATGACCGTCTGGTAGAGGCTGTTGAGGATGCACTCGTCCCCGCAGTTATAGCCGTCGGGATACACCTGCGTCATGGGGGAATCGGCGGGGAACGGGGCGTTCTGGAAATTGCGGGGCAGGCTGAAGGTGATGGACTTGCCGGTCTTGGCATCAACGCTGATCACGGACATGCTGTCCGGGCGCAGACCGGTCCGGTCCTCGCCGGCATCGCCGCCCATCAGCATGAAGTTGTAGCGGCCGTCCACCGGATCCAAGGAGGGTCCGGAAGCGAAGATGCTGCCGAAGGCGTGACGGCTGACGTTGAGCATGTAGGCACCGTAGGCCAGCCCGCCGCTGGTGCAGACCACCAGGACAGCCAGCATTCCTGCGATCAGCGGGCGGACCCGTCGTTCCAGCAGTGGCGGTCGGATGATGCGCAGGGTATTGAGGAACAGGAGGGCCCAGCCCACTGCCAGCAGGGCCAGGAGCACCATGAGGATAAAGGAGGTCCAGCCGTTGGTGACAAGGTTTACCAGCATGGCCCGGTTGGTCAGGGCCAGCACCAGTGCGGCCAGGACCAGGGCCCAGACAGTGAAGGTCACCTGCAGGGCGCGCCGGCCAAGCTTGCGGTTGCCGGCCACCACCTGGGCGGACCCCGGGAGCACCAGTGTGAGCAGCAGCAGGATGAAGGCCCTTTTGGTGCGGGTGCGCGGCGGTGCCGACTGCGGATTCCGCACGGGATCAGTCAGCATGCCGGCACCGTCGTTATCTCTGTTCCTCGGGTCCATGGGCGGCCTTAGTCGCTGCCGGTGACCGAGGTGCGCAGCTTGGCACCCTTGGCCAGGGCGGTCTGGCGCAGTCCGGACGCGAATTCAAGCAGTTGCTGCTGGAGCTTGGCGGCCAGCGGGTCGGTGCCGGCCGCAAGGATCCGCACGGCCAGGAGCCCCGCATTCCGGGCTCCGCCAATGGAGACGGTTGCCACGGGCACACCGGCCGGCATCTGGACGATCGACAGCAGTGAATCCATGCCATCGAGGTATTTCAGCGGCACCGGAACACCGATGACCGGAAGCGGAGTGACAGCGGCCAGCATGCCGGGCAGATGCGCGGCACCGCCGGCTCCGGCGATGATGACCCGCAGCCCGCGGCGGTGCGCCTGCTGGCCGTACTCGATCATCTCCGTGGGCATCCGGTGGGCGGATACGACGTCGGCCTCATACGGGATGCCGAATTCGGCCAGCGCCGCTGCGGCGGCGTCCATGACTGGCCAGTCGGAGTCAGAGCCCATGACTAGTCCTACCAGGGGGGTGTCGCGGCTGCTCATATGTTCTCCTTCTGGGAATCAAGGCCGTCACGGAGGATGGCAGCAGCATGTTCCGCGCTGCGCCGCACCCGGGGCAGGTCCGCTGCGCTGCGGCCCACCACGTTGACGTGCCCGATCTTGCGGCCCGGCCGGACCGATTTGCCGTAGTTGTGAATTTTGGCCGCCGGCTCGGCAGCCAGTGCCCGAGCATAGCTGCTGAACAGATCCAAGTTGGCACCGCCAAGATAGTTCTTCATGACGACGACGCCGCCCAGGACATCCGTGGCGCCCAGCGGGAGGTCCAGGACGGCCCGCAGATGCTGTTCGAATTGTCCGGTGACGGACCCGTCCATGGTCCAGTGTCCGGAGTTGTGCGGGCGCATTGCCAGTTCGTTGATGAGGAAGCCGGCACCCTGTCCGGGTGTTTCAAACAGCTCAACGGCCATTACGCCCGTGACGCCCAGTTCCGCTGCGATCCGCAGCGCGGCGTCCTGGGCGGCGGCTGCCACCTGCGGGTCCAGGTCCTGGGCAGGGGCGATGACCTCATCGCAGACACCGTCCACCTGAATTGAATGCACCACGGGCCAGGGGAGGGCGGTACCCTGCGGGGTCCGGGCCACCAGGGCGGAGAGCTCGCGGCTGAACGGCACCTTCTCCTCGGCCAGGAGCGGTTCGCCGGTGAACCAATCCGCGGCGGCGGCAGCTTCATCGGCGTCGTTGATAATCCGGACGCCCTTGCCGTCATAGCCTCCGCGCGGGGTCTTCAGGACCACCGGCCAGCCGGCGGCTTTGCCGAAGTCCACCAGATCGGCGACGCCGGATACTGGGGCCCAGCGCGGGTTGGGCAGACCCAGCCGGTCAACGGCAGCCCGCATCACCAGTTTGTCCTGGGCATGGATGAGCGCTTCGGGGGAGGGCTGGACGTTGACACCCTCCGCCGCAAGCGCCCTCAGATGTGCTCCCGGAACGTGTTCGTGGTCGAAGGTCAGCACGTCCACCCCGGCGGCGAACGCGCTCAGCGTTTCCAGATCGGTGTAGTCCCCCACCGTGGAGTGGGCAACAGCGGGTACGGCGGAAACGTCAGGTCCCTCGGCCAGAACTCGAAGTTCGAAACCAAGGGCAACTGCTGCGGGGGCCATCATCCGGGCCAGCTGGCCACCGCCGACGACGCCAATTATAGGAAAGCTCACGACCTTAGGTTACCGAAAAGAGACCGCAAACTTCTTTTGTGCGGCGGTGTCCCGGCGGCACCCTCAGACAACTCCCAAAATACGGGGGTAATATTGTGTCTTACCGTCTGCCTTTCGATGAGCAGCGGGTACTGTGTCCAGCTTCGGCAATCCCGGCCGGCGGCGCACCAACGGCCTCGGAGGATCATGTTTTCATCACTGTCTGTGCGCATTAGAGGGCTGGCCTCGCTGTTTTGGCGGGAAGTAGCGAAGTTCGGCACTGTGGGGGCTTTCGCCTTCGTTGTTGACAACGGGCTGTGGTGGCTCCTCTATCACGGTGTTCTTGAGGGGAGCGCTACCAAGGCGCGGCTCATCAGTGCCTCTGTGGCCACCCTGTTCTCCTGGGTGGCAAACCGATTCTGGACTTTCCGGCGGCGCCGCCAGAACAACGTGACGCGTGAACTGGTTCTGTTCCTCATCATCAACGGCGTGGGCATTGTCATCTCCAGTGGTTTCACCTGGGTGGCGCAGTATCCGCTGGGCATCACGGACGCCAAGTGGCTCGGCTTTGCCGGCATCGTAGGCATTGGCGTTGCCACCATCCTGCGGTTCTTTGCCTACCGGTTCTGGGTCTTCAACGCTGAGCTGGACGAAGAGCCCGGATATCAGGACGACTATGAACTGCTCGACGAGGGCACCAAGGAACAGGCCCGCGGCAAGGGCGTCGACAGCCGCACCGCAAACGGTTCCACGCGGGTTGGCGCAGCCGGCCCGGCAACCACTGCGGCGGGGCCGGCCGGGTCCGCTGTCGCCGGAACCGGCCGTGAGCACGGACGGTCAAGCCTGGAAGCGGAGCCTACGCCTCCAGCTGCGCAGTAATCTTTTCCGCGGACACCAGACGCTCCGTGGCGACCTCGGCCGCGGCAAGCACCACTGTGCCCCCTGCAGCCCAGGTCCGCAGGGCCGCGGCCAGCACTGCGGGCAAATCCGCCGTAGCCGGAATCAGCAGTGTCTGCGCCGCACCGCCGTCGGCCGTTTCCGCCAGCTGGCCGTAGGTCAGGGTCAGGCCCGCTCCCAGTGAGCTGTGCAGGGCCGTGTACGATTCCTCGGCCTCATCCCCGCCGGTGTATGTATCCGCATAGCTGCGGACTTCCGCCGCGAAGTCCACCGCGCCGGCGGGAAGCGCTCCGGGCCAGCTCAGCGCCAGCGCGCCCGGCGCCACGGCCACCACTGTTCCCTCGGCGGACTCCAGCACCTCCTGCGACGCGGTGACGCTCACATCCGGGGCAGCGGAGGCATCGGCGGGAGCCTCGCCGAGGATCACGGTGCATCCGGTCTGCCAAGCGGCAAGCACCCACACCAGGGTTTTCCAGTGCACCGGAAGGTCCAGCCACAGGCGGATGCCCGGCTCGGCGTCGAGTTCATCGACCAGCAGGTTTGATGTTTTAGCCACCCAGTTATCCAGCACTTTGCCGGAGAGTTCAATCCGCTCGGAGTCCGGGCCGTACCAAATCAGCGCCGGAGACGTTGCCTGCCGCGTGCGCAGTGTGCTCAGTATTGTGGGAACGGATTTCTTGGCGGGCATGGCGGGGCTCTTTCCTGTGGAGTGCGGGAGCGTGCCGGCGCTGCGGGCAGTTCTGAGCCCGCACGCGGGGTTTCTACGGTCTCAAAGTGCAACCGCGACGCGCCGGTAAATAGGCGTTAAATCCGGGCGTGGCGTGCCCGGGATCTGAGGTGTCGACTCTATAGGATGCCGAAACGGCTTGACGGCATCGTATTACACGCGTGTAATTAGGTATCGGATTTGTTCCAGCAATCCACCACCAAGATGCATTCCAAGCAGGCTGATTGTGCCTGGCAGGGCTCAAAGATCCGCTGCAGGGACAATAACACCGGGAGGACTTCCATGGGGCAGGCAGAATACACGCACGACCAGTCCATTGCCGCGCAGGCATCGGCCAGCTACGGCTCTCGAGGCGTGCCCGTGGACTGGTACGTGGACCCCGCGGACCCGAGAGCCGCTGAGCGGTACCGCCAGGACACCGCCGGGCTGGAAGAGACGGCCACAGCGTTCCTCGCCGCCCATGAGGCCCTGGCGCCGGACACCACGGAAGCGGACCTCCTGGATCCGCCCGTGGCCCTGTTTCCGGTTCCTGCGGAAAAGGACACCCGGCCGGTCTGGATCGGGCTGCCCGGCCTCGGCGATTACGACGACGGCGAGCTGGGTTGGCAGTCCGATGCGCTCTGTGCGCAAACAGACCCGGAGGCTTTCTTCCCGGAAAAGGGCGGCTCCACCCGGGACGCCAAGAAAGTCTGCGCCGCCTGCAACGTAAGGTCCCAGTGCCTGGAATACGCGCTGGCCAATGACGAGCGGTTTGGCATCTGGGGCGGCCTGTCGGAGCGCGAACGCCGTCGGCTTCGGAAGCAGGCAGTCTAATTCCTTCGCACGTTCGAGTGTGCGCCGTTGTTGTAGCCCACAACGGCGCACAGTACCTTCCCGAAACACTTACCGCGCTGGCCGGGCAAACCCGACCGGCTGATCTTTTTGCAGGCGTCGACGCCGGTTCCACCGACAACTCCGCCGCACTGCTGCGCCAGGGGCTTCCCGCCGGCAGCACAGTGGTTGCCGCACCGCCAAAATCCGGATTCGGATCCGCGGTCAGGACCGGGCTGGCAGCACTCGAAGCACCCGGCCCGGAGAACGGAACCGTGGACTGGCTCTGGCTGCTCCACGATGATTCGGCGCCCTCGCCCGATGCGCTTCAGGAGCTGCTGCTGGCAGTGGAGCGTGCGCCGTCCGTCACCATTGCCGGCACCAAGCAGGTTGACTGGGACAACGACCGGCTGCTGGTCGACGTCGGTGTCTCGATCAGCCGGTGGGCCGAACGGGTCACCCTCATCGACGCCGATGAGCTGGACCAGGGCCAGTACGATGCGCGCAGCGACATTTTTGCCGTGAACTCCGCCGGCATGCTGGTGCGCCGCGACGTCTGGGACGCCCTCGGCGGTTTTGACCCCGCGCTGCCCGGCACCGGTGACGATCTTGACCTGTGCTGGCGCAACCGACTCGCCGGGCACCGCGTGGTTGTTGTCCCGGCGGCAAGGCTCCGCCACGCAGGACGCCGGCCCAACACGGCGGCGTCCGCCCATGCTTCCCGCCGGGCAGAGATTTTCCTACGGCTCAAGCACGCGCCGCTGTGGCAGGTTCCCTTTCTGGCTCTCGGGGCCGTTCTGGGCGGCTTCGGCAGGCTGATCCTGGGAATGTTTGCCAAGGATCCCGGCTACGCCTTCGGATCGCTGGCCGCCAGCATCGGCGCTGTCCTTCGGCCGCTGGACCTTTACCGCTCGCGCCGCACCGCTGCGGCTACCCGAACCCGTCCACGCAGCGCGGTGCATTCCCTGCGAACCCGCCCGCGTGAGGTGCGAGAACACCACCGGTCGCTCTTTGAAGCAGCTCCCGAGCCCGCTTCGGGCAACGGATTGGGGCCGGCGCCGGACGCTCCAAGCACCGCCGGACTCACCGGAACGAGCCGGGATCCGGGCCCGCTCGAGCCGAGCGGCGATTCCAACGACGATTTCGCTTCCCTGGCTGCTCCCGCCCGTGCCTGGGTGGGCGCCGGCGCTGTGGCCGCCGTGCTGGTGCTGCTGGCGGTCTCGCTGATCGGCCTGTACCGCTTTATCGGAGCATCCGCGCTGGCCGGCGGTGCCCTGCTACCGCTCTCCGGCAGCCTCGGTGAGATTTGGTCGAACGCCTCATCCTGGTGGATCGAGCTGGGGTCCGGGTACCCGGGCCACGGAGATGCCTTTGACTATGTGCTCTGGCTGTTGGGTGCCGCCGGACTCGGGAACACCAACACCGCCGTCGTCACTCTGATGCTCATTGCCATGCCGCTGGCCGGACTGAGCGCCTGGTTCGCCGCTGGTTCCATGACCAGCCACCGGGGCCTGCGCTTTTGGGCCGCGGTCTTTTGGGGCGGAGCACCCGTTCTGCAGGTTGCCCTGGGTGAAGGGCGCCTGGGAGCGCTCATTGCCCACATCCTGATCCCTCTGCTGGTGCTGGCCATGGTCCGCGCCGTTGGCGCGGCACCTCGCGTCGGCTCCGACCAGGGGCGCCGCCCCCGTGCCGTGGTGCCGGGGACGGGCAGGGAGCCCAGCTGGGCGGCCGCTGCTACAGCAGGCCTCCTGCTGGCCGTGGTGAGTGCCTGCGCGCCCACGCTGTTTGTCCTGGCCGCGGTTGCGGTCCTGCTGGTCTGCCTACGGCTTGGCGGGCGTGCCCGCACGCTGTGGTTCTCGCTGGTTCCGGCCCTGGCGCTGTTGCTTCCCGTGGCCATCTCCACCCTGGACCGTCCGCGCGCCCTGGCCGCGGACCCCGGGATGCCCCTTGGTTTTGATGCCGCTGCACTGTGGCAGCAGCTCCTGGGCTTCCCTCTCGCCTTTGATAACAACGGCAGCCTGCCGCTGATGGGCTTCCTGCCCGCCGGCCCCTGGCCGCTGCTGCTGGCACTGGTGATCGGTGCACCCGTGTTGCTGCTCTCCGCCGCAGCACTCTTTTCCGGACCCCGCGCCGGTTTCGCCAGGCTGGCCTGGGTCCTGAGCATCACCGGCCTGGCACTGAGCTGGCTGTCCGGGTTTGTGGCCACCGGTGTGGCTCCGGGCGCGATCGTGACGCCGTTCCCGGGTCCGCTGGTTTCCGCTGCCGTTTTCCTGCAGCTGTGCGCGGCGCTGCTTGCGGGCGACGCGCTGCTGGGCGGACGCACGACGTCGGAGGCTTCCGTGGCCGTGACCACCGGGCCCGCCCGGCGCACGCGGCGCCCTGCAGCAGTGCTGCTGGGGATCCTGCTGGCGCTGGGGCCCGCTGCCGGTCTGGCCCTGTGGAGCGTTCCGCTAGCCACCGGCACCACCGCGGTAGAGGGGACCAACGGAGTCCACGGCACCGAGCCGCTGGTTGGGCCCGCGGCCGAGCGCACGCTGCCGGCCACCGCGGCGGACCGGGGCGGCAGTGACGAGCGCACCCGGACCCTGCTGCTGCGCACAGACGCCAACGACGACGTGAGCGCAGCGTTAATGCGCGACGGCGGCACCACGCTGGACAGCCTGTCAGCGATCTACGCCGCTCGCTCCCTTAACGGATCAGCCAACGGTGCCGAACTCGCTGCGGACGACGACGCCGCCGCGGACCTGCGCCGGGCCGTGGCCGTCATCACGGCCGGCACCGGTGTGGACCCGCGCGCTGAGCTGTCCCGCCTCGGGGTTGGCTACGTTGTTCTGCAGGAGTCCGATACCTCCGCCGAACTGCTGGCCGGGAAGATGGATTCCGTTCCGGGACTGGCCTCGGTGGGCCAGACCGGCTCGGGCTGGCTGTGGCGGGTTGTCGGCCAGCTCGATGAGCAGGGGACCGAGGCCTTGTCCGAGGAGACCGGACGGGTACGCATCCTGGCTGCGGACGGAACCGTGGAAGCTGTGGTTCCCTCGCACCGCACCGGCGTCCAAACCTCGATTCCCGCCGGGGCCGAGGGCCGGCAGCTGGTGTTGGCCGAACGTTCCGACCCAGGGTGGCAGGCAACGCTTAACGGTTCACCGCTGGGCGCAACCACCGAAGACTGGTCCCAGGCATGGACTCTCCCGGCCGAGGCCGGGGACCTGGAAATCCGCTATGTCACCGGCTGGGAGCCCTGGTTGGGTGCCGCCCAGATAGTGGTTGTCGCTTTGACTGTGCTGCTGGCGCTGCCAACAGGCTCGCGCAGCGGCACGGTGCGGTTGCCGGGTCTGCAGCGGCCGCGGCGCACCGAGCCGGTCGCCCCTGCCAGCGGTACAGCGGCCTCCGCAGCCGGCTCCGCAGCGGGCGCTGCCCCAAAGGTGCCGGTAACGGCGGCAGCCGGATCCGGTACTGAGACTCCACGGTCCGGGGCCGACAAACCTGCCGGAACTGATGGTGCTGCCCCTGGGCCGGAAACCGGTTCACCCCGTACCGCCCGCCCCGGCCGGACGGACAAAGTCAATGCTTCCGGAGACTCCGGCGCTACGGAAGGACTGCGCTGATGAGCCGCAAAGAAGACTCCCGCACACGCCGGGCACAGAAGCGCGCGCACAGCACCAAGGAGGCCGCCGTCGGCGGGAGCGCACTGAATGCCGCAGCGCCCGCGGATGCTGCCGGCACACCGCCTGAGCACACCGGAAAACCGTCAGCCGGGCGGACCGAAACCCGGCTGCGGCGGCAGCGGCGGCGCCGGCAGGCTGCAACGGCTGCGTCGGCGGTGCTCGTTCTTGCCGCGGCAGCCGCGGTGGTTGCCGGATCCGTTGCCGTTGATGGAGGCAGCGCCGGCAGGGCCGTGGACAGCACCGCAGCCGAAGTGCCGGCCGGACCGCTGTCGGCGGTCTGCCCGGCACCGCTGCGCCTGGTCTCCGGCAGCGTGGCCGGAACGGACCCCCAGTTCAGCCCGGTCTCCGAGTCCGCCAAGACCTCACTCACCGCCGTTGTGCTCAGCGGTGCGGGCAACCCGGTGCCGGCGTCCTCGCTGCTGCAGGCGGATGGCAAAACTGCGCTGAAGACCATCGCTGAAGACGTCCAGGACGCTCCGCCGCTCGCGGGAGTGCGCAGTGCCGGGGTTGTGCCGAACCTGGACGTCACCGAAACCACCATTCTCAGCGCCGAGCCTTCCGGAACGCTGCAGGCCACTGCCAACGCCGTGGTGGGATTCTCAGCTGCGGATGGAGACCTTGCCGGTCTTGCGGCCGCTAACTGCCAGGCACCGGGCAACGACATGTGGATTATCGGCGCGCGGACCACAGTGGGGGCCACCGCAGTGCTGCGGCTGACCAATCCTTCCGAGAGCGCCGCCACGGTGGACCTGGAACTGTACGGGTCCAAAGGCCGGGTGGAGGGGACGGGAACGCGCGGCATCCTGGTGCCGCCCGGCGAAACGAAAGCTATTGTGCTGGCCGGCCTGGCAGCGAATGAGCCCGGGTTGGCGGTGCGGGTACGCAGCTCCGGCGGCCCGGTCACCGCGATGGTGCAGCAGAGCATCCTCCGCGGCCTCACACCAGGCGGCGTTGAGCTCATCCAGCCCGCAGCTGCCGCTTCTCCGCAGCAGATCATCAGCGGCGTCCGCATCCAGGCCCCGGCAGCCACCAAGACCATAACCGGCCAGCGCGGTTATGAGTCAGCAGCCCCGGTGGTCCAGGTGGCCGTTCCCGGGAGCACCAATGCGGTGGTTGCGGTGCGGGTCCTGGGCGATGACGGCGCCGTTGACCTCCCCGGCGGCGGGGTGTTTACCGTTCCAGCCGGCGCGGTGGGCCAACTGCCGCTGGACTCGCTGCCCGAAGGAACTTATGCGGTTGAGGTCACCGCCGACGTGTCGGTGACCGCCGGGACAGTGTCCAGCCGCGGCAGCAAGGAGAATGCGCCGGTTGATCTTGCCGTTGCCCCCTCCGGGGAGCGGCTGGGCAACGAGCATCTGGCGGTGCTCTCACCGGAGGCCGTCTCCATCCTGAGTTTTTCCGCTCCGGCGGGACCTGCGGAAGTGCGCCTGACCGGTGTGAAGCAGGACGGCAGCCTTAGTGAGGAACAGATCCTCACCATCACCTCAGGGTCCACCGTGAACATTGCCGCCTCGAAGATCGGCACCGGGCTTGTCGCCGTTCTGGTCAGCACCACCGGCGAACCGGTTTACGGAGCTCAGGTGCTCACCTCGGCAACGGGTACCGGAGTTTCCGTGCTGCCGCTGCCCAAGGGAAATATCGGGGGCACAAGCGTGCCGGTCGCGCTGGGCTACTAAGGGTTCAGGACTATCAACGGTTCAGGCGGTTACAGCGGCCGAAAACGTCCATAGGTGGGGTCAACGGTTTCAGGATCCATCCCCATCAGGGTGGCCAGCTGCTCCACTACGACGTCGTGAATCAGTTCGCTGACCGGCACCAGGCCGCGTGCGGCGGACTCGACCGGATGCCGGTACACGGTGATGACAGCCGGCCTGGGCCCGGCTGCGGGAGTGCCTGCCCCGAACGGAATGTGGCCGCCTGAGGCGGCCAGCTCCTCGAGTCCCGGGGGGATGTCCCGGACCACAAACTGGTAGGACTGGATGCCCTCGCCCCACAGCCGTTCCAGCCGCTGGGCGGATTCGAGCACCCAGGTGTCAAAGCGCTCCGAGCGGGACCGGAAACCGGCCAGATGGGCGGGAATTAGTTCCCCGCGCAGGCCGCGCCCGTGCCGGTTGCGACGGCGGCGGCGAAACGGGCGCCGGGCGGCCGCGGACGGCTCTTCGCCGGGGTCGAGAAACACCCTGAGAGTTGGTCCGGTGGACATACAAGAACTGTAACCGCTGAGACCCGTCCTCGGGCACTGTTTTAAGCAGCAGCGTGTTCCGGCGAGCCTCACGGTGACGGATGCCCGCTGCAGGTAAAGTGGTCCTCCGTGGAATCCCTAAGACTGTGCTCAAGATCAGCGTGCCGAGAGGCGGCTGTTGCCACCCTGACATACGTCTATGCCGACTCCACGGCGGTGCTGGGTCCGCTGGCCACCTATGCCGAACCTCATTGTTACGATTTGTGCAACGCCCATGCCGCACGCCTGACCGTGCCGCTGGGCTGGGAAGTGGTCCGGCTGGACCTCGCCGGCCAGCCGCGAATCCCGAGTCGTGACGATCTGTCTGCCCTGGTGGACGCCGTACGGGAAGCGGCGGAAATACCGGCAACAGAGGCCCCGCGGCGCGCCGGGAGACACGCTCTGCCACCGCCCCCGGAAACCCAGGGCACCCGACGGTCCCATTTGCGAGTCCTCCGCGAAGAGCGCTGAACGCCGCGCCTGCCGGTCTGAAAGAGATAGTCTTGGGGCCAGCGCCGCGTTTTTCGAGCACGGCATCGACGTATCCAAGGAAGTGCTGCAATCCATGGTTAGACTCACTGCCGACATAATGGCGGTTTTGCGCTGTCCCGTCACCGGTTCCGCATTGGAGCAGGTGGACGGCGAGCTCGTTTCGGCCGTCCCGGATGCCAGCGGCAACCTTGTCCGGTACGTCCTGGAGGAGGGCATTCCCGTTCTGCTGGCGCCTTCGGCGACCGCCGCCCCCTCCGTTTCCGACACTTCAAACTGAGGATTCTCCGCGTGAGCATTGATTTCAAGGTAGCTGACCTGTCCCTGGCTGAAGCCGGACGCCACCAGATCCGCCTCGCGGAGAATGAGATGCCCGGGCTGATGGCCCTGCGGCGGGAATACGGTCCGAGCCAGCCGCTGCGCGGCGCGCGCATTGCCGGATCCCTGCACATGACCGTGCAGACAGCCGTGCTGATCGAGACGCTTACTGCACTGGGGGCCCAGGTGCGGTGGGCCTCGTGCAATATCTTCTCCACCCAGGACGAGGCGGCGGCAGCCGTCGTCGTCGGCAGCGGAACTCCGGAACAGCCCGCCGGGGTTCCCGTCTTCGCCTGGAAGAACGAGTCCCTTGAGGACTACTGGTGGACGGCCCAGCAGATCCTGACCTGGCCGGAGGGCTCCGGCGGACCGAACATGATCCTGGACGACGGCGGCGATGCAACAATGCTGCTGCACAAGGGCGTGGAGTTTGAGGCTGCCGGGGCCGTGCCGGAGAACCCCGTGGACGGGGATCCCGATTATTCCCATGAGTACACGGTCATTCTCGACGTCCTGCGCCGCTCCTTGGAGCGGGAACCGGGCAAATGGACGGAGATCGCCAAGGGCATCCGCGGCGTGACCGAAGAAACCACCACGGGCGTGCTGCGGTTGTACCAGCTCGCCGCGCAGGGCCAGCTGCTCTTTCCTGCCATCAACGTCAATGACTCGGTGACCAAGTCCAAGTTCGACAACAAATACGGCATCCGGCATTCGCTGCCGGATGGCCTGAACCGGGCCACGGACACGCTGATCGGCGGCAAGGTGGTGGTGGTCTGCGGTTACGGAGATGTGGGCAAGGGTGCTGCCGAAGCACTGCGCGGACAGGGCGCCCGGGTGATAGTGACGGAAATTGACCCGATCTGCGCACTGCAGGCTGCCATGGACGGCTACCAGGTGGCCAGGCTGGAATCGGTCCTGAACCAGGGCGACATGTTCATCACCACCACGGGCAACAAGGACATCATCATGGCCGAGCATATGGCCGGGATGAAGCACCAGGCCATTGTGGGCAACGTGGGGCACTTCGACAACGAGATTGATATGGCCGGCCTGGCGAAGGTTCCGGGGATCCGCAAGGTTGAAATCAAGCCGCAGGTGCACGAGTGGATCTTTGATGAAGGCACTCAGAACCAGCGCAGCATCATTGTGCTCTCCGAGGGCCGCCTGCTTAACCTTGGCAATGCCACCGGCCACCCGTCCTTTGTTATGAGTAACTCGTTCGCGAACCAGACCATCGCCCAGATTGAGCTGTTCACTAAGCACGGCACCTCCGTGGAGGAGGGCGGCTACGCCAAGCAGGTGTACGTGCTGCCCAAGATCCTGGATGAAAAGGTGGCCCGTCTGCATCTGGACGCCCTGGGTGTTGAACTCACCGAATTGACCAAGAGCCAGGCAGAATACCTGGGCGTGGACGCGGCCGGCCCGTTCAAGCCCGAGAACTACCGCTACTAGGCGCTCTGCGCCGGCAAAGGTGCTGCACGTTTTGGCGCCGCCATGACGTAAAATGTCGCTGGGGGAGCTATGGCCGCTCCAACATCTGTCGAGAGCACCGGGAAGCATTGGGTTAGCAGTTATGGCAAAGGGTACAAAACGGCGTAAAGGCTGGATCATCGCTTCCGTAGTTGCGGGAGTTCTCCTTCTGGGCGGGGGCGCTGCTGCGCTCACTTCTTCGGCCTGGGCGGGGGAGAGCTGGTGGAATGCCTCCGGAACCACGGAGCAGGAATCGCCGGCAAAAACGCCCGCCGCAACCGAAAAGCCAAAGCCGGAGGTGCCCAAGCCGGTGGCCGTTGTCAGCCCCGAAGCGGACGCCGTTGAAGTGAACCCGATTTCAGTGCCCGCGATCACCGTGCAGCAGGGGACCCTGGAATCGGCAAAGCTGGTGCCGGACTCCGGCGGGGACCCTGTTCCCGGCGAGCTCAGCGCCGGTGGCACCGTCTGGACAGCAACCGGCACGCTTGCCTTCAATACGCCGTACACGCTGACCTACAAGCTGGCCGACGCCAACGGTGATACCAGCTCGGAGACCCGCAAGTTCACCACCGTCTCCACCGCCAACGAGGCCAACGCGGTCATGTACCCGCAGTCCGGATCCGTTGTGGGGACGGGGCAGCCGCTGGAGCTGAGCTTCAGCGAGCCGGTCCTGAACAAGGAAGCCGTGGAAAAGGCCATCACCGTCACCTCCACGTCCGGCCAGGTGGGCGCCTTCTACTGGATCAGTGACACCAAGGTCCGCTACCGGGCCGAGGAGTTCTGGGTGCCGCAGAGCACCATCACCGTGGACATGCAGCTTCTCGGCGTGGATTTCGGCAACGGAATGATCGGCAACTTTAACGACACCGCCAGCTTCAGCACCCACAACAACCGGCTTGCCGTGGTGGACAACGCGGACAAGATGATGCGCGTCTACATCGACGGGCAGCTCACCCGCACCTTCCCGGTCACCCTGGGCACACAGGACTGGCCGTCCACCATCGGCTACCACGTGATTATGGACCAGCACGAATCCATTCCGTTCCGGGCTGAGTCCATTGGACTGAAGCCGGGAGACAAGGCTTATTACGAGCCGGTGACCGCCCACAACGCCTCGCGCATCTCCACCGGCGGAGCTTTCATCCACGAGGCCCTTCCGTCCGCGCAGTCCGTGCTGGGGGTGGCCAATGTATCCCACGGCTGCATCGGGATGAGCCCTGAGGGCGCCAAGTACATCTATGACAACTTCGACGCCGGAGACGTGGTCCAGGTGCTGAACACCGGCTACGGACCCATGTTTGTCTGGGATGGCTTTGGCGACTGGAACCTGCCCTGGGCGGAGTGGATCAGCCAGCCCAAGCAGTAATCCCCGAGCAGTATCCCGGGTTCTGTCCCGGCCGCAGCTTACCGCTCGAACGGCAGCCGGTGCAGCCGCTGCGCCACCCGTTCGGTTCTCTCACGCTGCTTGGCCATCCTGGCGTAGTCGCGGTCACGGCGTTCGGCCGTCACAGCGCTGAGGAAGTCCTCAGCTAGGGTACCCGGCGGTGGCTGCGGCGATACCAAGGCCGAGACCTCCACAGCCAGCTCGGAGGCACGGGCTGCACGCGCCTGCGGCGAGAGCCGGGCGGCCTGGGACAGGAAGCGCGACACCCGCCGGGACAGCGCATCCGGAAAACGTCCCATGTCCGCCAGAGCGGCCCAGCTGCTCAGCCACGGCGGCATCCGGACATACTGGGGCGGGGGAGCCGTGACCCGCTCCCGCAGGGCATACGTGCCGGCCATCAGGTCACCGATGCGCTTGGACTTCTCATTGAACATTGCCACGAGGAAGGCCAGGGACCCCGCCGTCAGATAGATCTCCAGCACCGCAGTCATGCCCCGGATGAGGCAATGCCGGAAACGGACGGCACCGCCGTCGTCGCGCACTATGCGCAGCCCCATCGCCAGGCGCCCCAGCGACTTTCCGCGGGTCAGTGTTTCCACCGCCACCGGTGCCGCCACCAGAACCAGGACCACGATGGTGAGGATCAGGGCCTGGCCCAGGGCGGGATCCACAGACTCGCCCAGCGTCTGACCGAAGAGCACCAGCAATCCGATGAGGACAACAACCAGGGCGATGACATCGATGATGGAGCTCAGCGCCCGCGCTGCGAAGGAGGCCGGACGCAGTTCCAGGACAACCGCCTCTCCGGTGACGATGGAGCTCACAGGTCCTCCTCCTGGCCGGCAGTTCGTGGTGGGAACTCCACTGTACCCAGCGCTAGGGTGTAACCGTGGATATGGATGCGTTCAATGCAGTGCATGCACCGGACTGGCAGCGGCTGGATGAACTCGCCGCGCGCCGTCGGCTCAGCGGCGAGGAAGCCGATGAGCTGCTGCGCCTCTACCAGCGAGCCTCGGCTCACTTGTCGATGGTCCGTTCAGTGGCTCCGGAAGGAGCGCTCTCCGCTGCGCTGTCCATGCGGCTTTCCCGGGCACGCACCCGCTTCACCGGGGCCCGCTCCAACTTCGCCGAGGACCTGGTCTACTTTTTCGCCGCCGCACTACCGGCTGCCTTTTACCGGATCCGCTGGCTGACGCTGGCCGTGGGAGCCGCGTTCATTCTGACGGCCTGGCTGTTTGGGCTCTGGGCGGCTTCCACCCCCGGCGTCATCTCCGCCGCCATGGGTACGGACGCCGAAGTCCAGCGGTATGTGGAGCAGGACTTCGCCGCCTACTACTCGGAAAACCCGGCTGCGTCCTTCGCCGGCCAGGTGTGGACGAACAATGCCTGGATTGCGCTGCAGGCTGTGGCCTTCGGCATCACCGGGATTTGGGGCCCCTATGTGCTGTACCAGAATGCGATGAATGTGGGCATGGCCGGCGGCGTCATGGCGGCGTACGGCCAGTTGGACGTGTTTTTCAGTTACATCCTGCCGCACGGCCTCATGGAACTGACAGCGGTTTTTGTAGCCGTGGCCGCGGGGCTGAGAATTTTCTGGGCCTGGGTGGCGCCGGGCAGGCAGACGCGAGGAGTATCCGTCGCGGCGGAAGGCCGGTCGCTGTTCACCGTGGCGCTGGGGCTGGTGATCGTGCTGTTCCTGTCCGGTCTGGTGGAGGGGTTCGTGACTGCTTCGCCGTTGCCGGCCTGGCTGCGGATCGGGATCGGAGCGGCCCTGTTCGGCGCGTACTGGGCGTACACCCTCATTCCCGGCCGGGCCGCCTACCGGGCGGGGCACCGCGGGGATCTGTCCAGGCGTGACCGCGGAGACACCGTGCGCACCGCCTGAGCGGCGGGTATCTCCCGGCAGCCAATCCCCAAAGAGTCCGGACACGAAAGATAACGGTCCGGCCGACTCTGTGTGTAGTGCGGGGTGGCGGCACGTTTCCTGATGCGCTCTGCCGGTAGGGTCGAAGAATGGAACCGCAAAAGCCCATCGGTATCCGCAAAACAGGCCAGGACACTCAGGCCAGGGAAGTGAAAGAGGAAGCAGTGGCAAGCCAGGACGAAACCCCCCAGCAGCACCCCACGCCCGGAGGCTCCGCTAAACCCGAGCAGGACCGAGCTGAGCAGGGAGCCGCAGACGGCCACGAACTCAGCGATGCCAGCGAGACCATTGTGAGCGGAGGCCACGCAGCTGGCTCCGATAAGACCAACGACGGCGGCCCTGCCGGTTCCGCTGATTCTGCCGGGTCCGCAGCGGGCACGCCCGACGACGGACTTGACCACGACGATTGGGATGCTGCGTTTGCTGACGCCGCGGGTATGCAGCCCGCAGCTAAGGTGCCGGGCGAAACACCGCCCTTAGCCGACGCAGCCGTAGTGCCCGGCGGACATCCCTCCCTGGCCCAGCGCAGCACACTGCCGATGCGGCGGGCGAGCACCATGCCCAATGTCAGCGGCTACGGGGATCTCAGCGAGGAGAAGCAGCAGCGCGCCGGACACATCGACGCCGTTGTGCCGGAGCCAGGCATCGCTGCACAGGCTCCGCAGGATCATGTGAGAGCCGGGGCAACAGATGCCGCGGCGGTTTCCGCGGCATCGCCGAAGACCACCCCCATCAGCACCGGATTGTCCTCGGGTTCCCACCGCGCTGGAAATCCGGACGCCGCAGGAACCGGTGAGGGGGCGTTGGAAGTAGAGCCGGCAGCCGCTTCCAAACCTGCCGCGGAGCGTGGTGCCGAGCATGTTGCCGAACCCGCCGCGGAACCGGTTGCCGAGCGTGTTGCCGAGCCCGCCGCGGAGCCGGTTGTCGAGCGTGTTGCCGATCCTGTTGTCGATCCGTCGGATCGACCGGCTTCTGATGAAATCTCCGAAGAGGAAATCCGCCGCCGGGCGGAGGACCGCGAACGTGCAGGAACAGCCAAGCCCGTGCTTGCCCGCATCCTGCAGGTGATGATCGCGGTCTTTTTCCCGGTCATGCTGCTGGCCGCGGCCATCCGGGCAGTGGCCACGCCGCTGTTCCTGTGGGCCGAGTACCACCGCCCGGGATTCCCCTCGGACAGCTACGGTTTCTCCACGGATGACCGGATGACCTACGGCTCGTACGCCGTGGATTATCTGCTGAACTTTTCCGGTGCCCGCTACCTGGGCGATCTGGTTACCCTCAGCGGGGAGCCACTGTACCTGGAGAGCGAAGTCAGCCACATGGCGGACGTCAAAACCGTCCTGACCATCGCTTTTGTGGCCGCGCTGGCCATGGCGGTGCTGAGCCTTCTTGCCTGCATTTACCTGGCCAAACGGAGCCCGGGCGGAATCCGACGTGCCCTGTTTGCCGGGTCCGTTCTTACCCTGGTGCTGGTTGGCGCACTGATAGTCACGGCCGTCCTGGGCTGGGAAAACTTCTTCACGCAGGTGCACTCGATCTTCTTTGCCAACGGCAACTGGACGTTCCGCCTGGATGACACCCTCATCCGGCTCTTCCCCGCCCAGTTCTGGATGGACGCCGGGATTGTCATTGCCTCCCTGGTGCTGCTGACCTGCATCGTGGTGCTCATTGCGGCGTGGCCCACCAAGGCCCGCCGGGAGCGGTCGCGCCTGAAACAGGAGGAAGCCCGCCGCCGTTACCTGGACTCCCTGGAAGCCGTCTAACCGGACTGACCGGCGGTTCTTCCGGACACAGCCTCCAAACAAAAACTGCACGTCCCCCAGATGGGGAACGTGCAGTTTTTGTTCGCGGGCCAAGGACTACTTTTGGTACAGCTTCTCCACCTCGGCAGAGTAGTCGGCGATCACTGCGTTGCGGCGCAGCTTCAGTGTTGCCGTGAGGTGGCCCGACTCGAGCGAGAAATCCTGCGGCAGCACGGTGAACTTGCGGATCTGCTCGGCCTGGGAAACGGTGGCGTTGGCTGCATCCACGGCTTCCTGCAGGGACGCCCGGATCCGGGGATCATCGGCAGCTGTAGCGGATTCAGGGGCGGACCCGTTCTCCCGGCCCCAGGCCGCCAGCGCTTCGTCATCCAGAGTCAGCAGTGCGCTCACAAACGGGCGGCCTTCGCCCACCACTATCGCCTGGGACACCAGCCGATGCTCACGGATTTTCTCCTCCAGCGGGCCGGGTGCAACGTTCTTGCCGCCGGCGGTAACCAGGATGTCCTTTTTGCGGCCGGTAATGGTCAGGAAACCGTCCTCATCCAGCGAGCCCACGTCCCCGGAATGGAACCATTCTCCGCTGAAGGCCGAGGCATTGGCCTCGGGGTTATTGTGGTAGCCCTTGAAGACGCCGGCACCGCTGATGAGGACCTCGCCGTCGTCGGCAATCCGGATGGTACTGCCGGGCAGCGGCAGCCCCACGGAGCCAACCCGGGCCAGCGGGATAGTGTTGACCGTGGCCGGAGCTGTGGTTTCGGTCAGGCCGTAACCCTCCAGGATCATCACGCCGGCCCCGCGGAAGAAGTGCGAAAGCTGCGGGCTCAGCGCGGAGGCGCCGCTGATGGCGTAGGTCGCTTTGCCGCCAAAGGCGTTGCGGACCTTGGGGTAGAGCGTCTTGTCAAAGAACGCATGCCGCAGTTTCAGGACCACGGACGGACCCTTGCCGCCGCGGGCAGCGGAGTCCAGGGCGGTGGAGTAGGCCACGGCGGTGTCAACGGCAGTGGTGAACAGCTTGCCCTTTCCAGCGGCCTCCGCTGACTGCTGTGCACCGGCATAGATCTTTTCGAAGATGCGCGGCACTGCGAGCAGGAAGGTCGGCTGGAAGGTCTTCAGGTCTCCCATCAGGTCCGCGGCGCTGCCGGAATGGCCCACCCGCACCCCCGCTGCCAGGCAGCCCACCTGCACGGCGCGTGCCAGCACATGGGCCAGAGGAAGGAACATCAGCGTGCTGACATCCTTTTCCTTGAGCATTTCGGGCAGGAACTCCACAATGTTCACGCCGAACAGGGCAAAGTTGGCATGCGTGATCTCGCAGCCCTTGGGCCGTCCGGTGGTTCCTGAGGTGTACACCATGGACGCGACGGATTCGAGGCCGGCGGTGGTGCGGGCCTCCTCCAACCGGTCATCGTCCACGCCGGACCCGGCCGCGATGAGTTCGGCAAAGCTGCCGTCGCCGCCGTCGGCCTTCATGGTCCACAGAGTGAGCGCGAATTCGCCGGAGTCGGCGGCCGCGGAGACAACCGCGGCTTTACGGGCGTCTTCGACAAACACGTGGGTCGCGCCGGAGTCTTCGAGGATCCATTCCACCTGCGAGGGCGAGGACGTTTCGTAAATGGGCACAGTGACCGCACCCGCAAACCACACGGCCAGGTCCACCAGGGTCCACTCATAGCAGGTCTTGGACATGACGGCCACGCTGTCGCCGGGCTGCACGCCGAGGCCGATCAGGCCCTTGGCCAGCTCGCTGACCTGTGTCAGGAACTCGTTGGCGGTCACATCTTTCCAGCCGCCGTTGCTCTTCAGTGAGAACAGGGGCTGGTTGGGGGTCTTGGCATGCAGTCCCACCAGGATGTCGGTGATGTTCGACGTCGCGGGGAGATGGACCAGTAGATCAGTGGCTGATTCGCGCACCGTTGGCCTCTCTTTCTGTGCTGTGCACATGGGTAATGACTAAATCCAGCTGGGCATCCACATACGCAGCCGCCAGTCAGAATACGGGATAGTTTCGGCCGTCCAGACCGGCAGGAAGAATGCCGAGACCAGGACGGCTGCCAGGAGGAAGCCAGCGACCACCGCCGCACCCGCCAGCCGGCGCGCCCGCGGATCAGAGATCCGGCCCAGGATCAGCGCCAGCACGTAGGTCAGGGCCAGGAGCAGGAACGGTTCAAAAGATAGGGCGTAGAAGAAGAAGGTGGTGCGTTCCGGATAGGCGAACCACGGGAGGTAGCCGGCGGCAACACCGGCGAGGATGGCCCCGGCCCGCCAGTCGCGGCGGCCGAGCCAGCAAATGAGCAGCACCAGCAGGGACACTGCCGCGGCCCACCAGATCAGCGGGTTGCCCACCGAGGTGATGGCCGTGGAGCAGCTCTCCGCGGAGCACCCGTCCACGCCAAGGGCTGAGCTTTCGTAGAAGAATGACGTGGGCCGGCCCAGAACGAGCCAGGTCCAGGGGCTGGACTCATAGTCGTGCTCCGAGCTCAGGCCGTTGTGGAAGGCATACGCACTACGGTGGTACTCCGCCAGCGACCGCAGCCATTCCGGCAGCCAGCCCCAGGTTTCGGAGGGGTTGTCCTGTGCCCAGTTTCGTCCGTACGCGTCAGTGGACCGCAGCCATCCGGTCCACGAGGCCAGATAGGCCAGCGCTGCTACCGGGATGACGGTGAGAAAGGCCGGCACCCCGTCCTTAAGCAGCCCGGCGGTGGGCCAGGCACGGATGCCGGCCACGCGGCGGGCATTGACGTCCCACAGCACGGTCATCAGGCCAAAGACCGCAACAAAGGCCAGGGCTGACCATTTGGTGCCCACAGCAAGACCCAGGCAGATGCCCGCGACCAGGCGCCAGGGCCGCCACAGCAGCCAGGGCCCGTACAGCAGGGCACCTGCCGGCGGTGCACCGCCGTCGGCCCGGCCGGAGGTCAAAGCGGACAACCGGCGGGCCAGCCGCCGCCGCCCGTCGTCGCGGTCCAAAAGCAGGGCGCCGAAGGCCGCCACCACCCAGAACGCCAGGAAAACATCCAGCAGCGAGGCCCGGGACAGCACCAGATGGTGGCCGTCCACGGCCAGCAGGAGGCCCGCGATGCCGCCCAGAAGCGGCGAGCGGAACAACCGAACGGCGATCAGCCCCACCAGCAGGACCGTCAGCGTGCCGGTCAGCGCGGCGCTGAACCGCCAGCCAAAGCTGTTGTCCGCACCAAACAGGCCCATGCCGGCCGCGATCATCCATTTTCCGACGGGTGGGTGGACCACGTACTCAGGGTCGGTGAGCAGAACGCCGGGAATGCCGGCGTTGAAGGAGTCGTTCGCGTTTTCGGGCCATTTCCGTTCATAGCCGGAGATCAGGTAGGAGTAAGCGTCCTTGACGTAGTACGTCTCGTCAAAGACCAGCGACTGCGGTTCGCCCAGCCGGACAAAACGCAGCACAGCACCGATCAGTGCGGAAATGAGTGGCAGGATCCAGCCCCACACACCCAGGGTGAAGGAGGTGCCCGGCGCCCAGCCCAACAGCCTGTTCCGCAGTTGGCCATAGCTGAAGGCGGTGCGCGGGTCCTGCACCAGCGGTGCTGTTCCGGGGGCTGGGGTCTCGCTCACGGTCAGGCTCACCCGCACCACTCTATAGGGGAGCCCGGGCATCCGGCGTCCCCAACTCGCGTAGGGTTAGATGGTGAATTCCAGCAAGCAGACCACCGGTTCCGGCACCTCCAAAAACACGCAGAACGACGGCGCTGCCTCGGGCGCTGCCACCAGCACCGGCGGCGGCCAGATTGTTCTGGCCGCCACTCCCATCGGCAACATGGGTGATGCCACCAACCGGCTGATCGGACTGCTGGAGACCGCCGACGTGATCGCCGCCGAGGACACCCGCCGGCTTCACCGGTTGGTCTCCGCCCTGAAGATCACCACCAGCGGCAAGATCATCAGCTACCACGAGCACAATGAGGCCACCCGCACCGCGGACCTGCTGGAAATGGTGCGCGGCGGTGCCACCCTGCTGATGGTGACCGACGCCGGCATGCCCGCCGTCTCGGATCCGGGCTTCCGGTTGGTGGAGGCCGCCGCCCGGGAAGGACTGACCGTCACCGCGGCTCCCGGCCCCTCAGCGGTCCTGACCGCTCTCGCGCTGTCCGGCCTGCCCACCGACCGGTTCTGCTTTGAGGGTTTCCTGCCCCGCAAAGCCGGGGAGCGCAGCGCGCGCCTGTCCGAGCTGGCGGGGGAGCAGCGCACCATGGTGTTCTTCGAGGCTCCGCACCGTTTGGAGCCGATGCTCCGCGCTCTGGACGCAGCCTTCGGCGGTGACCGCCGGGCCGCCGTCGCCCGCGAACTGACCAAACTGCACGAACAGGTGCTCCGCGCCCCGCTGCGCGAACTGCTGGAATGGGCCGAGACGTCCGAGATCCGCGGCGAGATTGCCGTCGTCGTCGCCGGTGCCGGTGAAGCTCCCCCCGAACTGCCCGAAGACCATGTTGCTGCCGTGAACGGGCTCGTGGCCCAGGGTGCGCGGCTCAAGGACGCCGTGGCCACCGTTGCGGAGGACGCACGGATCAGCAAGCGGGAGTTGTACTCCGCGGTGCTGGCTGCCCGCGGCTAGGCTCCCGCGCGGCTACTCCTGCCCGCCTGCCCGCGCACTGGTTCCCACTCTCTGGGGCTGGTGTTGCCTCCTGAGACCTCATGCGCCACAGGAGGCAACACAGAGTGGGAACGTGTGCGCCGGCACCCGAACGGACCCGGGAATCAGAGTCTCGGGAACTGTTGTTTTGGCCAACTGCACAGTGTGAGGGCCGTTACGTGGTGCACTTCCGTATTTACAGGCAGTTCGGCCCGAGCATACGGTGAACGCAGAAGACGGGCTTTCCGGCCCGGGCTGTGACGTTCAATCTTTGGAGGCATCCCATGGGTATTACCGCTGACCGCGAAGCCGAACTGCTGGCTCAGGTCCCCACCGGCCTGTTGATCAACGGGGAGTGGAGGGATGCCTCAGGTGGAGCAACCTTCGACGTTGAAGACCCCGCCACCGGCAAGGTGCTGCTGAGCATTGCCGACGCCAGCGCTGAAGACGGTGCTCTGGCCATGGACGCCGCCGCTGCGGCGCAGGATTCCTGGGCCAAGACGGCACCGCGCGAACGCGGGGAAATCCTGCGGCGCGCCTTTGAACTGGTCACCGAGCGGGCCGAGGACTTTGCCCTGCTGATGACCCTGGAAATGGGCAAGCCGCTGGCCGAAGCCCGCGGCGAGGTCACCTACGGCGCCGAGTTCCTGCGCTGGTTCTCCGAGGAAGCCGTCCGCATCTCCGGCCGCTACGGCATGTCCCCGGACGGCAAGTCCCGCCTGATGGTGAACAAGAAGCCGGTGGGCCCGTGCCTGCTGATCACCCCCTGGAATTTCCCGCTGGCCATGGCCACCCGCAAGATCGCCCCCGCGGTGGCAGCCGGCTGCACCATGGTGCTCAAGCCCGCCAAGCTCACCCCGCTGACATCCCAGCTTTTCGCCGCTGTCATGGTTGAAGCCGGCCTTCCCGCCGGCGTCCTGAACGTGGTCTCCACCACCTCCGCCGGCGAGGTCACCGGCCCGATCATGAAGGACGAGCGCCTGCGCAAGGTCTCCTTCACCGGTTCCACGCCCGTGGGCCAGAGCCTGATCCGTGACGCCGCGGACCGGGTACTGCGCACCTCGATGGAACTCGGCGGCAACGCCCCGTTTGTGGTCTTCGAGGACGCGGACATGGACAAGGCCGTGGCCGGCGCCATGGCAGCCAAGCTGCGCAACATGGGCGAGGCCTGCACCGCAGCGAACCGCTTCATTGTGCATGAGTCCGTTGCCGATGAATTCGCGGAGAAGTTCGCGGCCAAGGTGGGCGCCATGACCACGGCCCGCGGCACCGAGGACGAATCCAAGATCGGCCCGCTGATCGACGCGAAGTCCCGCGACAAGGTCCACTCCCTGGTGACGGACGCTGTCGACGGCGGTGCTACGGCTGTAGTGGGCGGCGCAGCGGTGGACGGTCCGGGCTACTTCTACCAGCCGACCGTGCTGAAGAACGTGGCTCCTGATGCCCGCATCCTCCAGGAAGAAATCTTCGGTCCGGTTGCACCGATCGTCACCTTCTCCACCGAAGAGGAAGCCGTGGCGCTGGCGAACAACACCGAGTACGGGCTGGTGGCCTATGTCTTCACCGAGGACCTGAACCGCGGCCTGCGGATCGGGGAGAAGCTGGAGACCGGCATGCTTGGCCTCAACGCCGGCGTGGTCTCCAACGCCGCGGCTCCCTTTGGCGGAGTCAAGCAGTCCGGACTCGGCCGCGAAGGCGGCGCCGAGGGCATCGACGAGTACCTTTACACGCAGTACGTCGGCATCGCCGATCCCACGGCCGGCTAGCTCGGGAACGGCCGGCTAGCTCGGGAACGGCCGGCTAGCTCGGGAACGGCCGGCTAGTTCGGGAACCTCCGGCTAGTTCGGGAACCGCCGGCTAGTTCGGGAACCTCCGGCTAGTTCGGCACCGCCGCCCACTTCTGTCCCGGCGGCTCGTTCGGTCAGCGGCGGAAGCGCGAGGCCAGTGACGCCGGGAAGAAGCGTGCCCGCAGCCGGGCTGCGCGGGAAGCGGAGGCAGCGAATCCTTCCTGCACGGCAGTGACATCTGCCCACAGTGCGGTCCGGCGTTCCGCCGCCGGCTCCCCGGCCCTGGCACCGGCTTCGGCTGCCCCGGCCCCGGCTCCGCTTCCGGGGCCGGCCACAGCGCCGGCGGAATCCGGCGAGCCGGCGCCGGGTGCGGCGTACACCTCGTGCTCGTAAGCTGCGCGAAGCTTCTCCAGGCCGGCGGCGGATCCCTGCGGCAGCCCGGCGTCGTGCGCCAGCCGTCGAGCGTAGGCCCGCGGGGACTCGGACTTGCGCGGCAGATAGCCATAGTCCACGGCGGTGTCCGCCGCCTCGTCCCAGGCCAGGGCAGCCGGTCCCTCCGGATGCCCGGACGGGCCGCCGCCGTGCCGGGCGGAACCGGCTGTGCGTTCCTGGAGGTCAGGTCCCGTAAGGGCATGCCGTCGGATGCTGCGCCTACGCCGCCGCAGTGCCCAGGGGCTGAGCAGCGCGGCTGCGGCCGCTGCCAGTGCAAGCGTCACTCCGGCATATCTTCCGGCCCGGGCTTCGGCCGGCTCCGCAGGTGCCGCGGCGGCCGGGGCGGACACACTGGGGGAGGGCGATGCAGCCGGACCGGGAACCGCAGGATTCAGGTTCTGCGGGTCGCGGTCATCGTCTGCGGCCGGGGCAGTATCGGGACGGGGGGAGAGCGCGTACGCGGGGACAGAACCCCGCGACGGTGTGGGTTCGAACCGGACCCAGCCCACGCCGTCGAAATACAGTTCCGGCCAGGCATGGGCGTCACGGGAATCCACTTCGTATTCCCGCAGCTCCTGGCCCCGGTCACCCGTGACGGTGTTGCCGGTGGACCGGCCCGGGGCAAATCCCAGGGCCATGCGGCTGGGAATGCCGGATTCACGCGCCATGACGGCCATGGCGGCGGCGAAATGCACACAGTAACCGGACTTTTCCTGCAGGAAGCGGTCAAGGACGTCAATGCCGTTGCCGTCATAGCCGCCCTCCACCGGGGCTTCCAGGGAATATGTGAAGTCGGGTCCGCGCAGGTACGCCTGGATTGCCATGGCTGCCTCATACGGGCCGTTGGCGCTCGCCGTGGCGGCGCTGGCGGCGTCCCGGATGGTTGCCGGCAGGTTATCCGGCAGCGAAGTGAAGATGGGGTCCACGGCGCCGTCGGACACAGGTTCCGCCGCCTGCAGGGAGGTTGGTGACGGGTTCAGGGCCAGGCTCTGCACCTGGTAGTCCAGCCGTGCGTTCCCGCGGTTTTCCCCGGAGATGACCGTCATGGTTTGCGGATCCCAGCTGTACGGACCGACGGCCCCGAAGACCCGCACCGGCGCGTAAGGTGCCAGGAGCCAGGGGCTGGAATACGTCTCTGAGCTGATCTGTGTGGTCACTTCCGACGCGCCGCCCGTCGCCTGGTTGTCTTCTGCCGGAGTCATGTCCTGCAACCCTGCCCGGCGGCTGTCCTCGCGCAGGTCCGGCGCCCAGCGCCGGCCCGAAAAGTCCTCCAGCGTGGTTGACCGCAGATAGACGGACTGCCCGGAATCCGTCGCGTAGCGAATCCGCCCCGATGCCGAGGGCTGGCGCAGGTCGTTGCCCAGTGCCACCACCGGGTTCAAGCCCGACTGCCCGGTCCAGATATCCAGCTTTGAGCCCTGCGGGAAGGTTCCCTGGGTGAATCCCGGAAGAACTGCGGGCAGGCTTAGCGCGACCACGAGGGCGGCTGCGCCGATCCCGGCCGCAGTGCCCATCTGGCTTCGCGGCGGCCGGCGTGCGGTGTCCCCGGCGCTGCGCGGCTGTTCCTGCCACGAGCCGGTGGCCAGAATCACCAAATAGCCGGCGCCGGCCAGAATGAAGGGGAAAAATCCAATGCTCTCGGGCTTTAGCACGGCGGGAACAATGAGCAGTGACAGCAGCCCCAGGCCGCTCGCCGCGGGCATTCGCAGCGTGGTTGCCAGCGTGTCGACCAGCAGGGCGATAAGCCCGGTGCCCAGACAGGCAATGAACACAATCCCGGGATCGGCAAGTACCGGCGGCACCTGATTCATGATGGTCGACTGGGCCTCGTTGATCAGCTGACCGCCGCGTTGCACGGTCGCCCCCGTGGGCAGCAGCCCCAGCAGCGCCGTGGAGGCAGCAAACATCCAGGTCAGGACGACGGCGAGGGCGGCAAGGCCCGCTGCCGGCACCAGGGCCGTGGGAAACCGGAACCGGCGGGCCGCTGCCATGGCGGCAACCACCGCCGCAGTGGTGAGGGCCAGCGCCGGAAGCCAGCTCCAACCGTCAAAGACCCCGTGCAGGCTAAGGCTGCAGAGCAGGACGGCGGTGCTGCTGGCCGCCGCTCCGGCCCAGTCCCAGGGCGGCCGTTGGGGGGACGCGGGCCGTGCGGGCGGAGCTCCGGACGGTGCACCGGTGGAGCTGGGGGACAGCGTGGCGGTCATGAACGGTCCTCCCGCGCCGGGGTTGACGGAACAGGCACGGCAGAGGCTGCTCCGAAGGCTGCCCAGGTGCGCGCCAGATCTGATTCGGGCGTCGCGGCAATGGCTTCCCAGCCCGCGTCGCGCAGCACGGCCAGAGCGGGCCCCGCGTCCTGCAGTCTGTCCGTAACCAAGATGGCGCATGCCCGGGAGGCATAGTCCGCAGCCGGCGCCAGCCGCGCGGCGTCGTCGGCGCTCAATCGCCCCAGGACCGCGAGCAGGGGGCCGCGGCGGCGCTGGGACAACGAATCCATGAGTGCGTCGCCGAAGGCAGCCTTCCTGCCCTCGCCCGGAAACTGATCCGTTCCCGGCACCCGGCTGCGGGGCCCGCCGGCGACGCCGGTCCCGCGGGGCGCACCCAGTGCATGCGCCCCGCCGGATCCGTGACCTCCACCGGGTCTCCGGAGCCCGCGCGCCCGGTCGGGGGCACGGCCCACGTCCGCGTCCACCTGCCGGTCGGGCGGCCGGGAGTCCAGTTCCAAGGCCGCCAAGCCGTCCGCAAGGTCCTGCAGGCCGCCCGGTCCGCTGAAATCCCGCTGCGGGGGATAGGGGGCTGAAGGGGAACGGGCGAGGCCGGGCCGGGCATACGCATCCAGGAGATGAAGGGAATAGCCGTGGTCCACCAAATAGGCGGCCTCGGACACAGCCGCTGTCACCGCCCATTCGAAGGACTCGGAGGTGGACAATCCGTTACCGCCGGCCGGCTCCATCCATGGTGTGGATCCCGCCCCGCCTGCATAACAGGACTCGCGGGCATCGAGCAGCAGCGTTGCGCTGGGGGAGGTGACGGGTTCCTCCTGCCGGACCATCAGTTCGCCGTGCCGGGCGGTTGCGGGCCAGTGAACCCGCCGCATCGGATCACCGGAGCGGTACTCGCGCGTTGACACATCGTCTTCGCTCGGGCTGCCGCGGAGGGGACTGGCAACGGACCCCTCAGTTCCCCGCGGGCCGCCCATTGCGGAGGTGGACAGCTCCTGCGGCGACGGGGAAACCACCAGCGGATCGGTCCTTCCGAGGGTGTGCATCCGCCGGGCCAGGCCAAACAAATCGGAGAATTCGGCGGTCACCGGTCCAATGGGAAACATGCCGCGCCGCGCCGAACGCAACTGGTATTCGTAGGTGCTGGCGCCGTCGGCATCGGGGAAGCGCGCCGGAAAGCGGAACACCGGACTCTGGCCGAAGCGAAGCGGCAGCCCCTCCCGCATGAGGCCGCTCTGCCGGACTGGCCGGGGAGTGCGCAGCGAGAGGACCACCCGGACCGGAACGCCTGTCTCCGCCGTGACCGGGCTGAAGCTGCGCTCCACGTCAAAGACGGGCTGGACCATCCGCAGAGCCAGTGCAGCCAGCAGCGGCAGCGCAAGGAGAAATACGGCGAGCACAAGCACATCGCGGCGGCCCATGACCTGGGCTGTCAGCAGTGCGGCGGCTCCGGCCAGGACCAGGCCCCAGCCGCGCGGTGTCAGCAGCTTGGCGGTGCTTGCGAATTCCATGGAGCCTTCCCACAAGTGGTGGTGCCGGGGTGTTGCCGCGGACAGTCGGCTCCGGGCTAGCGTCGCATCCGTTCGCCGGCGGGGCTTCGCGGAACAGGAACGCGGGAGAGCAGGTGCGCCAGCAGGCCCGACGGCGTCTCGCCGGAGCTGGCTGCCTTGCGGTCAAGAATGATCCTGTGGGCCAGGACGGCGTCGGTTAGGTGCGAGATGTCGTCCGGCAGCACGAAGTCCCGTCCCGCCAGGGCTGCGTGCGCCTTGGCTGCACGCAGCAGCTGCAGCAGCGCCCGGGGGCTGGCTCCGAGGCGAAGATGCGTGTGCTCGCGCGTCGCCTGGCCAATGGCCACCGTGTATTCCTTGACCGCGGAGGAGACAAAAATGTCCCGCACCCGGGCCGTCATGGCGGCAATTTCGCCAACGTCGACGACGGCGGCAATCTGGTCCAGCGGCGACGTGGACTGATGCGTTTCCAGCATCTCGATTTCTGACTTTGTATCCGGGTAGCCCATGGAAATGCGGGCCATGAACCGGTCGCGCTGGGCTTCGGGCAGCGGATAGGTGCCTTCCATCTCAATCGGATTCTGCGTGGCCACCACCATGAAGGGCTCCGCCAGCCGGTAGGTGCCGCCGTCCACCGTGACCTGCCGTTCCTCCATGCACTCCAGCAGGGCGGACTGGGTCTTGGCGGAGGCACGGTTGATCTCATCTCCGATCACGATGTTCGCGAAGATCGGGCCCTGGCGGAATTCGAACCGGTGGGCATCCTGGTTGTAGATGGACACTCCGGTGACATCCGAGGGCAGCAGATCAGGCGTGAACTGGATCCGGGTCACCGAGCAGTCGATGGTGCGCGCCAGAGTTTTGGCCAGCAGGGTTTTGCCGACGCCGGGCACATCCTCCAACAGCACGTGCCCCTGGGCGAGCAGGACGGTCAGCACCAGCGAGGCTGCTTCCTCCTTGCCGTCGATCACCGTATTGACAGCGGAAAGAATGCTCGAGGCGGCGTCGTGGAAGGCCTGCGCACCTTGGACCGTGACCTTTGCTGCGCCCGCTTCGCCCGCGCGATTCCAAGCAGCCGGTTGACCGGGGACCGCCGCGCCGGATGAGTTTCCGGTAAAAGGAGCGGTGGCTGCAGCTGGATGTCGAGCGTCCATGGATACCTTCCAAGCCTCGGGGAATCGCAGCGCGATCCAGGGCAAGGATCCGGTCTGCGATGTTGCGGCCTTCCGCCGGTTTGGCTGCGGCCGCATGTGAGTACAGGTTACAAGCTCGCTTAGGGTTAAAGACATGTGCAATGACAGTGGTTACGTTCCGGGGGAAATCCCAGCAGCATATCTGGACTTCGAGTCCGGCAGCGGGAAACCTTATCCTCCGGGTCCGGAACCGCTTCCGGTCCCGGTGATTGATAACCATACACATTTAGACTTTGCCCCGGGCAAGGCCGGCACGGCCACGGTCCGGGCGGCGATGGACGCCGCGCAGGCTGCGGGGGTCCGCGGCGCCGTCCAGGTGGGCACGGATCTGGAGTCCTCCCGCTTTACCGTGCAGGTGCTGGACGAGGAACCGCGGCTGCTGGGCGCGGTGGCGATCCACCCCAACGATGCGCCCGTGTTGGCCGCCGAAGGAACGCTGGAGGCAGCGCTTGCGGAAATCGAAGAACTGGCCCGGCATCCGCGGGTGCGCGGCATCGGGGAGACCGGGCTGGACTACTTCCGCACCGCGGCCGACGGCGTGGAACGCCAGCAGTACGCTTTCCGCCGGCACATTGACATAGCCAAACGGCTGGGCCTTGCCCTGCAGATCCATGACCGCGACGCCCACGACGATGTGGTCCGTGTGCTCAAAGAGGAAGGCGCTCCGGAGAAGGTGGTCTTCCACTGCTTCTCCGGCGATGTTGACCTGGCCGGGATCTGCAACGAGAACGGCTGGTACATGTCCTTCGCCGGGACCGCAACGTTCAAGAACGCAGGAAACCTCCGTGAGGCGCTCGCCGTGGCGGACCGCAAACTGCTGCTGGTGGAAACGGATTCACCCTTCCTGACTCCGCATCCGTTCAGGGGCCGGCCCAATGCGAGCTACATGGTGCCCTACACGGTCCGTTTCATGGCAGCGGAACTCGGGGCGGACCTGTCCGAGCTGGGAACGGAACTGGTGGAGAACACGGTTCGCGTTTACGGTTTGTGGGACTAGCAGCCCTGTGAGCGGTTCCACATTGGCTGCCGAACCACTTGGACCGCCAAAAACCTCAGGTTGCCCTCAGGTCACGGTTCGATTACGGTAGGGACCTATTAGCCGGGGTCGGGGAAGGCACCGGAACTGATATCGGACCACACACCGTCCTGTGAACAGTTGTGCGCACAAGTCGTTTGAGGCTTTGGGCTACACCTGTGCCCGGTTGCGGCAGCGGTTCCTTGCCTGCGCACAGTCGCCCCGTGAGATTCGGGGGCATCGGCTGCCAAGCGCCCTGATCCCCGTGCCCGGAAACTATGAACGTTTGGGATTCCGTGGCACATGCACTCGTGAGGCGTGGGGTAAAACTGACCGGGCAGGCCGTTGTGATGGTCGCCCTGATTTTGGGACTGGTGGCCTTTGTGGGCACCAACAAGTCCGTTGTCTTAAGCGTCGACGGCCAGAGCAGCAACGTCAAGACCTTCGGCGGAACCGTGGCCGAAGTTCTGCAAAAGGCCGATGTCCAGGTCAGTGCGGCGGACCGGGTCAGCCCCGATCTGGCCACTGAAGTCACTGACGGGACCACAATTGAAGTCTTCAAGGCCAAGACAGTTGACCTGACGCTGGACGGTGAAAACCAAACCGTGAGCACCACCGGCCAGACCGTTGCAGACCTGGTGTCCGAGCTCCGGGTCGCCTCCAATTCAGCCGTCTCCGCCTCGCTGGAGACCGCGCTGACCGGACTGGACGATCCTCTGTCGATCTCCACTCCGAAAACCGTCACCATGGTGTTGGACGGTACTTCCTATAACCGTCTAACCACGGCGGAGAGCGTTGCCGAACTGC
The DNA here is from genome assembly GCF_040547315.1 of Arthrobacter sp. UYP6. Lineage (NCBI taxonomy): Bacteria > Bacillati > Actinomycetota > Actinomycetes > Micrococcales > Micrococcaceae > Arthrobacter > Arthrobacter sp. UYP6. Next base: position 202,968 of record NZ_JBEPPM010000002.1, read on the forward strand.
TGGATGAAGCCGGCATCACGCTGGCCCCGACGGACAGGCTTTCAGCTCCCCAGACAGCTGCCCTTGTGAACGGCATGGCGCTGAAGATCACCCGCGTGAAGGCCGGTGAAAAAGACACGGTGACCGAAGCGGTGCCGTTCGAAACCACCGAGGTGCCTGATTCCAACCTCTACGAGGGCGAGGAGAAGGTGACCGTCAAGGGAACTCCCGGCGAGAAGGTCACGGTTTTCGAGACCATGCTGGTGGACGGCCGTGAAGTGAGCCGCACCCTGGTGAGCGAGACCGTGTCCGTACAGCCCGTGGCCGCGAAGATTGCCGTGGGCACCAAGAAGAAGGAAGCCAAGCCTGCTCCCGCAGCGGCTTCCCCGGGCGGAACCGCTCCGGCAGGCGGCAACTGGTCCGCGCTGGCACAGTGCGAATCCGGCGGAGACTGGCACATCAACACCGGCAACGGGTACTCCGGCGGGCTGCAGTTCAGTGTCTCCAGCTGGCTCGGCGCCGGCGGCGGGCAGTATGCCCCGATTGCAGCCGGGGCAACCCCCGAGCAGCAGATCGCCGTAGCGGAAAAGCTCCGGGCTAACGGCGGCTGGGGCCATTGGCCGGCCTGCGCCGCCAAGCTCGGGCTGCTCTGACCCAGCCGGTCCGGCCCGCGTAGGGCAGCACCGGTAAGCAGCAGTGATTTTGGCAGGACCGGGACCTGTTATCAGGCCCCGGTCCTTTCGTTTAATCCCACCGGAGCTCCGGACCGTGCCCGGTCCGCCAGCCGGGAAGCGTGGCTGGCCCGGTCCAGCGCCCCCGCCGCGTAAAAGGCGGCGGCACTGTCGTTTAGGAGCTGCACCGCCTCACGGGTCCCTCCCAGGGCGGCCCGGCTCAACCCCAGATGCAGGGCCACCTCGGCCGCGCCCTGCGGGGAGAGCACCTCGCGGTGGCCGTAGACGTCCGCCAGGATCTGGACGGCGGCTTCATGCTGGCCCAAAAGCTGCTGCCACCGCCCTCGGCTGTGCAGGTTCTCCAGTACCTCTTCCTCGGTTGCGCCAACCACTGACAGTGCGGTTTCCGCGTGGGTCATGCAGTCGCTGGTAGCGGCGTCGTGCAGTCCTTCGGCCAGCCGCATGGCCGCCGATGCGCGGTTAAACGCGGCCCATACTTCCAGATCCGCATCCGGCGTCAGCAGGGATTCAGCTTTGGCATGGTGGCGGAGGCCGGTGGCAACATCTCCCCGGCGGAAGGCGACGTTTCCCACCGCCCAAAACCCCTTTCCCGCCGTCTGCGGATCAGTGGCCGCTTCCAGCATCGGAATCACCAGGGTTTGGCAGTGCCCCCATGCTTCCTCCAGCAGCCCGCTTTCTGAGAGCGCGGCGATGAGCAACAGATATGCCTCGATGAGGTGCTCCGCGTCAAGGCGCAGGGACAGTCCCAGTTCCAGTGCACGCCGGGCGTGCCGGACGGCGTCGGGTAACCGTCCGGAACCCTGGCAGGCTGCTGCCAGCAGAATCTCGGCCTGTGGGCGCAGCGGCTGGCCTTCTGCTGCCAGCGCGTGCTGCGCGAGCATTTCCGCTTCCGCCAGGCAGCTCGGATAATCGTGCAGCCTGCGCAGGCAGCCGGCGGCCATGAAGGTGAGCTCCCACCATCCCCGGGGATCGCCGTCGGCCAGTGCCGCGTCTGCGGCAAACAGGCAATGCCGGCGCGCGGCCCGGTAATCACGTTCATCCCAGGCCTGTGCTGCGGTGAACTCCAGGAAAACACGGCTGTCTGTTCCGGCTGCCGGCGGAGGATAACCGGGCACCGCGCAGAGCCGTTCAGCCAGGAACCTGAGCGCTCCGCCGGACGGCTCGCGCCTGCCTTTTTCCAGCAGCGACACATCGCGGGCCCCCACTACGTCGCCGCCCAGCTCTTCCTGAGTCAGGCGCCGGTCTTTCCGTACTAATGCCAGTAGATTTCCGAATGTTTTGCCCATGGTGATATCCGCCGATCTCGCACTGCGGGACACTTGGAGGGTGCCTCGTCAGGAATGCTACCGACCGCATTTCAGGGGCGGCAGAGTGCTTGCCCATTCTGGAAAGGAAACGCGATGAACGCGACTGCATGCAACCTGCTGGCGGCTGTATATGTGGGGAACTGGCCTGACTAGAACGCCCCAAAAAGTCTCAGCTGGTCAACGCATGGCGGGCAGGCTGTTGCCGAGGCGGCGCCCGGGTCACAGATGCCCGCTCGGCTAGTATTGCTGAGTGACTGAATCCCCCTCCGCTTCCCGCCCACCGGTTAAACCGCTGCTCGGAGCCACTGACATTCGCGCCCTGGCTGACGAGCTGGGAGTGCGGCCCACCAAGACCCTCGGCCAGAACTTCGTCATTGACGGCAACACCATCCGACGGATTGTCGCAGCTGCGGGCGTGGGCCCTGAGGAGACGGTGCTGGAAGTTGGTCCCGGTCTGGGGTCGCTCACGCTGGGACTGCTGGACGCGGCTAAGTCCGTGGTCGCCGTCGAAATCGATCCTGTCCTGGCTGAGCGGCTGCCGGCAACGGTGGCGTCCTGGCGTCCGGAGAAGGCGGACCGGCTCCATGTGGTGCTCGGCGATGCCATGCGTATCACCGAACTGCCGGTGGAGCCCACCGCGCTGGTGGCCAACCTGCCCTACAATGTGGCGGTGCCCGTAGTGCTGCACCTGCTCGAGCGCTTCCCTTCCCTGCAGCACGGCCTGGTCATGGTGCAGGATGAAGTGGCCGACCGGCTGGCTGCCGTTCCGGGGTCCAAGGTTTACGGCGTGCCCTCGGTGAAGGCCGCCTGGTACACCACCATGCGTAAGGCCGGCGTAATCGGCATGAATGTTTTCTGGCCCGCTCCCAAGATTGCCTCCGGCTTGGTTGGCTTCACCCGCCATGACCCGCTGCCCACCACCGCCACCCGCGAAGAGGTCTTCGCCGTGATTGACGCCGCGTTTGCCCAGCGCCGCAAGACTTTGCGCGCCGCTCTGTCCGGTTGGGCAGGCAGCCCGGCTCAGGCGGAAAATGCGCTTGTTGCCGCCGGTGTCGATCCGCGCGCACGCGGCGAGGTCATCGATATCCATGCCTTCGCCAGGATCGCCGAGTCCAAGGGCGCCGGAGCTCCGGCCGACGGCGCAACGGCCCCGTAAGCAGCCCATCAGCGACGCCGTTGCCCGCAGCCGCGGTGATGGCCGCATTAACGGCGGGGACCGCCCTTCCTCTAAGTTGGAAGATATGAGCGCAGCGAAGTTTTCATCCGCACAGGCCCCGCCGGCAGCACCCGCGTCCGTGCGCGTCCGCGCCCCGGGGAAGATTAATGTGTCCCTGCGCGTCGGCCCCCTCCGGGCCGACGGTTACCACGGTGTGGCCTCCGTCTACCTGGCCGTGTCGCTGTTCGAAGAGGTGCAGGCAACTGTCACCGAGAGCCCGGGCATCACCGTCACGGTGGACAGCGACGGCGCCCTGCAGGTGCCCGTAGGTGGTATTCCGCTGGGGCCGGACAACCTGGCAGCCCGTGCTGCCCAGGCCCTGGCCAGTTTCGCGGAAAAACCCACCGGAGTCCACCTGCACATCACCAAGCGGGTTCCGGTGGCCGGCGGCATGGGCGGCGGCTCAGCCGACGCCGCGGCGGCACTGGTGGCGTGCGACGCCCTGTGGAACACCCACCTGTCCCGGGAAGAGCTGGCGGGCATCGCCGCCGGCCTCGGCGCTGACGTGCCCTTTTCACTGCTCGGAGGCACCGCCGTCGGGCTGGGAATAGGGGACCGGCTGACTCCGGCCATTTCCAAGACACCGCTGCACTGGGTGCTGGTTGCCTCCGACTCCGGGCTCTCCACACCGGCGGTGTACCGCGCCCTCGATGCCCTCCGCACGGAGGAACAGCTGCAGGCCGAGGAACCCGTCGAAGTGGATTCGGCGATCCTGGCTGCCATGCGCTCCGGGAATGCACGGGACCTGGCAGCCGTTATGTCCAATGACCTGCAGGCCGCAGCGCTCCGGCTGGCTCCGGAACTGGCGGACCTGCGCAGTGCCGGCGTACGCCTCGGCGCGCTGGCCGGCATGGTGTCCGGCTCCGGACCCACCATCGCTTTCCTGGCCGAGGACTCCGGTGCGGCAACGGCGCTGGAGGCGGCACTGCGGGCCGAGGGCCACCGCGCCCTCGCCGTGGAGGGGCCGGTTTCCGGCGCCCGGCTGCTGCCCGCCGTCGTCGGCTGACTTTTTCCCATCCTTTCCACCATCACTGACATCACAAGAAAGTAGTACCGATTGGCACACCTGCTTGGTGCTGAGAACCTCAGCATTTCCTTTGGCACCCGCACGATCCTGGACGGGGTTTCCCTGGGCCTGGAGGAGGGGGACCGGATTGGCGTCGTCGGCCGCAACGGCGACGGCAAGTCCACCCTGATGCGCCTGCTGGCCGAGAGGCAGACGCCCGACGAGGGCCGCGTCACCCGCCGCCGCGACGTCGCCGTTGGCTACCTGGACCAGTCCGATGTGCTCGACGGCGACCTCACCGTGGGCCAGGCCATCGTGGGCGACGCCGCCGACTACGAGTGGGCGTCCAACGCCCGCATCCGCGACGTGATGAGCGGCCTGATCCAGGAAGTGGACTGGAACGCCTCCGTCTCCTCGCTCTCCGGCGGGCAGAAGCGCCGCGTGGCCCTAGCCAAGCTCCTGACCGGTGACGACGACGTCGTGATGCTTGATGAGCCCACCAACCACCTGGACGTGGAAGGCGTAGCCTGGCTGGCCCAGCACCTGAAGAACCGGTGGCGCTCCGATGCCGGCGGCCTGCTGGTAGTCACCCACGACCGGTGGTTCCTGGACGAAATCTGTACCCGTACCTGGGAAGTCCATGACGCCGTGATTGATCCGTTCGACGGCGGTTACGCGGCGTACGTGCTGGCCCGCGCCGAGCGTGACCGGATGGCCAACGTGGTGGAGGGCAAGCGCCAGCAGCTGGTCAAGAAGGAACTGGCCTGGCTGCGCCGCGGCGCCCCGGCCCGCACCGCCAAGCCCAAGTTCCGGATTGAGGCGGCCAACAACCTCATTGCTGACGTGCCCGAACCCCGGGACACCCTGTCGCTGAACAAGATGGCCACCGCCCGCCTGGGCAAGGACGTGCTGGACCTGGAAGACGTGTCTCTGACCCTGGGCGACACCGAGCTGTTCAAAAACATCACGCTTCGTTTGGCACCGGGGGAGCGGCTGGGCCTGGTGGGCGTCAACGGCGCCGGCAAGACCACGCTGCTGCGCCTGCTCAACGGCGAAATCGAGCCGACGAAGGGCCGGCTGAAGCGCGGCACCACCGTGCAGACGGCCGTGCTCACGCAGGAGGTCAAGGAACTCGACGAGGTAGCGGACCTGCGCGTCATCGAGGTCATCGAGAACGAGAAGCGGGTCTTCAGCGTGGGCGGCCGCGAACTCTCCGCCGGCCAGCTTGTGGAGCAGCTGGGCTTCAACGCCCAGCGCCAGTGGACTCCTGTGCGCGAACTCTCCGGTGGTGAGCGCCGCCGGCTGCAGCTGCTGCGACTGCTCGTAGGTGAGCCCAACGTGCTGATGCTCGATGAGCCCACCAACGACCTGGACACGGACACCCTGGCGGCTGTGGAGGACGTCCTGGACGGCTGGCCCGGCACCCTTGTGGTGGTCTCGCACGACCGGTACCTGCTGGAGCGCGTCACCGACCATCAGATGGCCCTGCTCGGCGACGGCAAGCTGCGGGGCCTGCCCGGCGGCGTGGACCAGTACCTTGAGCTGCGCAACGCAGCCCTGGTGGCAAACTCTTCGGCGTCGACGGCGGCCCGCGGATCCTCGCAGGCGGCACGTGCCGCTGCGGCCGGGTCCTCGCGTCCGGGTTCCGGTGGTTCAGTCGCGACGGCTGTGGCTACGGGTTCCTCCGAGGCCGAGAAGCGGATTGCCAAGAAGGACCTGACCCGCATCGACCGGCAGATGACCAAACTGAAGCAGCAGCTGGAGAAGGTCAACGCACAGATGACCACCGCCACGGAGAAGCCCGGCGGGGCCGACTTTGAACAGCTGGCCGAGCTGAATACTAAGCTGCAGTCGCTGGCCGCCGATCAGGAAGACCTGGAACTGCAGTGGCTCGAGGCGTCGGAAAAGCTCGACTAGGATGTCGCGCCCGGGAGCAGGACTTCCGGGCGCCAAAGCCTTGGCGCCGAACTTTCGGGTGCCGGATTCCTAGTGATAGTGCCGCATCGAGTGCTCGTCGAGTGTAGGGGTTGTGAGGTTTTGCAGCGTCGATCGTCGCGATCGTGCTGCTTTGGCGCGCTGAAAGCGGCGCGGCCTCTACTCTCGGCGGAGGATTGAGTCGAGTGTAGGGGCGTCGGGTGTAGGGGTCGTGCGCGGCGCCCCGGTTAGGCGCCGGGCTCAGGCCCCGGCGAGCATCTGCGGCAGGATGTGCTCGCGGAGCAGCGGGGAAATGTCGTCGCGCTGAAGCGCCTGTGCCGGATCCATCCAGAGCAGTTCCTCGATCTCGGCGGTAGCCACCGGCTCGCGGACTGGATCGCCGTCGGAATCGGGCAGCGTATAAGCAAACAGGCCGGCGTCAATGAAGGTGTTTTCCTCGTTGGCGGCAGGGCCGTACCAGTCGCCGAGGACTTCCAGCTCCGCCTCTGAGACCAACAGGCCCAGTTCCTCCTGCATTTCCCGGGCCGCAGCCGCGCTGAAGGATTCGCCGGGCTCAAGTTTTCCGCCGGGCTGCATGAACTTGGTGGTGCCGCGCTTCCGGACCAAAAGGATCCGTCCGGCGGCGTCGCGCACCAGCACTGCAGACAACGTCAGGACCTCCGGGGTGCCCGGCTGCATGTGCCGCAGCTGGGGATCCTTCTGCAGCCCGGTGAGACCGTTCCAGGACAGGTTCACGAGGTGCGCGGCAACAGTGGCCTTATCCGGTGTGCGCGCGTCCAGCCACCACTGGCCGGTCATCGCCACCATGCCCACCAGCATCTGCGCATACATTCCTCCCACTTCGGGGCTGAGCCCGCGGCTGCTGAACTCCTTGGACAGGATGTGCTCCACGTGGGTGGTCACGCGCGAGAGCAGAGTGGCAAAGGTACCTTCAGGCTGCGACGGCGGGGCGTCCCGCACCAGGATGCGGAACCCGTCGGTGTGAGACTCGATAAAGTCCAGCAGCGCGTAGGCGGCCCGTTCAATGAGGATGCGGGGACCGGCGTCGGCTCCCAGCGCTTCGGTAATCACGGCCAGCAGGCGGTTGAACTCGGCGTCCACCACTTCTGTGTAGAGCGCTTCCTTGGACCCGAAGTGTTCATAGACCACCGGTTTGGACACACCCGCCGCGGCGGCGATGTCCTCGATGGTTGCTCCATCCAGGCCGCGCAGGGCAAAAAGCCCCCGGGCCACCTCAATAAGCTGTGCGCGTCGTTGCACGCCGGTCATACGCAGGCGGACTCCGCCGGCCGGATTTCTTGCCACCCCAACAGTCTACGGCCTGCGTCCCGGCGTCTATCCGGGCGTAGCCGGGAGGAAATCCCTCAGCTGGTCCAGGAAGTTACAACAGATTTTCCGGCCGCGATTGAGCGGCATTCCGGAACTACCCGAAGTTTTCCGGAAGCAATTCCGGAAGTATTTCCGGACGCAAATCCGGCAGCCGTTCGGCTCCGGGACCCGGCGCCGGGTTCCGGAAATGACACTCCCGCGGGGCCCAACTCGCGCGGGCATCGGCCGGCATGGCAAACTAAACTCTTGTGTGCGGGGCAACCTGCACATTTTCCGCCCTGGTGTAATGGCAGCACCCCGGCCTTTGGAGCCGTGGAGTATAGGTTCGAATCCTATGGGCGGAACAGCAGGATCAGCGGGGCCGGACCCGGTGTCCCGCCTCTTCAACCAGCGGCCGTACCACCACCAGGAGCGCTTCTTCGTGACCACCCAGGATGCTGAATCCACCGAAAGCCCCGCAAGCGGCGGACCCGCGGCTGTTATTGTCCTTGCTGCCGGAGCCGGCACCCGGATGAAGTCCCGGACACCGAAAATCCTGCACCCCGTGGGCGGAACTTCGATGGTGGGACACGCCCTGGCCGCCGCCCAGGCACTGGCACCGCGTGCCTTGGCCGTGGTGGTCCGGCATGAGCGGGACCGTGTGGCGGACCACGTGGCCGCCGCCGCTCCGGAGGCCGTGATCGTGGACCAGGATGAGATTCCCGGGACCGGCCGCGCCGTTCAGGTGGCCCTTGAGTCCCTGGACACCTTCGCGCATCTGGAAGGCACCGTGGTGGTCACCTACGGTGACGTGCCGCTGCTGGAAGCGGACACCCTCCGCGAACTCGTGGCCGTGCACCAGATCGACGGCAACGCCGTCACCGTGCTCACCGCACGTCTTGCGGACCCCACCGGCTACGGCCGGATCCTGCGCGCCGAAGACGGCACCGTGACCGCCATTGTGGAGCACAAAGACGCCGACGACGCACAGCGGGCCATCACCGAAATCAACTCCGGCATCTACGCCTTCGACGCCGCAGTTCTCCGCACCGCGCTGGCGGAGGTCACCTCGGACAACTCGCAGGGCGAGATGTACCTCACGGATGTGCTCGGCCTGGCCCGGGCCCGCGGCGGCCGCGTTGCCGCCGTCGTCACCGATGACTTCTGGCAGGTGGAGGGCGCCAATGACCGCGTTCAGCTGGCCGCCCTGAACGCCGAACACAACCGCCGTAACCTCATCCGCTGGATGCGCGCCGGCGTCACCATCGTGGACCCCGCCACCACCTGGATCGACTCCGGCGTCACGCTCGCCGAAGACGTCACCATCCTGCCCGGCACCCAGCTGCACGGCACCACCACGGTGGCGCGCGACGCCGTCGTCGGCCCGGACTCCACCCTCACCAATGTGGTGGTGGGGGAGGGCGCCAAGGTGGTCCGCACCCACGGCTCAGACGCGCACCTGGGCGCCGGGGCCGACGTCGGCCCCTTTGCCTACCTGCGCCCGGGCACCGTTCTGGGCGCCAAGGGCAAAATCGGCACCTTCGTGGAGACCAAGAACGCGAACATTGGCGCCGGCTCCAAGGTTCCGCACCTTTCCTATGTGGGGGACGCCACCATTGGCGAGCAGTCCAACATCGGTGCGGCGTCCGTTTTCGTGAACTACGACGGCGTGAATAAGCACCACACGACCATCGGATCGCACGTCCGGATGGGCAGTGACAACATGTATGTGGCCCCCGTTACAGTGGGCGACGGCGCGTACAGTGGAGCTGGAACAGTGGTCCGCAAGGATGTCCCGGCCGGCTCCCTGGCCATCAACGTAGCGCCTCAGCGCAACCTCGACGGCTGGGTGCTGACCAATCGTCCAGGCACGTCTGCAGCCGACGCTGCGGCGGCGGCCTCCGCTGCGGCACCCGATTCAACCTCTTCCTCAGATACTGATTCCCCCACGCGAGAAAGCGATCATTAATGAGCAGCGAGATCACCGCCCAAGGTGAAAAAAAGCTTGTCCTTGCCACCGGCCGGGCCCACCCGGAGCTGGCCGAGGAAATTGCACGCTGTCTCGACACGGACCTGCTTCCGCTGGCCGCCTACGACTTCGCCAACGGTGAGATCTATGTGCGTCCCGGAGAAAGCGTCCGCGGCACCGATGCGTTTGTGATTCAGGCCCACCCGGCCCCGATGAACAACTGGCTGATGGAGCAGCTGATCACCGTTGACGCACTGAAGCGGGCCTCCGCCAAGCGCATCACCGTGGTCTCTCCCTTCTACCCGTACGCCCGCCAGGACAAAAAGGGCCGCGGCCGCGAGCCCATTTCGGCCCGCCTGATCGCTGATCTGTACAAGACCGCCGGCGCGGACCGCATCATGAGTGTTGATCTGCACACCTCGCAGATTCAGGGCTTCTTTGACGGCCCCGTGGACCACCTGATGGCCATCCCCCTGCTGGCCGACTACATCCGCACCCGCGTGGACGTTTCCAACGTCACCGTGGTGTCCCCGGACACCGGCCGCGTCCGCGTAGCTGAGCAGTGGGCCGAGCGCCTCGGCGGCTCTCCGCTGGCGTTTGTGCACAAGAGCCGCGACCTGACCGTTCCCAACCAGGCTGTGTCCAAGCAGGTTGTCGGCCAGGTGCAGGGACGTACCTGCGTGCTCATTGACGACATGATCGACACCGGCGGAACCATCGCCGGAGCCGTGCGCGTCCTGATGGAAGCCGGTGCCAAGGACGTCATTATTGCAGCCACGCACGCCGTGCTCTCCGAGCCGGCGGCCCGCACCCTTGCCGAGTCCGGTGCCCGCGAGGTAGTGGTCACCAACACGCTGCCGATCCCCGCAGCCAAGCGCTTCGATCAGCTCACGGTGCTCTCCATCGCACCGCTGATTGCCCGCGCCATCAAGGAAGTCTTTGAAGACGGCTCCGTCACCAGCCTCTTTGACGGCAAGGCCTAGTCTTAGCCGTTCCTGCTTCGGCACGCACAACTGAATTGCCGCAACATCCGCGCTGCCCGTTCAGCCTGCGCTCCTCCGGAGCCCGGTTCGGACGGGCAGCGTGCTGCTGGTAGGATGGTCTGCGATGCCTAGGCGAGGGAGAGCCCGAGGGTTGCATGCGAACTGCATGGTGACCGCTTCGGGAAGTACTCCGTTATCGACGGTGGCTGGCAACTTCTGACCGCATGTGCCTGATCTACGGATCTGATGCAGGATGCGGCGATGTTCCCATACCGGCGCCTTCGTCCCGGCAACCATGGAACATCCAATATCAGGAGTTTGAAATGTCTGAGCAGAAGCTCGCAGCAACCGTCCGCACCGAATTCGGCAAGGGCGCAGCCCGCAAGGCACGCGTTGCCAACCTCATCCCGGCAGTCATCTACGGCCACGGCGCCGATGTCATGCACATCCTGCTGCCCGCCAAGGCAACCACGCTGGCAGTCCGCACGGCTAACGCCCTGCTGGAAATCGACGTCGACGGCGAGTCCCACCTGGCCCTGGCCAAGGACATCCAGCGCGACCCGATCAAGCAGATCATCGAGCACATCGACCTGCTGACCGTCCGCAAGGGCGAAAAGGTTGAGGTTGAAGTCAACGTCCACGTTGACGGCGAACTGGCACCGGGCTCCGACGTCTTCAACCAGGAAGCCAACACGGTTCTGGTTTCCGCCGACGCCACCAACCTGCCGGAAACCATTGTGGTCAGCATCGAAGGCCGCACGGCCGGCGAGCACATCTACGCCAAGGACCTGGACCTGCCGGCCGGCGTTGAGCTGCTGCTGGATCCCGAGACCATGATCATCAACATCTCCGAAGCCACGGTCCAGGACCTGGGCGCACCGTCGGATGAGCAGATTGCCGTTGCAGCTGCCGAAGTTGACGCAGAGGTCTAATTCATCTCCGGGGCCTGCTCCCCGCAGCGGAGCCGTCCGGTTCTTGTCGAAGGAGCAGTACCTGCAGTGAACAGCAACACCTGGCTTGTAGTCGGGCTCGGGAACCCCGGGCCCGACTACAGCCGCAACCGGCACAATATTGGCCAGATGGTCCTGGACGACCTGGCCTCCCGCATGGGCGGAAACTTCAAGTCCCACAAATCCCGCGCCTCCATCCTTGAGGGGCGCCTGGGCATTGGCGGGCCGCGCGTCATCCTGGCGAAGCCCCTGACCTATATGAACCTCTCCGGTGGCCCCGTATCCGCGCTGGCCAAATTCTTCGATATTCCGGCCGACCATGTTGTGGCCGTGCACGATGAGATCGACATCCCCTTCAACACCATCAAACTCAAATCCGGCGGCGGTGAAGGCGGCCACAACGGCCTCCGGGACATGAGCCGTGCCCTGGGCACCAAGGACTATTACCGGGTCCGCGTCGGAGTGGGGCGCCCTCCCGGGCGCATGGACACCGCTGATTACGTCCTCAAGAATTTCCCCCCGGTGGAAGCCAAAGAACTGCCCTTCCTCATTGGAGATGCGGCGGACGCCGTGGAACTGCTGCTGACCGATGGCCTCACTGCGGCGCAGCAGAAATTCCACTCCGTCGCCTGATCCGCCTCCGGGGTTAGCCCGGCGGCTGCGCCACACCGCTGTACCGGGCCGTGCCCCTGCACGTTTTCCTGTCCCGGCCGACATGGGGCAGGTAGTCCGCCCGTGAAAACGGGTACGGCTCCCGTCACGGCAAATAGCCGAAGACCCATTGTTGGGCACATACCCCATGCCTAGAATTGAGGCATGCCTTCGGGCATCGCAAGCTGGGGCCGGCGTTGGGAGGCCTCCGAGACTGGGCCACCCCCATCCCGGCGTCGGTCCCTTTATCCACCACCCGGGCGCTCGGCTTCCTTTCGTGCCGAACGCCCGGGTTCATGCATTTGTATCTTCTGGACGAAACACCACATCGGGCGTACGCTCACTCCAGTGACCGGCGTTCGCTTCGCTGCAACTGAGCCGCCGGGTTACCGGCGAGCGGTGCGGGGAACAATTGCTTGTGGATGCCGCGGGGGGCGTGGACCAGAATGTTCGTTTTTGATACCACAGTAGGGCCCGGCCGGCTGGTCGGGAGAGACGAAGCCATGTCCGAATTGGCCGGTGTGCTGGAATCGGACCGTGGCGGCGCCGTAGCGGTTGGCCCCTTGGGGATTGGCAAGACAGCGTTGGTTCGGGCAGCCGCTGCTAACCCTGCTTTCCACGTGGTCGGCATCCGCGGAAGCCGGGTGTCCGGCCAGACTCCTTTCGGTGCCCTGGCCTGGCTCATTTCCGGGCTGCCTGACGACATGGTGTCCCGGCCCGCCCAGCTGCTGCAGGAGTTGGAGACTTTACTGCGCGAACGTGCCGGCGGAAAGCGGCTTCTGCTGCTGCTAGACGGAGCCGAGCACCTGGATGACCTGACGGCCATGGTGATCTCCCAGCTGGTGCGGCGTTCAGCGGTCAAGGTCCTGGCCACGGCGGAAAACCTGCTCGGATCGGCCCCAGAGCTCCTGTCCCTCTGGACTGACGGCCTGCTTCACCGGATAGACCTTGCTCCGTTAACACTGGAGCACACCCGTGAGCTGATGGAAAGCATCCTCGCGGGCCGGGTCTCCTTGATCGCAGCGCAGGCCCTGCAGCACCACTCCGGCGGGAATCCGCACCTGGCCACGCTGCTGACCCGGGATCAGGCACGGGGAGGCACCCTCGTTCAGCGGAACGGTGTGTGGGTGCTCGCCAACCGGATCGCGTTCTCCGGGCAGGTTGCCGAAGTCATAACGGTGCGGCTGCAACAGCTGGCGCCCGCTGAGCGCTCCCTGGTCCAGCTCCTGGCCCTGGCCGATGAACTTCCCCTGGCAACCGTCCTGCAGCTGATTCCGGCTGAGACCGTGGACAGGTTGGAGGAGGAACGCATGGCGGAAGTCACCAAAACCGGAACAATCCGTCTGACCGCCCACACTTCGTCGACGGCGATCGCCGGAAGTGTGCCCCCGGGGCGAAGCCGGGAACTCTGGGAGGAAGTGTCTTCCATCCTGGACCCGGAGCTTCTTGGACCAGCAGCCGTTGCCGGGTTTGCCCGCTGGACCCTGGCCTGCAACGGCGGCCTGGATCCGGAAACGGCGGGGCGGGCAGCTGTACTTGCTGTTGACTCCGGGGATCCGGGGCTGGCCCTGCAATATATTCGCTCCGTTCCCGCGGATCGGCGGAACCAGGCAATGGTGCTGACGGAGGTGGTGGCGCTCATGAACTCCGGGGATTACCGCGGCGCACTGGATGTGCTGGAGACCCTGAACGCAGCTGCGTACCCAGAAGATCCTGACGTCTGGGCAGAGCTTATGCGACGCAAGATCGTTTTACTGAGGGCGCTACCCGGACACGGGGATCCGTTCGAGGTACTGGAGGAAGCGTATGCCGTCTTTTCTCCGGGCGAACCGGAGCCCGTCCGCCGGAAACGGGAAGCCGCGGTGATGCTGGTGCACAGCGCCCTGGCCCTTGATTCAGGCCGTCTGGGGGATGTGCCCAAAGGACTGGCAGCCGGTGTCTCGGATTCCCTTCTTCCGCCTGCCCTGCGGGTTCAGGCAACGGCGCTGCAGGCACAATTTTTGGCCCTCTCCGGCAGGGGGCACGAGGTGATGGAGCTGCTGGACTCCGTTTCGGAAAGGCTCAACGACGATCTGCCTTCCGGTATCTGGGAGACCGTCAACCCGCGGTTCTTCCAGGCACTGGTTGCTAGTGGGGAATATGTCCGCGCTCTTGAACTGCTGGACCGCTCTTTGTGCGGCGTCAGTCGTGACACCTTCCGCGGGAGCTCCGGCGAAGTGGTGACCGGAATGGTCCACGCCCTGGCCGGACGGGCGGATCAGGCACGTGTTGTGCTGGCTTCCTCCATTGGCCAGTTGCAAATGACCGATCCCACCGACCTTTTGCCTCTGGCCCAGACGCTGGCTGCCTATGTTCACTTGCTCCTGGATAACCCCGCCCACGCCAAGCAGGAGGTTTCGGAGGTTGCCGCATTTCGGTATGTGGCGGGGGCCCAGCGGCAGCTCCTGATCGATCTGCTGCAGGTGCAGGCGGATTTGGCGGGAGAGCCTCAGCAACTCTGCAGCGAGCTGCGGTCCATGGCCCGCCGCCGCCTTGAGCAGGGAATGCTCGCGCCCGCCCTTGACTGTCTGGCGGCAGCAGTACGCCATGGGGATTCCGCTGCGGCAGCCGAACTGGCACTTGCCGCCGCTCAAGCCGACGGCAGGTGGGCCAGGGGTCTTTACTGCTTAGGTGCAGGGCTGGACCAGGAGGACCCCGCTCTGCTGGTGGAATCAGCTCAAGCGGCCAGCCTCGTGGGAAACGCACTGATGGCCAACACCGCTGCCGGCGCAGCGCTCCCGCTTCTTGCAAGCCGGCGGGACGCTGAGAGCCGGGAGCTGGCCCGCAACGCCCGGAAGATTGAACACCTCAGCTTTCGCGAACTGCGGGACGCGAACACCGTTCAGGCGCTGATGGACAATCTGTCCCCTTTCGAAGCAGACTTGGCCCGGCGTGCTGCGGGCCACGCAACCCGGGCGGAAATCAGCGACGCGCTTCACCTGTCACCCCGCACAATTGACTGGCACCTGGGTAAGATCTTCGACAAGCTGCATGTGGCGGGTCGCTCGGAGCTCGGCGAGGTTCTGGTGCAGGGCTGAACGGGAACGGAAAGGCAGGGGGAGGCTGGTGAAACAGGGGTTCACCGCGCAGCCGCTGGTGGGCCGGCAGGCAGTTCTCGATGCTGTCCTGGTCAGCGTCCTCCGGCCGGGCGGGCATGGTGCAGTGCTTGTGGCCGACGCCGGTATGGGCAAGAGCGCGTTTGCCGGTGTCATTGCGGAGACCGTTCATGGCCGGATGCCCGTGCACCGCATTCACACAAGTTCCGCCCTGTCCCGTGTGCCGTTCGGAGCGCTGGCACCGCTGGTCTCCAATCTGGAGCCACGCGACACCGGCTCCCCGCTGGCAATGATGCGGGCGCTGCTGAAGCGGTTGTTCCCCGACAATGGACCGGGTTCTTCCGTGGCACCTCTGCTGATTGTTGATGACGCAGATGCTCTGGACGAGGCCAGCGCTGACCTGCTTGTCCAGCTGCTGGCCTCCGCCCGGATCCGTCTCCTGCTTCTGGCCCGCCGGATCGCCGATATACCGGCCGGAGTCTCCAGCCTGGTCTGGGAGGGGGTGCTTTCCCGGCACGAGCTTTCACCGCTGACCGAGGAGCAGGTGCACGAACTCTGCGTTCAGGTGCTGAGCGGACCGGTGCTGACCAGCACGAGCACGGATGTGGCCCGGGTCAGCGGCGGGAACCCGATGCTGGTCCTGGCGCTGCTCTCCGAAACCGTCCGTGCGGGGAGCCTCGTGTTCCGGCACGGGGTCTGGCTGCTGCATGAGCAGATGCTCCCGCCGGAGGGGAGGCTGGGGGATCTTCTCAGGGCACAGCTCTCGGGACTATCGAAAGAAGAACGCGACGCCCTGGAGATCATCGCCCTGGCAGAGCCGCTGCCCGCCGCCGCGGCTTTCGAGCTTGGCCTGCACCGCGCCGTTGATTCGCTGACCGAGGCCAAGCTGGTGGTCATCTCGACGGACACGGGCAGGCTTCTGCGGCTGATGCACCCCCTATATGGTGACGTGGTTCGCCAACTTGTTCCCGCTGCCCGCAGTGCCCGCCTGCGCCGGCGACTGCTGACCGTGTCCGACCCGATCCGAGAGACCGGGGACAACCTGCTGAGATGGGTGTCCTGGTCCCTGGACTGCGGCGCAGACATGTCCGGCTCCGATCTGCTTGCGGCGGCCTACCGGGCCAACAACATCTTTGACAGTCCAACCGCGCTGCGGCTGGCCACTGCCGTCAGGGAGCCCCGGTACGCCATGGCCGCCCGGGTACAGGCGGCCCGTGCCCGATATCAGGAGGGGAACCTTGAGGCGGCACGTGAACTGATTAACGGTGTCACCGATGCTGCCGAAGATCTCACCACACTCAAGATGGCCGTGCTCATCCGGGTGGAGCTGAACCGCAGGCGCGAGGGCGGGCACGGCGGTATCCCTCTGATTGCCGCCGACTGGCTGGCAGGGGTTGACCGGATTGCACACGACGCGGGCGACGGCGCCGATGGCGAGCTGGTGGCGGACATTGTGTCCTCTCGGCGGGGCGGGCGCCTGTTGGCACTCACCGGTATGGTCAGTGATGGCAATTTCGGTCCGGCTGAGGAGGAGCTCAACGGGATCCGCGCAGATGCTCTGGAGGCCGGCGACGATGAAGCCACCCTCATTGCCGAGACCCTGCTCGCCGAAATCATGGTGGAAACCGGGCGCGCCCAGACCGCCTACAGCTTCTCGATGGATGCCCTCCTGCTCCTGGACCGCGGCGGGCACCGCTTCATGTCCTATTACCAGTTCGTCCTGCACCGCCACTTAATTGTGCTCCTGTGGCTGGGGGAGTGGGAGGAGATCCAATCAACGGTGCAGCGGCGCGTCTCAGGACTGATGGGCATGCTTGTCCACATGGGCGGCTCCGTGGACTTCGCCGTCGCAGTGATGCACCTTCGGAAGAATGACAGCGCCGCCGCTTTGGCACATCTCACCGCTTCCATCGAGGGGCTGCGCACCAGCGACTCTGAGGGAACCCTTACCCTGGCCCTGGCGCTGGGTGCCTTGATTGCTGCGGCGGAAGGGCAGCCGTCCCTGGCCGAAGAGCTGCTGGCCGACGCCGGAACCCTGGCCCCCCGGGGGCCGGCAACTTACCGCTTGCTGGCACGAGGGTACAGTGCCGCCGCCCGGTCGGCGATCTCGATGGAGCGGGAGGCACCGAGAATCCTTCGGGAGCTGGCCAGCGAAGCGGAGCACGCCGGCTTTGTGACGGTGGAACTTGAGCTGAGGTTTTTGTCGGTCTCGCTGGGTGACCTGGACGGACTCGGCCGGCTGCGCAAGATAACCGAAGAGTTCGAAGGTCCGCAGGGCCCAATACTGAGCCGTTTCTCCCGGGCGGTCCTTGATGAGGATGCCGACGAGCTGCTTCGGCTTGGATCGGCCCCGGGCGAACCCGGATGGGAGCGTCTGGCCGCACAGTGTGCCGGCGAAGCGCACCGGCTGGCCAAGGCCAGCGGAGACCGGGCGCTGCTTCAGCGCGTCCAGCGGGTGCTCAGCAAGCGCAGCGGCTTGCCAGCGGTGCAGAATTCACAAGCCGCTGCTCCCCTGCTGACCCGCCGGGAGCGTGACGTGGCTGCGCTCGTGATGCAGGGGCACCGGAATGCCGAAATCGCCGAGCGCCTCTTCCTGTCGGTGCGGACAATCGAAGGACACATCTATCGGACCTTCGAAAAGCTGGGCATTAGCAAGCGGGAGGAGCTGAAGAAAGAGCTTCTTACCGGGGACAGTTCGGGCTGACCAGTACAGCACCGGGCGGTAACGGGGAGAGTAGATCCACGCACTCGGGATCAGCCATTCGGGTATCCAATACGCGTGTGCGTTCCTGCGCCCGGGCCTAGCATCGGGAAATGATTCCTGGTGGCTGATTCGCGTCGGGAACATGAGAAGTTTCGGGAAAAGTCGGCTGTGAACCGCCAGCCGTGTCACGCGCTCCATTATTGAGGTCCCCGATGAGCACGCTCCAGCAACCATGCCCGCCCCGTGACCCCCTGGCCGCAGAGGGGCCTGCGGAGACCCTGCCGCCCTCATGGGGACCCTGGGCTGCAGGCCCATCCGTGCCGCCACAGCCGCTTGATGCCCGGGATGCGGCGCGCACGGCGGTCCTCGCTGCCCTTGACGGTTCCGGAGCCGTTATCCTGGGCTCGGCCGGTATCGGTAAAACCACGCTGGCCCGGGAGGCCGTGGATCTCTGCAGCCATGGGTTTCCGGTGCTCCTTCGCGGCAGCACCCTCTCAGCGCGGACGCCGTACGGAGCCCTGGCCTGGCTGCTCAGTGATTTGCCGCCGGAGGAGCTCGCCAACCCGGTGCGGGTCCGGCGGGCACTTGAATCCCTGCTTGTTCGGCAGGCCGCCGGCCGGCGGATCATCCTGGTCATCGACAACGCCGAGGAGATAGATGATCTCGGGGCCCTCGTCACCGCGGATCTGTGCCGGCGCGGGACCGTGGCGCTGGTGCTGGTCTGCGGTGACCTGATCCGGTGCCATCGCGATTATGTTCGGCTGTGGACGGACGGCGCGCTGAAGCGAGTGGATCTGGCGCCTCTGGACCTGCGGCATACGGCGGAGCTGCTTGCTGCCGCGGCCGGAGGGCCGCTAACCAGCATGGCCCAGCAAGTGCTGTGGCTGCAGAGCCGGGGAAACCCACTTCTGGCTTCGCTCCTGTGCAGGGACCTCATAGCGGCGAAATCTCTGACGAGGCAAAGCGGGTTCTGGACCTGGGCGGGTCCGCTGGTGCATTCCGGCGAGCTGCCGGAGCGGGTGGAAACGGTGCTGCGCCGTTTCACTCCCGGGGAGCGGCATGCCGTGGAGATCCTGGCGCTCTGCCGCGAGTTGCCGTTGGAGGTTGTCCTGGAGCTGGTTCCGGCCCACACGATGGATGCCTTGGAAGAGGCCTCGCTGGTAACCATCAGCGGCGGGCGGGGCCAACCTGTCCGCCTTGCCTGGATTCTTCAGCCTGCCACCATTGCAGCCAGGATTCCCTTTGGCCGCAGCCGTGATCTCTGGGCAGAAGTGACACGGGTGGTCAACGTGCACGGCCTGACCGGTGCCGCCGGCGCCGGCCTGGCGGCCTGGTCACTCTCCGTGGGGATTGCCCTGGAGCCGGAGATGGCGCTGGCAGCGGCACGCTGGTCAAATGAGACCGGCGACACCGTCGAGGCGGTGCGGTATTCGCGCGCCGGTGCCGGACCGCGGCCGCTGTCCGTGGTGTTGGAAGAAGCTGCTGCGCTGCGGGCCGAAGGCAGGCACGCACAAGCGCACCGGATCCTCGTCGCTGCGGAGAAGGGAAGCGGGGTTTCGGCGGAGCTGTGGATCGAGTTCCTGGTGGCCCGCGCCCTCGCCTCCGCCCGGACCTGCGGCAGTGCGGATGACCCGTGGCCTTTGCTGGTGCAGGCCGGGCAGCTGCTGCCCGAGGACTCCGGTGTATGCCCCGGAC
Source organism: Arthrobacter sp. UYP6 (assembly GCF_040547315.1). Taxonomy (NCBI): domain Bacteria; kingdom Bacillati; phylum Actinomycetota; class Actinomycetes; order Micrococcales; family Micrococcaceae; genus Arthrobacter; species Arthrobacter sp. UYP6. The sequence goes on from NZ_JBEPPM010000002.1 coordinate 222,458, forward strand.
CCGGCCTGCGGATATCACTGGCCCGCGCCGAGGTATTGTCAGTGGAAGGCAGGCTCAGGCGGGTGCCAGCGTCTCTTGCAGATGATTTCCAGGATCCCGCCGCTCCGCCGGCCGCACGGCTGTGGGCGGGGATTCGCCTGGCGCAACAGCATGCGGGCGCCGGTCGGTTTGCCGAGACGACGGAGCTTGTGTCGCAGATCAGGACGCGACTGGAAACGGGAATCCGCACGGATGTGCGCACCCGGGAACTGCTCTTTCACCATCTTTTTTTCCTGCTGCTCCGTTGCGGTGAACTGGGCGAAGCGCTGGCGCTGACCGAATCCGCTTCTGTGCCGGGCAACAGATCGGGGCTTCGCACGTCCACCGGAACCGAGCTTCCCACCGGATTGGTGCATGCCTATGCCGGCCGCGGAGGTGCGGCACTGGATTTCCTGATTCCGGCGATAGCACAGCTGCAGGCCCATGACCCGGACAAAATGTTGCCGCTGGCATCTGCGGTTGCTGCCTACTCCCGCAGGTTAACGCGGCAGACGGGCACAGCTGCTGAAGTGGAGCTCTCCCCGGAACCGCAATCCCGGACCGATCCCCCGAGCGCTGCCGCGGTTCGGTACTTCCGGATTCTGTCCGGACCAACGGGTCCGGCCGGAGAACCCAGCGCCAGGGCGGAGGCGCTCCATGCACACGCCGTACGGGCGCTGGCTGAGGAGAATGTCCCGGATGCGCTCCTGAGTCACGCCGCTGCCGCACTGCTTGGTCATCAAAGCGCAGTTGCGGACCTTGCCGCCGCCGCTTCACGCGCAAACGGAACCCTTGCCTCAGGGTTCCAGAAACTGGCTGTTGGGCTGATGAACAAGGACGTTTCAGTGCTGATCGAAGCCGGCGAGGCCGCCTTGAGACAGCAAAACACCCGGCTCGCGCACCAAGTATCCTTAGCGGCCGGGGTGCTCGCCGCCGAGGGCGGGAGCCGCACCATGCTCCGGCGTGTACGGCAGTTGGAGTATGAGTCCTTCCGTGACCTCTCGCCAGTCAACAGCGTTCATCACGGGCTTGCCCAGCTGGAGGACTTTGAGCGGGAATTGGCGCTGAGAGCCGCTACCGGTGAAACCAGTGCGGTCCTTGGCCGGCGGTTTCACCTGTCAGCGCGGACGGTGGACTGGCATCTGGGGAGGGTTTTTGCGCGTTTGCACGTCTCCGGACGAAGCGATTTGCAGTCAGCCCTCCTAGTGCCGGACGAGCACACCGGTACACGGGGCGGCGGCACGTAGCGGCGCCGGACGAGCCGCTGCCGACAGGAGCATCACCTACGAAACACGTAGTGTAGTACTCCTCAACCGAGTGTTTTAGAGCCAGAGGAGGCATCAGAACTAGGTAGTCGGCCCGTGTGACTGGTGAGCGCTACTCGTGTTTGCACTCTTGGCAACTCCTACCGTGGCTGCAGGTATAAAACGTGATCTTCGTCGTTGTCGGTACTCGGCCAAAGCGAAGATCACCGGCAGAATCGGGTCTCACCGTGCACAACAGTATTTCACCGTCCCTCGTCCTCCGTCAGCCCGCTTCAGGCCGAAAATCGCTGGGCCTCGCTTCCCTGCCAGACGCTCCCGGGCAGGAGCGGACGCCAAGGGAAGAGGCGGCCGTCCCGGTATTTGTGGGGCGGCGGGAAGTGACGCAAGCTATCCTGAGCAGGCTCACCTCCGGAGGCGGAGCCGGCTGCATCCTGGTCGGAGAGGCCGGAAGCGGCAAGACGGCACTCATCCACCATGTACTGCGTCAGTGCAGTACTGACACCTATGTGGTCCATGTCCGGGGATCAGCTTTCTCCGGACGCACACCTTTCGGGGCTTTGACGTTCCTCCTTTCGGACCTGGAGCCGGACGTTGCTTCTCATCCCGTGTTGATCCTGCGGGGACTCACCCGTCTGATCCAGGAACGTGCGCAGGGCCGGAACGTTTTGCTGGCGGTGGACAACGCCGAAGGACTGGACGAGTTCTCTGCCATGGCGCTGAGCCAAATGGTGCTCAGCCGCACAGCCGGACTGTTGGCCTGCTTCCGTGATTTCAGCCGGGCGCCGGCCGAGTTCACCGGCCTCTGGCGTGAGGGCATCCTGTCCCGGGTGGATCTTGAACCGCTGGACCTGGCCGAGACGGCGGAACTGCTGTCGGCGCAACTGGGCGGTCCAGTATCCGGTTCAGCGGTGGCCAGCCTGCACCGTCACACCGGCGGTAACCCGCATCTGCTCGCGCTGGGCTGCGCCGATTTCCGCGAGTCCGGTAGGTTGCGCAGCAGCGGACGTGTTTGGGTTCTTGAGTCGCGGAAGCCCGTTCCTGCCGGGCGTGTGGCTGAATCCATGCTGGACCGGTTGGACCCGCTGACAGACAGGCAGCTGGCGCTGGTGCGGACCATTGCCCTGGCCGGCTCCCTGCCGCTGGCCACGGCAGTGCATGACGTGGAACCGGGGGAAGTGGACACGCTCCAGGAACGGGGAATCCTCTCTGTTGAGCAGCACGGCGTTCCCCGCGTCATGATCAGTGACAAGGTGTTGGCCCGCGCTGTCTGCCTTTCCCTGAACGAGGGCACAAGGTCCAGTCTCCTGGCCCAGTTGCGGGAGGCCGTCTCAGCAGCGGGGCCGGCCACGGACGCTGCCGAATCGGATTCCGTCGCCGGGGCAGAGCCGGTTGCCGCAGTGTTGGACCCGTTGCGGCTGGCGCTGTGGCAGCTGGACAGCCGCGAGGACCTGAACGTCGCCACCGCCGTCGCCGCGGCCCGTGAAGCCAACAAGTCCGGAAACTCAGCGGCCGCGGTCCGCTTGGTGACGTCCCTCAAGGACTACGCAAAGACCCCGGAAGCAGTCCTTGAGCTGGTCACCGCGCGCGCTTCGTCGGGGGACTATGGGTTGGCTGTCTCCGTCCTGAGCAGCTATCGTGCCCGCGGCGGCAACGCCGCCCCGGTGGAGGAAATTCGGCTGTTGGTTGCCGAGAACCGGATGCTTTGCATGGCAGCAACCGGCGCGCTGTCCGGTGCGCTGCCTGCGGGTGCCCTGCCCGCAGGCGCAGCGAAGAAACACGAAGAGCTGTTGGCTAAGGCCGAGCAGCGCGTGGCGGAGCTGTCTGCGGACGGAAGCATCACCCGTGCGGACACAGCAGCGTTGACTCAGGAACTGATCCTGGCCCGGGCGGAGTGCAACTCCACGCACGGCCGTTTCCTTGAAAATACAGTGTTTTTAACCCGGCTGCAGGCGGACTCCTCCGGCCAGGACAAGGAATTCCGTGTGCTGATAGGGTCCTGGCTCTGCGAGGCACTGGGGATGACCGACCGGCAGGATGAGGCGGTGGAGCTGACCCAGGAAGTGGAACGGCTGCTTAATGACCCCGGTATCAGCCGGGGCTGCCGCACCAGGTCCCTGGCACGGATCATCCACGTTCATCTGGCCGTCGGTGCACTGGACAGCGCGCGCAGGATGCTCGAGCAGCAGGTGCACCACGGCCAGCCGACGCTGCTCCCGGGAATGTTCGGCGAATTGGGGGAGGGGCTGCTGCACGCCTACGCCGGAGATTCAGTACCGGCGCTTCGCTGCCTTGTTCCCGCCGTCGTGCAGCTTCGGCTGGGGGGGCCGGAATCCATGCTCCCGCTGGCCGCAGCGGCTACGGCCTACTGCCTTGCGCTGCAAAACGACGGGGAAGCGGCGGAGGCGTATCTCCAGCTTCGTGCCAAAGCGGCCGACGGCGGTCCCTGGACGATGCGGCGCGCTGCCCGACACTTCGCGGCCCTGGCCCAGGGAGCCATGGGCGCGAAGCAGGCAGCCGGTCGGTTTGTTGAACTGTCCGGACACGATCATCGGCGGGGTGCGTATTCATATGAGCTGCTTTCGCTGCTGAGCGCCGCACGGCTGGGCGATGTGGAGAATCTTGACCGCGTTCTGGACGTAGCGGCCCACCAGCAGGGCCCCTTCGCACGGATGTGCGAAACGTATGCCAAGGGCGTGGGAAGTTATGACGCGCAGCTGCTGATCCAGGCCGGCGAACAGGCAGAGGCAGCCGGGCACCTCCTGTTCGCGAAGGAAGCGTCGGAGCGGGCGTTGGCGGTGGCCTCAGGCGCCGGTGACCGCGCCACCGTCCGGTTCATCCACCGCAGCCGGCGCGGAACAGGGGTTTCAAGCATCGAGGGAAACCACGCGGCGGACGAGTACCTCGGATCCCTGACGTTCCGGGAACGGTCCATCGCCCGCATGGCGGCTGCCGGCACCAGCAACAAAGCCATTGCCGCGGAACTGAACATATCGGTGCGGACGGTAGAGGGACACTTGTACCAGGTCTATTCCAAGCTCCACGTGGGGAGTCGCCGTGAGCTGGCCAAAGTCATTTCGGATAAGTCAGGAGCACGGAAATGACCGGGATGGATACACCCGGAGCCCCCGGCACGCGGGCTGCGCTGTTTGGCCGGGACCGGGAAGTGCAGGAGATCACTTCCCGGCTGCTTGAGCCGGGGATGCGCGGAGTGGTCATTGTGGGGGACGGAGGTATGGGGAAGTCTGCGCTCGCAGACCACATTCTGGAACGGTTGGACGGAATTGTCACGCCGTCCTTTATCCACGGCAGCCCCGTCCTCTCCCGGATGCCCTATGGCGTGCTCTCGCCCTACCTTGAAGCCGCCGGTCCCGAGGATATGGGCTCAGCGCTTGCCGTGCTGAGGACCATCCGCGGTTACTTTCGCCAAATGAGCGAGAGGGGAAGCCCCCAGCCGCTGCTGGTGATCGATGACGCTCACTGTCTTGACGAGGCCAGCAGCCACGTGTTGGCCCAGCTGACCATGTCAGGGGAACTGCGGCTGCTTGTGCTGGCCAGGCCGCGGGCACGGCTCATCCACGAGTTGCTTTCCCTGGCACGCGACGGGCTGCTGGCACGCATTGATTTGACCGCGCTGTCCCCGGAAGCGGTTCAGGACGTCTGCCAGGGTGTCCTTGGCGGGCCGGTGCTGCGGGCATCCAGCGCCTTGTTGGCCAGGGCCTCCGGCGGTAACCCCCTGTACCTGAAGGCACTGCTGGCACGGTCCCGCAGACTCGGATTGCTGACGGAAGGCAACGGTGCATGGTTTCTGCGCCGTGAGCCGGACGGACTGGACGTGGGTGTGGTGGACCAGGTGAAGGGGCACCTCAGTGGACAGAACGCCGAGGAACGCGACACCTTGGAAACCTTGGCGCTGGCTCAGCCGCTGCCCCGCGCGGTCCTGACCGCCGTCTGCGGCCCGGCCCCGGTTCACGCCCTGCTGGCTGACGGGCTCATCTCTGCCACAGCGGGGCCTTCCGAGCCGTTGTCCCTGCCCCAACCCCTGCACGCGGAAGTCATCCGGTCTCTGGTGCCGGCCGTGAGGAGCGCGGCGCTCCGTGCCCGGGTGCTGGCATGCCTCAACGGCACGGCCAGCTCGGATTCCGATGATCCAGGTGAAAAGAAGGCCTGGCTGCGCCTGATGGAATGGGCGCTGGACTGCGGTGACGCGGTCGCGGATGAGGAGCTTCTGCAAGCAGCACGGGCAGCGAACGACGACGGCCGCACACGTCTGGCTATCCGCTTTGGCGAAGCAGTCCGCGACGCCCGGTACGTGCTGCCGGCAAGGGCGGAAATAGCGGCGGCCTTCGTGGAGATCGGCGAGTATGCCCAAGCGCGTGTTGTGCTTGAGGAAATACTGGAGCCGGGACTGCCAGGGGTGGTTCCGGATGACGAAAGCCTGCTGCGGGCCGTGTTGGCCATGGCCAGGCTCTGCATCAGGTCCGGCCGGGACGCGGGGGAGCTGGACAGGCTCGCCGACTTTTGGTGCGCTGCGTCCAGCGAGTTGTCATCCCGCAGCGGGGGGCCGGGGAAACCTGCGGCATTTGTGGCCGACGGAGCCGAACTGCTGCGCATCTTGACGCTCATGACAGCGGGGGACTATCCCTCGGCGCTGGGCCGGCTCACTCGGTTCACCACATGTGTGGAGCCGCAGCGGGCCGGACCGGAGTCCCTGTGGCTTATGGCGGCGCATGGACTGCTGTCCGAAATCATGGTTTCCCGCGGAAACATCAGCAGCGCGCTGGAGCACTCCGGCAGGGGTCTGGAACTGATCGGGCGCCTGGGTGGCACGCTGCATGCTCACTGCGGTTCGGCGGTGGTGCGGCATGCACACGCCCTGCTGCACGGCGGGCGGTTTGTTGAGCTGGAGCGTCTTCTCGCCGCGAAATTGGATAGCCCGGCGGAGCACCTGATCACCTATGGCGGCACCATGGGTGTTTTTGAGGGAGCGGCGGAAATTCACCAGGGCCGCCTGCGGGAAGGGCTGCAGAGCCTGCACCCGGCAGTGGAAGCCCTGCGCGTTTCCGACCCCCAGATGCTACTGCCCTACGCGCTCGGGCTGGCGGGCTACGCCTCCACTGTGGTGGGGGACCGGATCCAGACAGCCCGCTACGCCAAGGAACTCGGCAACCTTGGTTACCCGGGACCGCGTCCGTTGTGGCTGGTGGGCCAGGCATATGCTGCCGCAGCATTGGCCTCACCCGAGCCGGAGGGCAGCGCGCCGGCAAAGTTGGCGGAGATTGCAGCCCTGGCAAGAGAAGAAGGTTTCCTGGCGGCGGAGAAGGACATTTTGGAACTTTGCCTCGCCGTGGGCGATCTTCGGCAGGCACCCCGGCTGCAGGAAATCAGTGCGGCCTTTGAAGGAGGCGAAGCGGCGGCGCTGAACGCCTACGCCGGTGCAGTGGTCTCGGGAAACCCGGACCTGATGGTGGCAGCAGCGGACGAAGCCGTGCGGCACCGCAAATACCTCCTTGCGGTGGAAAGCATCGGCCACGCCATCCGGTTTTACGGAACCCATGGCAACCTTCGCCGGCAGCGCGCCCTGATTCAGCAGCTGCGCCGGCGCCGCGGAGAGCTGGCGGGCGTGACAGTGTCCTATTTGAGCCCGTCTCTGCATCTGGTCCGGCTGACCCGCCGTGAACACGAGATTGTAGACCTGCTCCTTGCCGGTGCCAGCACCAAGGACGTGGCGGCACAATTCACGCTTTCGCAGCGGACGGTTGAGGGCCATGTCTACCGGATCTATGTGAAGCTGGGGATCAGCCGGCGTGCGGATCTGGAGGCGGCCTATCGGGCGCTGGAACCGGGAGCCATCCCGGCCGTCCTGGACTAGCTTGCCGGACCGGAACGGGCGCCGGACACAGACCCACTCTCCGCGGAACTAAGCTGTGCTGCTACTCGCTGCGGATTCATCCGTAAATTATGGTTGTATTTCTTCAAACCGAGTAGATGCAGGTATATCTCTCGCGGGGGGAGAAATTCTCTCGGGGAGTCGAGTAAGCATTACTCGTGTATCCGATTCTTGCTGCTTCTAGTCTTAAGAGTGTTGATTGTTTGGCGGGAATTAAAGCGGACATAAATGGTAGTGATGCGGTGTTTTTCTGGTACTTCCAGAAGTAAATATCTGCCGCACCATCCAGTAGCCGGCCCGCCGCCGATCATCCGGTGTCACTGGCACCGGTCCCCCGAGCGGGGTCGACGGCGTCGAAGCCTTTTGAGACCAGGGCTTCCCCCCAGCCGTCGTCGACCCCTTCGGAAGGCTTCGGGCTTTGAGAGGGCTCTGATGACAGATACCAAATCCGCCGAGGTTCATCTGGATTTTGTGCGTCCTGTGGCGCCAATCTACTTCCCAAATTTTAAGAGCTTTACATCTGTGAGAGGTCGTCCCACCAGCGACCATACGAAGTGGACCAGCCGCTACCGTAAGATTCTGTTGGCCGTTGATGCCAGCATGGTCATCTCGGTGCTGGCGCTGGCTCACATTGTTCGGTTCGGCCTGAATCAATCCTCCGTGGATGCGGGCAGCATTGCTCTGCCTTACACCCTGGTTTCAGCTTTCATCGTTTGTGCCTGGATGGCTGCGTTGTCTGCCTACCGAAGCCGTGACGGCCTGATTGTTGGGCACGGCATGGAGGAATACAGAAGAGTCGTCGGCGCAACCATGACACTCCTCGGATGCTTGGCCATGGTTTGCCTGATCTTCGGAGTGGATATCTCCCGCGGATTTTTCGCGATTGCCATACCCAGCGGAGTTTTCGGACTCGTCGCCAGCAGATGGATACTCCGTCAGTGGCTAGTCGCCAAGCGGGCTAGAGGTCGATATCTGTTCAAAGTGGTGGTGCTGGGCAAGGCCAAGGACGTGAAGTACGTCGCCAACCAGATCCAGCGAAAGGCCGGATCCGGATACCGGGTGGTGGGAGTCGCACTGACGTCCACCGAGGGCAAGCCCCGGTACCTGACTGTCAACGGACAGTCGATCCCGGTCGTGGCAGACATGGATTCCGTGGTTAGCGCTGTGCGTGAAACCCGTGCCGACGCAGTCATCGTTGCCGGGTCAATGAAAGGCGGCGCTTCCTATGTCCAGGAACTCGGGTGGGAACTGGAGGAGTCCGCCACCCAGTTGATCCTGACAACCGGGCTCACCAATGTGGCTGGTCCCCGCATTCATTCCCGCCCGGTTGAGGGGCTTCCTCTGATGCACGTGGAACTGCCCCAGTACACCGGCGCGCGCCACGTCCTCAAAAGGTCCCTGGATATCGCCCTTTCTGGGCTTGCTCTGGTGATGCTTCTGCCCGTTTTCCTTATCCTGGCCCTTCTTATTAAGCGGGACAGCCACGGTCCGGTTATTTTCCGGCAGGAGCGCGTTGGGCGAGGTGGGGAAAAGTTCTTGATGTACAAATTCCGCTCCATGGTTGAAACCGCTGAAGATGACCTCGCCGGCCTCCTGGACCGCAATGAAGGAGACGGCCTGCTGTTCAAAATACAGATGGACCCCAGGGTCACGAACGTGGGCCGGTGGATGCGCAAGTACTCCCTCGATGAGCTTCCTCAATTCTGGAATGTCTTTTTAGGCCATATGTCCCTCGTGGGCCCTCGGCCGCCACTGCAGGGGGAAGTTGACCGCTACAAGAACCGGGTTCACCGGAGGTTGTACATCAAGCCCGGGATTACCGGCATGTGGCAGACAAATGGTCGCTCGGAGCTGAACTGGAAGGACGGTGTGCGGCTGGATCTCTACTACGTAGAGAACTGGTCCCTGGCCGGAGACCTGATAATCCTATGGCGCACGGTGGTGCAGATGTTCCGCCCGGTGGGTGCGTATTGAATGTCTCCAATGCGAGTAACCTCGACTTCAAATACAAGTAATTTAAGATCGCACTAAAGAGTCTGTTATCGGCTGCAAAGTAGTTGGTACTCGTGTTTTGAATGCGTAAAGCAGATACATTTTCTGCATTAATACGGCTGAAAGATAAGCGGTTCAAAATGAGAAATAAAGCCATCACTGGGGGTCGGGTATCTATTCGTCTCGTCGGTAGAACGCTGGGATGTGGCTTGCTATCCGTCGTCGTTGTGGCTTGCTCGGGACAGGCACCGGCCACCCAAGCCACTGCGGAGCCAACCACGTCCGTTTCGCCGGCTCCGATGGATGTAAAGCCGTCCCCGGAGCCGGAAGAAAGTCAGGGGCCGCCGGGCGGGCCCGCATCTGTCCCGGAACCAGGCAGTAAGGCTGAAGCCCCTGAGGTCCTTCGCGAAGATGCGGCAGCCAACCCCGTGCCCGTGGAGTCCGCGTCATTCACTGCTGAAGCAGTTTATGCGGACGGAGTGGCGGCCACTACGTCCGACTTCAACCGGGGAGTGGTAGAGGGAGAAGGCCTCGGACTTGTGGTGGGAGCGGAGTATGTGGTGTTCACCGTGACTATTCGCAACGGGTCCACGCAGGACCTGGACCTTGGTGCAGTAGTTCCCTCCATGGTTTACGGGGACGAGAGATTCGCGGCGGCTCCACTGTACAGCGAGGTTGAAACTAATGATCTGACGGGCACCCTGAAACCAGGCGACTCAGCAGAAGGCAGCTACGCTTTCCTGCTTCCTGCCGGCGCACCGGAAACCGTTCTTTATCTGGATTTGAACGGCTCCCATCAGCCTCTGGTTTTCCGCGGGGATCTGCCGTGACCCGCTTGACCGCAAGCTACCGCACCGCGGCAGGCGCCGTGGCCGCCCAGTCCAGCCAGGCCTTAGGCGCCTTTTTGATCATGGCTGTTGCCGCCCGTTCCCTGGATTTGGGAAGCCTGGGTCTACTGTCTGTCCTCTACGGATTGCTTGTCCTTTCAGCGGCCACCACAAGCGGTTTCGTGGGAGATTCCCTGACGGTGCTGGACCGCCGGTCAAGGTCGCTTCGGGCCGGTATGCAGCTGTGGCTGATTGTGCTGTGCCTGACCTGTGCCGGGATTGTTCCATCGGTGGTCTGGATTATGGATCTGGCCACCGCTCCCCAGGCACTGCTCCTCGGGCTGGCTGTTGCGGCGTACCTGCTGGAGGACGTTCTGCGTCGTCTTCTGATGGCATGCATGCTTTTTCGCCGCATTGTCGTCATGGACCTTTCGGTCATTGTTGCCTCACTAGTGGTTTTGCTAATCGCTGATCAGAGCGGGGAACTGAGAGTCACGTCCTTTTTGGCGGCCATAGCTACCGGGCAGACAGCAGGGGCAGCGGTTGGAATCGTGATGATTCCGCCAACTGAAAGAACCTTCGTTAGCCTGAGGGGCGCGCAATGGCGGGCTGTTGCTGCCTACGGGACCTGGCGCGCAGCTCAGCAGTCCCTTCGCCCGGCGCTGCTGACTGCGATGCGCAGCGCCGTGGTACTCCTCGTTACCTTTGAAGCGAGTGGTGCACTGGAGCTGGCTCGCGTTTATTCGGCCCCGGCAATGCTCGTGGTTACCGGCATTTCTTCCTATCTATTTGCGTCCTTCGCCCGCTCCAGAACAGTCTCGTTGGCACAACTCCTGCAGCGGGCTGATCGCGGAGTCTTCGCACTGCTCAGCATTACAGCAGCCTGTACCGGCGTCGCTGTCTTGGCACTGCCAGCAGCCGGTCCGCTGGTTCTCGGCAGCCTTCCCGAACTCAGTGCAGTAGCGGGCTGGCTGCTCTATACAGCAGCAGTGTCAGCCGCTACGCCGTACGGCGTCCTGGCAGCAGTCCGCTGCAGCCCGGCCCGAATTTTCCTTATCCGGCTGATGGACACAGCTGTGTCCCTCGGCTCCGTCCTCACCGTTGTTCTACTCACCGGAAATGCCTTGCTGGCTCCGCTGGCAGCAGCCTCGGGAGCGGCACTCGGCGGTCTTGCCATCAGGCAGCTGCTCCTCGTGCCGCTGCGCAGACACACAACCGACATAACTACCGTCAGCACCACGCCCCACGAAAGGGAGCTGGAAAATCATGCTTAGAGTTCAAATGCGTGGAGAACACAGACGGTGGCTGTCCGGCGGAGGCCGCACGGTCAAGGCTCTGGCGGTTCTGGGGACCTTATCCCTGCTCGCAGGCTTTGCTGCCGTCCCGGCACAAGCCACTGTCGGGTTTGATGCCGGGCTCACCCCCGGCGCGGTTGTTAATCGGGCGCTGCTCGCGGATGCGGAGCGGCCGCTTCCCGAGACTCTTAGCGCTGATCTGCTGACCACTCCGCAGATCAACGGTGTTGTCTGGAGTACCGCGGTAAACGGCAACATAGCCTATGCTGTGGGCAGCTTCACCAAGGCGCGACCCTCGGGCGTCCCTGCCGGTGGAGTCGGTGAAATCGTGCGCAATAACGCCATGGCTTTTGAAATTTCCACTGGCAATATCCTGCCGTGGAATCCCAACCTCAACGCCCAAGCGCTGGAGGTGGAACTGAGCCCGGATCGCGCGGAAGTCATTGTTGGGGGTTCCTTCACCACTGTGGGTGGACAGCCGCGCAGCAAGCTCGCGGTCTTTAATACTTCAACGGGAGCACTGAAACCGTTCAACACCAGCATCGGTGGCAGCGTCCAGACTGTGTATGCGACCGCTTCGACACTTTATGTCGGCGGTTCCTTCGGTAAGGCTGGAAATCAGACCCGATATAATGCCGCCGCTTACAACCGTGCATCTGGAGCGCTATTACCCTGGGCGCCAAAGACAGACGACATTGTCCACGGCATCGTAGCCGCCGCTGACAATAGCCGGGTAGTGATTGCAGGACGGTTCCAGTCACTGAACGACGCCAGGAAAATCGGCGTTGGTGCCGTGGACGGTGTCACCGGCGCGAGCCAGCAATGGATCAGTACGCCCATCCCGGAGACGGAGATGCAGGGACCAACAAAGAACACCTCCTGGGTGACGCAGATGATAGAGAAAGACGGTGTCATTTATGCCTCTGCCAACGGCATGGGCGGGCATTGGTATGACGGCAGGTTTGCCGCAGATTTCAAGACCGGCGAGCTCGTCTGGATGGACAACTGCTACGGCGCTACCACCGATGTCGCGGTTATGGGCGAGGTCCTTTACAGCGTCTCCCACGCGCACGACTGCTCTTCGCTGGGCGAATTCCCGGAGACCAGCCCACAGACGTGGCGCCGTTCCCTAGCCGAAACCATCTACGCGACCGGCACCGATCAGGCGCCTCGGGGGAGCAACAGCACATACTCGGGCCAGCCGGTGCCCAGCCTCCTCCACTGGTACCCCTCCATCAATACCGGCTTCTTTACCGGCCAATATCAGGGCGGGTGGGCACTGGACAACAACGAGAACTACTTGGTGGAAGGCGGTGAATTCACCACTGTCAATGGTAAGCAGCAGCAGGGACTCGCGGTCTTCGGCCAGCGCTCTGTCGCACCGAACAAAACAGGCCCGGTTTACAGCGCTGCCGTGAAGCCGTCAGCTCTATCCATAGTTCCTGGCACCGTGCGCGTGGCGTGGCCCAACACTTGGGACTATGACGACGGCGTCCTCACCTATGAAGTACTTCGGGACAACAGCTTGGTGGCCATTGGATCGGTTCAGGCCAAGTCCCTCTGGTGGAAAACCCAAGCCCTCGGGTTCTCTGATACCGGGCGCACACCGGGTGCCTCACACACCTACCGGATTCGGGTCAAGGACCCTGCCGGCAATGAGTTCCTCAGCCCAAAGTCGGATCCGGTCACCGTCACCAAAACGTCCCCCTCGGCATACGCAGAGATGATCCGCGGTGACGGCGCGCAGCTCTACTACCCGCTGGATGAGGCATCGGGCAACGTTGCGTTCAACCATGTGGGGTACGACGACGGCGACCTTGGCACCGGGATTAGCCGCGGCGCTGAAGGTGCGCTGGCGGGAAACCCCGCGTCCAAGTTCGACGGCAGCGCCGCGGCGTCCATCGCCAATCGAGCTCTGACACCGGCGACGGATACCTTCACCACGGAAGCCTGGTTCCAGACGACGTCAACTTCCGGCGGCAAGATCCTAAGCTTCGGCAACCAACGGACGGGCAATTCGTCCAACCATGACCGCAGCATCTACATGGATAACAGCGGTCGGATTTGGTTTGGGGTGTATCCGGGACGGACAGCCACACTGAACACAGCCAAGTCCTACAACGACGGCAAATGGCACCATGTGGCCGCCACAATGGGTTCGGCTGGCATGGCCCTGTATATCGATGGCGTGCGGACTGCGGTCAGGACGGACGTCACCACAGGCCAGGAGTATGAAGGCTACTGGCGGGTGGGTGGTGACAACCTCGGCGGATGGCCCAGCCAGCCCTCGAACAGCAATTTCACCGGCAACATTGATGAAGTCGCTGTCTACCCGAGTGCCTTGTCCGCGCAGCGGGTTGCAGACCACTATGCGGCCAGCGGCCGCAGTCCATCCATTCCTGCCGCACCGACCGACACTTACGGGAAAATCGTCTACAACGACTCACCGGTAATCTTCTGGCGGCTCAATGACGGGGGCAGTACATCGGCCCTCGACACCGGTCCGTTCATGAACGACGCGCTGGTTACCGGAGGAGTGGTCCGCAACAGTGCCGGCGGGGTTACCGGAAGCGGGACGTTCAGCTTCAACGGATCAGATGGAATGGCGGCTGCCGGAGCACCCATGGACGGCCCTGCTGTTTACACCCAGGAGGCTTGGTTCAAGACCTCAACCACCCGGGGCGGAAAAATCATCGGCTTTGGCAATTCGAACAACGGGCTGTCCGGAAGCTATGACCGCCATGTCTATATGCGCGATGACGGAAAGCTCACGTTCGGTACCTATACCGGAACGGAGAACACCATCATCACTGAGGGTGCCTACAACAACAACCAATGGCACCATGTTGCTGCCACCCAGTCAGCGGACGGCATGAAGCTGTACGTGGATGGTGTGCTTTCAGGAACTAACCCGCAGACCGCAGCCCAGGAATACACGGGCTACTGGCGCATTGGCGGAGACCGGACCTGGGGCGGCGCATCGAGTCCCTACTTCGAGGGACAAATCGATGAAGCAGCCGTGTACGCCCAGGCCCTCAGCCCCGAGCGCATCAACGCCCACTACGCGGCTGCCGGCGGCGTAGTCAACCAAGCTCCGATTGCCAAGGTCGAGGCCACTGTGGACGGCCAGAATGTGGTCCTTTCCGGTCAGGGAAGCTCCGACCCCGACGGCCTGATTGTCTCCTACAAGTGGGACTTGGGTGACGGCATCACAGGTGAAGGCGACCGGATCCAGCATATGTACACGGAGCCGGGCGACCACACCGTGACCCTGACCGTGACGGACAACAATGGGGCACAGACATCAGCTACGGCCACTGTCTCCACCCAGACCTCCAATATCCTGCCTGAGGCAGTATTCACCGCTGAGAATGCGGGCTTGGCGGTCAGCTTTGACGCGGCCGGCACCAAGGACGAAGACGGCCGGATTACGGACTACGAGTGGGACTTCGGCGACAGCAGCAGTGGAACCGGTGTTTCGCCGTCGCACTCTTACGCCAGAGGCGGCAGCTACACCGTTCGCCTTGTAGCCACGGATGACAGAGGCGGCCAGAGCATTGTTACGCAGGTCGTGACAGTGAGCAATCTGCCCCCCACCGCAGGATTCCAGTCATCATCAGCAGGCCTGGACGCGAGTTTCGACGCAGCTGCATCCAACGATGTTGACGGAGATATCAGTTCTTACGCCTGGGATTACGGCGACGGTGCCACCGGTACCGGAGCCACTGCGCGCCACAGCTATGCAAATCCCGGAGCCTACACGGTAAAGCTCACCGTTACGGACAACTCGGGAGCCACCGGAACGGCCACATCAGACATTGTTGTGGACCGCATAAATGTGAGTCCCGTTGCCGCCTTCTCCACGCAGGTAAGGGATCTGACCGTCTCCTTTGACGCCGGTGAGTCTGTGGATCCGGATGGAAGCATCTCGTCCTACTCGTGGAGTTTCGGGGATGGAACCACTGACACAGGTATCCGTCCGACTCACACGTACTCCACCGCCGGCGATTACGAGGTCACCCTGACCGTCGTGGACAACCGCGGAGCAAGCAGCACCGCTACGGTGACAGCGAGTCCGCAGAACCCGGCACCAGCCGGGCCATCAGCAGCCTTCACCTCAACAGTGTCAGCGTTTAGGGTCACTTTTGACGGCACAGCTGCACGACCCGGAAGCGGCAGCATCACCTCGTACGCCTGGGACTTTGGCGATGGAACTACCGGGAGCGGTGTAAACCCCGTTCACACCTATACCCGGGGCGGCCAGTACACCGTGACACTTACTGTTACGGACAGCGGAAACCTCACGGCCTCCGTTTCACAGAGTGTTGCGGTGGAGAACCCGGGCCCGGCTGCCGCGTTCACCTCCGGTGCCACGGGCAGGTCCGCCGTCTTCACGGCTGAGGATGCAGGTGCGGGAGCAATTTATGCCTGGGACTTTGGTGACGGAACAACAGGGACCGGTATCAAGCCCACCCATCTGTACGGCCTGGATGGGGACTACACCGTGCAATTGACGGTTACTTCCTCTGACGGGTCAACAGCATCCGTGAACCAGCAGATCAGGGTCACCAATGCGGCGCCCGCTGCAGTGTTCACGTCATCGGCAACCGGTCTGATAGTCGCCTTCGATGCCTCGGGATCCACCGACGTGGAAGCTGACCCGGCCGGGTACTCCTGGTCGTTCGGGGACGGTACCTCCGGCACCGGCGAAACCATTGGTCACGCCTACCCCCGGGCAGGAACCTACAACGTGAGCCTAACGGTCACGGATACGGATGGAGCGACCGGTATTAGGACCAGCCAGGTCACCGTGAGCCCAGCGGCCCCCGCCGCCTATGCGCAGGACGTCTTCGGACGGTCATCGGCCAGCGGGTGGCAGTCCGCAGATCTGGGCGGGGCTTACTCCTACGCCGGCGCAGCAGCCAACTTCTCTGTGGTGGACGGAATGGGCCGCCAGCGGCTTGCCTCAGCAACCCTGGGTGTCACTGCATACCTTTCGGCCGTCACGGCGGTGGACACGGAAGTGCAGGTGGACATGGGCTTGGACAAGGCCGCAACCGGAGGCGGGACGTACCAGTCCGTCTATGCGAGGGAGCTTCCCGGTAAGGGCAGCTATTCCGCCAAGGTGCGCTACATGGCCAACGGGACCGTGGGCGTCAGCCTGAACCGGGGTGACGCCTACTTGGTCCCGCAGACAACAATCAGCGGACTCGTCTACCGCCCCGGCGACATGCTGACCGTCCGCATCCAGGTTGTGGGCACCTCACCCACAACAATCCGGGCCAAGGTCTGGAAAATGGGGCAGCCTGAGCCGGTGCAGTGGCAGTTGACAGCGGCCGATTCCACAGCGGCCCTCCAAGCGCCGGGCCGTATCGGAATCGGGTCTTATCTGTCCGGATCATCCACGAATGCGCCTGTTGGCGCCTTCTGGGACAACCTCTGGGCCGGTTTGCCGCGGCCATAGACCCAACCTCACTTTTGCAGCGAACTTTGACGGAAGGAACAGGAATGAGCAGTGACACCAGCAGGCTGCGGGTGGCCATGGTGGGAACCAGGGGAGTCCCGGCGCACTACGGGGGTTTCGAAACGGCCATAGAGGAGATCGGTTCCCGTCTGGCGGAACGCGGCGTGGAGGTCACGGTTTACTGCCGCCCTCATGACGAACAGCGTCCGGAAACCCATCGGGGAATGAGATTGGTGCACCTGCCGGCCCTCCGGGTCAAAGTAGGAGAGACGCTTAGCCACACCGCGCTTTCTGCCCTGCACATGCTCCGGGCATCGCGGTATGACGCCGTATTTGTTTTCAATGCCGCCAATGCACCGTTCCTGCCCCTCCTGCGTTGCTCGGGGACTGGAGTGGCGGTGCACGTGGACGGCTTGGAATGGAAGCGTTCCAAGTGGGACGGCAAGGGCAGAGCCTATTACCGCTGGGCCGAGCAAGCATCCGTGCGGGGAGCCGACGCGTTAATTGCCGATGCCCGGGGCATCGCCGATTACTACCGCAGCGAGTTCGACGCCGCAACGAGGCTTCTGACATACGGCGCCCCTGAGACAGAAGACATCGGAAGCGACAAGCTGGGCGAGGTTGGACTGTCACGTGACGGTTTCCATCTGGTGGTCGCCCGGTTTGAACCGGAGAACCATGTTGATCTCATCCTGAAGGCCTATCGGGAAAGCAACTCCCGGCTACCGCTGGCGGTGGTGGGGTCGGCGCCCTACGCCGAGGCATACACAGAGCGGATCCGTGCACTGGCCGAAAGCGACAGCCGTATCAAGCTGATGGGCGGAGTTTGGGATCAGGGCCTGCTCAATCAGATGTACACCCATGCCCGCACCTATCTCCATGGACATTCGGTGGGCGGCACCAATCCATCCCTGTTGCGGGCCATGGGCGCAGGAACCGCCGTACTGGCCTACGACGTCGTCTTCAACCGCGAAGTGCTTGGGGAGGAATCCGGACGCTACTTCAGCAGCGTGGAATCGCTGGCGGAATCGCTGGTTGTCCTGGACTCCGACCCCGTGCTCTCAAGCCGCCTCGGGAGAGCGGCCCAAGAACGGGCTCAGGGCCTTTACCGGTGGGATGAGGTGGCCGAGGGCTACCTGACTCTTGCCAGGGACCTTGCGACCGGAAAGAGTACGCGCAACCCCAAAGCCACCAGGAACCCACATTCCGCCTGGACAGCTGACACAGCCCTGTCCCCGCTTGCCTTGCCGTTCGGAGAAGAGGAAACCAAGCAGGCCATCAGTGGGATCAAAACCAGGACCCGGCGGATTAACATCCGCGGGCTCCAAACCGCCGCATCCACCGGCACCGCCCGGACCCGGCTCACCTCCAGGTTCAGGCCTGAATCCGCCGTCACGGGCAACGCGAACTCAGCGTCGCTCACGGACATCGAAACCAAAAAGATCAAGGAGTAGCCATGACACTGCGAACTGGGGCGCAGCTAACTACACGAGAAGCGATAGTTGAACTCTCGACAGCCCAAAAGAGCGCCAAAGGGGCGCCTGCATATTCCCGCTACATCAACCGCCGGCTCGGCCGGTATCTTGCTGCTGCCGCCTACACCGCCCGGATGACGCCAAACCAGGTCACGGCCGTCAGCGCGGTCTGCACATTCAGCGCCATCGGTTTGCTTGTTGCCCTGCGGCCATCCATCGAGAGCTCGGCAGCGGTCTGCCTGCTGCTGGTGCTCGGTTATGCACTCGACTCCGCCGACGGCCAGCTGGCCAGGCTCACAGGGAAAGGCTCAATGGCAGGGGAATGGCTGGATCACACCGTTGATGCCTTCAAAGTGGGATCCATCCATCTGGCCATTCTTGTGTGCTGGTGGCGATTCTACGACCTGGATGCGGCCTGGCTGCTGGTGCCGCTGCTGTTCCAAGTGATGGCAACCGTTCATTTTTTCTCCACCCTGCTGATGGATCAGCTCAGACGCAGCCGGCGGACGGACCACGGAACCCTGATGGCGGGTGACGGATCTTCGAATTTTCTCTACTCGGTTGCCGTGCTGCCCACCGACTTTGGCGTTATCTGCCTCGTTACGCTGCTGTTGTGCGTTCCCTGGGCTTTCACCGGAGTCTACGGGTTGCTCTTCATTGCGACCGCCGCGTTCCTGGCCCTGGCACTGGGCAAATGGTACCGGGAGGTGAAGTCATGGAGCTAAGGGAATACTTGCTGCTGTTTCGACGGCGGCTCCTTCTCATAGTGTTTGTTACGTTTCTTGCCGTTGACGCAGCCGTGCTGGTCAGCTGGGGCATGCCTAGGGTCTATGAGGCCCGTGCGGACCTGTTCGTCAAGGCCGAGTCTTCCAATAGTTCCGCGTATGAGGACTCGCAGTTCACCATGCAACGGGTGAAGAACTATCCGGACTTGGTGAGGAGTCCTCAGGTACTGGCACCGGTGGCTAAGCAGCTCGGTAACGGAGCAACTGTCTCAGACCTAGCCCGGCGGGTATCGGCGGTCAATCCCAAGGACACGGTCTACGTCCGAATCACTGCTGCTGCGCCCACAGCAAAAGAATCCTCGACAATGGCGAACTTGGTGGCGGAAAGCCTTGCGGAGCAGATTCGTCTGCTTGAGGACGGTGAAGGGTCCCGGACTGCCGCAACAGTTGACCCCCAGATCACCGTTCCCGCGGCTCCACCCGCGAGCCCTGCGTCGCCGAACATTATCACCAACCTTATTGTGGGTGTTCTCTCCGGTATTGCTCTGGGGATGATCACAGCAATCGTTCGTGACCGCAGAGCCACCAAGCTGCACTCCGCCGAGGACGTGGAGGCTGCGTCTGGAATCGAGTTGGTGGGGCGGATGCCTCTCCGAGGCAAAGCGCAACGCATCCCGAACCAGCCGGAAGCGATACCGGAGGCAGAATTCCGCTCCCTCCTCACCCGTGTGCTGTTGCGCACCGGAGGGCAGCTGCCGCGGATTGTGGTGGCAACCAGTGCCTGCCGGCAATCGGAAGCATCCGGTCAGATGATGATCGAAGCTTGGGCACGGTTCCTTGCGGATACCGGCCGCCGGATCTGTGTACTTCAGGCGGACAGCTCGCGCGACACCCCCTTTGGCCGCCCGGCACACGCTCCGGGACTCACGGATCTGGTGACCGGAACTTGTACCCGTGAAGAGGTGATCCAGCGGGTGGCGGATGGATCCCTCTGCGCCGTAACTGCGGGCAGCAACCCGAACCACCCACCCGCTGAGACACTCCAAAAGGCCGGGACCGTGGTGAAAGAACTGGCGGACGATTTTGACCTGCTCATCGCCCAGGCCAGTTATGGATCCAGTCCGCTGAACACGGAAATGATGGCGGCCGTGAGCCAAGGAGCACTCATCCTAGTGTCCTACGGTGCAACCACTGACGCTGAACTGGATCTTGCGGTTATGGAACTGCGAGCCCTCGGAACTGAACCACTGGGTGTTGTCATGGTGGATGTTCCGGAGAGGGTTCTCAAAGACATGATTTACCCACGCAGGAACCGGATTGAGGCCAGTGCCCGGGACCAAGCGTGAGTCCCCGGGTGCAGGCGGTGCTGCCGTACGTCATTTGGTTACTGGTCGTTATCAGCACGGTGGCGTGGCGTATGGGCGTGTACTACGAGGGCGGCGCGGACAGCGTGGTGCTTGCCAAGGGCGTGTGCTTGGCCGTGTCCTGTTTAATGGCGCTCGCCCTCGCATCCTCCGTTCCCTCGAACCGTCGCATAGCCGGACGGCCGTTTCTGCTGCTCGTACTATTTATCTCTATCTCCCTGATTGGGTCCGTGGCTGTGGGGGATGTCCCGTCGTCGCTGGTTTTGGCGGCCAGACTGATACTTGTTGCTGCCACCGTAGGCTTCCTGCTCATGGCATCGCCCGGACTGTCTGGATTAACGCCGTTGCTGGTTGCCATGGCCATTGTTGGGTTGGGCAGTGCGATGACAGGCTTGCCCGGATTCCTGAACGGGCAGCGTCTTACAGGAGTCCTCCCGCCCCTGCGGCCAAACGCGATTGCCATGCTGTGCGGTGTTCCCGCCATCGCCGCGGCTCACACCATCCTGCGCGGACGCGGAACGCTGGCGCTTGCCCTCTCCCTGTTCACATTGATAGGTGTGGTCCTGGCCACGGAGTCCCGAACGGCGCTGATGGGACTGGGACTGGGCGCAGTGTTTCTTCTGGCACCGCTGCGCAGAGTCAGCAGGTCCGTGGCAGTAGGCCTGCTGGCCTTGGTGCTGGCGATTCTTCCCGCCCTTCTTTACACGCCGGCACTCATGAATATGGTCATGCGCCCGGGCAGCGCACCCTTGTTGACCCTGAACTCGCGCACGTTGGCCTGGGAAACGGTCCTAAAGACGCCCGTTCAGACATGGGAACGGTGGGTCGGGGGAGGCCTGCCCATCAAGACGGTTTCAGTGGAGGGACAGTACTGGGAAACCCAGGTGCTGGATTCCAGTTGGATGTCGTCCCTGGCCCAGGCCGGTGTGCTGGGTACGGTTGTCCTCGCAACATGGGCCGTGTTGTTGCTGCTGCGCACGCTGCGGACAGCATCAAACACCGCCTTGCCTGCCATTCTCATCTTTGTCCTGCTCAGAAGCTTTCTGGAGAACGGCCTGACGGAAGCCAGCACAACATTTCTGTTGTTCTTTGCGATTTCGCTGATGGTGTGGGAACCGCAGGCGAGACCGGGGACGGGACGCGATGCCGCGTCCGCTCCCGGTCTCACCCGCTCAAGTCCTGCCGTGCCTCAGTTGGTAAAGGCACCAAGGTGACGCGCGCCGCCCGACTGGCGGGCCAGTTTGGCAATGCTGTCAGGCAGCGGGACGGCGATCGTGCCGGCGCTGTCCCGCACGGCGCTGTTCGCAGCAAAAGTGGAAGTATTGACCGGGCTTGTCCCTGCCAGCTCCAGGTGGGTTTCCTCCTGTCCCGTTGCATCCCGGAATGCCGCGATGGAGGTGTACACGTGAGGGTTGGCATTTCCTCGGGACCAAATGACACCCCAGGTCGGAGCAGCCGTGGTTGTCCTGTGGTAGACGTTTCCCTGGGCGCTGACTTTGAGCTGCTCTGCAGTGAATTCCCTGGAGTAATCCTCCACGCACAGCATGCAGTTTCCGGCTGCGGTGGTACCGGAAATGATGTTGTTCCGGATGGTCACGGGACCGTTGATCCAGGTCATCGATTTATCCGGGAACGCCTGACGCGGATCGTGGCCCGGGGTGGACTGGTTGCTTGCGCGCCGGAGATCCTGGACCACGTTGATCTGTCGCCCGTTGCCGCTGAAGGTGTTGTTCCATATATTCACTTCACTGGTGTTGTTGATTTTCACGCCAAAGTTCTTGTTGTTGGCAATGATGTTGTCCACGAGCTGAACTTTGGCGGATATTTCGGCCGAAACCCCGTGGCTAGCGTTTCCCACCATGTCATTACTGGCCAACGTGGCGTCGTACACGGACTCATCCAGCCACAGTCCCGTAGCCATATTGTCGCGGAAATTGCTCTGCTGAATGGTGACGGTGCGGGTGCGGCCAATCTTCATGCCGCCGGCAACAGGTGCGGTCTTGAAACGCTCCAGGTTGTTGCTGCTGGCGTCCAATTTTGTCACCTTCAGCCGGTCTGCATAAACGGCCGTAACACCCAGCAGTCCGTTGCGGGTGGAAGTGATGTTGGTGAGGGTCACATCGGTATTGCCAACTGCAAGTCCGGTGGTGGAGGTGTCGGTGATGGCAACATTTTCCAGAGACACTCCCTTCTTTTCCACCGTTACGGTGGCCATGTGTGGAACGGACGGCGCATAACGGCGGATGCCGATTCCCTTAACCACCGAGTTCTCGGCACGAATACTCAGTGCCTTTGCCAAAGCGCTGGCCCGAACGGTCTTTCCGGCAGGGTTGGTTCCCAGATAGAGCTTTTTCGCGGCGTAGTCCACATAGAACATTCCTGTCGTGACCTTGGCCAGCGACCCCACCTGTTTCTGTGCGGTGTCATTGATCCAGACCTGGTCCGGGTGCGAGGCCATGGGGTTAGCCGGATCCACAAAGGAGCCTCCGTGTTCCGTCCCGGGCTTGCCCCAGGAATAAGTGGAGCTTGCATCAAACTGAGGCGTCCAATTAGCGGCCACAAAGACCTTTCCGGCAGCTGTGAAATTGTCCACGACACGGCTGCCCTCCAGCCAGACAGCTTCCTTGGGATACGCCTGAATCGTGAGCCGCTTGTTCACCGGAATTGTCACTTGCTCGTGATAGCTGCCGCCGCGGACCACAATTACAGTCCCCGCAGCGGCCTTCGAAGTGGCTGCCGCGATGGTGCGCAGGGGAGCGTTTTGGGTGCCTGCTGCCGAGTCCGAGCCGTTGCCGGCGACAAACAGCGCACCGGCCGGCACTGGATAGGAAGTACTGCCAACAGCCGCGGAACCGGCCTTGCCCCTGCCGCCGGCAGGAACCACTGGAACAGGCGGAGCCTCCGGCGGAACCACGGGCGGAACCGGAGCAGGAACCGGCGGAGCCGGTGGAGTGGGAGCAGGGACTGGGGGCACGGGAGCTGTGCCGGCTTTGAGCTCGTCCGCAGTGAGGTTGTCGTATTCCACAGCGGCGGGCTGGCTCGAACCGGATACGTAGGTCGTAATCCGGACAGTCCCTGCCGCAGTGAGTTTGGCTCCGCTGTTATCTACGGCCTGCTGCTGCCAGCCAGGGACCGGCGTTCCGGCGGGCCATGCTCGTGCCCTGATCGCCACCGGCGAACTGCCGGTGGCCTGGACCTCCAGATTGACCTGCTGCTTTGCCTTGACTGTGAACGGCAGGGCAAAGGAAGCACCAAGTGCCGTCTTTGTTTTACCGGCGTTTGTCCGCGAGATATCCAGTGCGGCCTTACCTCCGGGCAGGAGACGGATAGTGCCTTGGTAGAAGGAGCCAGCCGTGTGTCGGACCTGGAGTCCGGAGTGGATACCGCCCCCGCTTGTGGGGAGGGCGGATACTGCCGCACTGTAGGACGCGGCTGTGTCGGCGACCGGTGTTATTGCCGCTTCAATTGTGCGAGAACTGCCGGCTTTGGGGATAACCACTTTGCCCGTGCCGCCGGAAACGGCGAGAGCGGGAAGCCAGCTGGTGGAGTAGGGAACTCCGTTCTCAGATTTTCCCCATCCCGCTTCACTTGTACGGGACATGGTGTCGCGCAGAAGCGGCGATTCGGAAACATAATCAGTTGGATCGGCCGCCATTACAGGCGCCGGCAGGGCGACAAGGCTGAACAGGACTGCGGCTGCAACCGGAATCTTCCTGTTTCGCCGCAGTCCGGGCATGGCGGTACTGGGAAATGAGGGTGACATAGAGGTCTCTCAGGGAGGTCTGCCACCCAGCCGCAGACAAAAAGGATAAAGGCGATTGAACGAGACGCTCTGCAGTCAACCATAGGACCCGGTTCGTTGCAAACATGTTATGGAAAGGCACGAAATGGAAAAGCGCCGAATCGGCTACGCGGCCGGGGCATACGATTTGTTTCACATTGGGCATTTGAATGTCCTTCGGCACGCCAAGAGTCAGTGTGAATTTTTGATTGCCGGGGTGGTGTCGGACGAGTTGTGCCTAGCCACCAAAGGGGTCCAGCCGGTTGTGCCGTTGACGGAACGGCTGGAGATCGTCGAGAGCATCAGGTGTGTGGACCAGGCCTATGCGGAGGTGCTGCCGGACAAGCTGGAGACATGGCGGGAGCTTCAGTTTGACGTGTTCTTTAAGGGCGACGACTGGCGCGGAACAGCCAAGGGCCGGGACCTGGAGGACCGGTTCGCAGAGGTGGGGGTGGAAGTGGTCTATTTTCCCTACACCATTCATACCTCCAGCACGGCTTTGAGGCGTGCGCTGGCAGCGATCGCCGCCGCGAGTCCCGTGCCGGAGACTGCGGGGGACTCCCGATGAAGCGGCGGCTGCCGGAGCGGCGGGTGCTTGTGGCACATCCGTCGGCGGATCTATACGGCTCGGACCGGGTTTTACTGGAAAGCGTTCAGGGGCTGGTGTCCGCCGGCGCCCGCGTCAGCGTAACGATGCCGGCGCCCGGCCCATTGGTCGCCGAGCTCGAGGCGCGCGGAGCACAGATCATCATGTGCAAGACCGTTGTGTTGCGCAAGTCACTGCTGTCCCCGCGAGCGCTGCTACGACTATTGCCGGCAGCCATAGCGGCGTCGGTCCGTTCCGGCTCCCTGCTCCTGAAGCTTCGGCCGGGGAGCGTATATGTGAACACGCTGACACTTCCCCTTTGGACAGTCCTGCCCAGACTGATGGGATGCAAAGTGGTTGTCCACGTTCATGAGGCAGAGCAATCGGCCAGACCGTTAGTCAAGCGGGCGCTTGCAGCTCCGCTGTTGTTTGCCAGCGCGATTCTCATCAACAGTCGGTTCAGCGAGGCAGTGTTGCTGGCTGCCCAGCCCCGGCTGAATGGGAGGATCACGGTGGTGGACAATGCCGTTCCCGGCCCCGGGGAACCGCCCCCTTCCCGCTCTGATGTGAGCGATTGCGTGAGATTGCTGTATGTGGGACGCCTGGCCCACCGCAAGGGGGTGGATGTTGCCGTCGCCGCGGTGGAGGTCCTATCCGCCCGAGGTGTCCAGGCGCAGTTGGACATTGTCGGAGCGGTGTATCCGGGAAATGAAGCCTATGAAGCCGAACTGCGCGGATCCATTCAAGCGGCGGGGCTTCAAGATCAGGTCCATCTGCACGGCTTTCACCGGGATGTCCGTCCGTTCCTGGCCCGGACGGACATTGCCTTGGTGCCTTCCCGCCTCGACGAACCCTTCGGAAACACGGCCGTCGAGGCGCTGCTGTCCGGCCGGCCGGTGATTGTCAGTGACACATCGGGCCTCCGGGAAGCTGCGGGCGGATACGAGGGCGTCCATTTTGTGCCGCCGTCGGACCCGAAGGCACTTGCGGACGCGGCCGAAAAGATACGTGCCAACTGGTGCCAATGGATCGCGCGCTCTGCCGCTGACGCGGTGGTTGCTGCTGCCAAGCACAGCCCGGAACTCTATCAGAGGCGAATCGCTGCCCACCTGTTGCCTGCAGTGCAGCATCTTGTAGAGGAGAAAAGATGAATGCCCACGCCCAGACCTTCTCCGGCAGGACAGTTGCCTTTGGCAGACCCGGGGGAAAGGCGCCGATAGCGGTGCAGCATACCCCGCAGCGCCGTGACGTCCAAGGACTACGCGCCCTCGCCGTTGTCGCGGTCATCGTGAACCACCTTTATGGTGGACCATCAGGGGGATTTGTTGGTGTTGACGTGTTTTTCGTGATCTCCGGGTTCCTGATTTCGGGGCTGCTCATGCGGGAAGTCCAGGCCAGCGGCCGTATCAACTTTACCCGGTTCTATGCCCGCCGTGCCCGGCGGATCATCCCCGTAGCGGTGCTGGTGGTGGCTGTCACCGTGGCTGCGGCCTATGCCCTGTACAATTCCGGCAGGGGGGACATGGTCCGGGGAGACGGAATCTTTTCTGTCCTGTTCGCCGCAAACTGGCACTTTGCCGCAGTGGGTACTGACTACTGGCAGGCAGATGGCATTGTCTCGCCTCTGCAGCATTACTGGTCACTTGCCGTCGAAGAGCAGTTCTACCTCTTCTGGCCCTGGCTCATCATTGGGTCAGTCTGGGCCGGCAGGAAGTTCCGGGGCAAAAATTCCGTAACCGTTGTTCCCGCAGTGTTGATGGGCTCAGTGGCGGCAGCATCCTTCATCTTTGCGCTGTGGCAGGTGGCCGCTGCACCAACTTGGGCCTATTTTTCAACCTTCACCCGCACCTGGGAACTTGGCGTCGGTGCATTGGTGGCATTGGCTGTCCCCTTCCTCAAAACGGTCGCCCCGGTGGTTCGGGACAGCGCCGCGGTCCTTGGGCTACTAGCGGTTATCCTCAGCCTCATCGTAATTAACTCCGGCAGCGGCATCCCGGCTCCCGGGGCCCTGCTGCCCGTGCTGGGGGCGGCGATGGTAATTGCCGGTGGGGTGGGCAGGAACCCTCGGACCATGTTTCTGCTGACAAATCCGGTGTCGCAGTATGTGGGAAAGGTATCGTACTCGCTATATCTATGGCATTTTCCGGTCATCATCCTGCTCCGGTCCTACTTCCCGAATCTCGGTATCAGTTACTACCTGACAGCGTTGGCGCTGATGTTTGTGCTCTCCATACTCTCCTTCCACTTGGTTGAAGATCCCATCCGCCGGTCCCACCTTCTAGAACGGACGCCGGCGTCCGGACCGTCCGACGGAGTTGTCCCCTCCGGCCGCCTCGACCTGGTCCGCTGGAAGCCAGCGGTCCTTGCAGCGCAGGGAGTGCTAACGGTCATTCTCGCCGCCGTTTTGGTCATGAATCCGGGAGGTTTTGGCGGCCAGGGATCGGCGTCCGAAGTTGGCGCACTAAGCGATACCAGTGCTCCTTCGGGCGGCCCCGCAGAATCGTCCCCAACGAAGTCTGCATCGCCGGAGGAGAATCTCGCAGCTGACATCACAGCTGCACTGTCAGCAGACGACTTTCCGGAGTTGACACCTCCACTGGAGACACTTGGCACCAAGAACTGGATCAACGAGGTGAACAGCGAAGGGTGTGCCGAAATCGCTGCTGGAAATGTTGATAGTTGCGCCATGGGTCCCGAAGAAGCCGCCAAGACGGTTGCTGTGCTGGGCGACTCCTACGCCATTGCATGGCTTCCCGGACTACGTGAAGCGGTGCAGACTTTGGGATACCGCTTGGTGCCGCTCACAAAGGGGCAATGTCCCTCAGCCTCTGTAGCCGTGACTCGCGACGGTGGGACCGAGTTTCGGGAGTGTGATGCACACAGGGAATGGGCATTGGATGCGCTGAAGGACATTCAGCCGGACCTTCTGATCCTCGCTGATGCGGACAACACCATCACCCGCCTTGCATCTGGCGCGGGTTCGAGTGAATCCGGGGAAGACGGTGCAGCCGAGCTGGAAGCGGGACTCGCCGAGACAATAAGGGCGGCGCGCGTCAATGCGGTTGAAGTCGCGATCCTGTCGCCGCCGCCTGCCGGCCGCAACCTGCAGGACTGCGTCACCCGGGTAGGTAGTCCGGTTGACTGCACGGCGAAAATTTCCGCGCTGTGGCGCACTATGCAGCTGGCACAGCAAAACGCTGCCAGCGAAGCCGGGGCCAGATACATTTCAACCGATCAGTGGTTCTGCGACGTAGACGGACAGTGTCCGGGGTTCGTCAACGGAATTCCCGTACGCGCTGATACCTCGCACCTAACCACCGCCTACTCAAGGTCGTTGGCTACCGTCCTTGTCGACGCCATTGGCGGCTAGCCTCAATATGAGCGGGCACCCTGAAGTACCGACACGGAAGATTGGGCTTGGAGGAGGGATGGCCCATTGGGGCACCGGCCCCAGGCCATCAGCCTGTTGGCACAGATGTAGTCGGCTGGCTGTAAAGTCGCCCATAACTAGCGGCTGGTGGACCTCACACGCCAAGGCACTGTCAGTGAATTTCTTCCTTCGACTGAGGCTTCCGACCCTCGCGGGTCTTGACCAGGAAGGTGGGGGCTTCCAAGAGCCAGCGAAGCCGGGAGCCCTTAATGAGGCGTCCAGCCAGCAGGCAGATCAGGATTAGCGGCATCACCAGCAACGGCGGAACCAATGCTGCAGCAAGTCCTGGTACATCGCGAAGGAACGGCATGAGGCCGGTGAGCTTCACAGCCGCGCTCAGTACTGAGATCAAGATGATGTGAAAGATGTAAACAGGCAGCGTCTGGGATCCGATATTGCGAAGGCCCCGGCTCACTGTGGTCTCCATGCTGATTCTGGAGACCAGCTGAGCGGTGGCAAACAGTGCAAGGAGGGAAAGCGCGGTTTCCAGGAACAGTTCCAGCTTAAACAAGGTCATGACGGAGTACATTGCGGCATACAAACTCAGAGCGCCTACGAGCATCGGATAACCTGGCCGAGCACTGAGTCTGGTCCAGAGCGCAGTACCGTGCACGCCCAGATAGAACCAGAGAAAGTTTGCCAGTACTGACGGAATTTTTGCAGCGTCGAAGGGCTCGCCCAGAATTGTGGAGGTGTAGGGCTGTACCAGTGGGGCCAGAGCGCTGATCAAAGCCACTGGAATTAACGCATAAACACTGTGGGTGCCGAGCAGCCGCAACAAGATCTTGGTGACTAGGAAAAACAAGGGCAGGGCGTAGAGATACCAGAATGATGTGGGAAGAATCAGGCTCAAACCCAATTGGTGGAGTTCGGGTGGGGTATCGGTAGATAGGAATGGAAGCCACCGGCGCAGGAGGAACATGCCGGTCCATAGAATGTAGACAAAATACAGTCCAACTGTGCGTGACCGGGTCTGGTCCAACGGGTGCCGCAATGACGAAATGCTGAGGTACCCGGATATAAAGAAAAACAGAGGCATACGCAGTGGATTTAATGCGTCGCTGACGATCCACCACAGCCACGGTCCGCTCTCTACTTCGGTTTCCACCCAAAGCGAGAGATGATAAAGCACTACCAAAACCATGCAGAGACCTTTGGCAAAGTCCACCCAGGCATATCGCGGTTTCTTCGCGACTCCGGATCCAGCTGAGACCGACATTTCTACCTCCCAAGAAATCGCTGCCATCTTGGCACACAGGCACTTGAAAGTAACCGGTAATTAGGCCAGTTTCCGAAAATTTCTGCACTGGAAGCGCTAACGCTGGGCAGTATCCGAACCGGTGCGCAAGATGCCGGTAACGGGAAAGCTCAACCCGCCAACTAAGGCCGGGCTCAGGTGCGCTCGCGGCCGCACAGTGGGATGATTAGCACAGACTTGTGTTGCGTAATGGTGTAGATCATCTGCGCGCACTCCGACGGCCAGTCAAGGAGTTTTCCCGTGCCTGTGGTTTCCACCCCCGAGACCCTTAAGCCCGCACCTCAGCTGATGGACAACGCCGAGGTCCTGCGCATCCGCAACGACTTCCCGATTCTGCACCAGCAGGTCAACGGCCATCCGCTGGTGTACCTGGACTCCGGCGCCACGTCGCAGAATCCGCTGAGTGTGATCGAGGCCGAGCAGGAGTTCTACGAACAGCGCAATTCCGCGGTGCACCGCGGCGCGCACACCCTAGCGGTAGCCGCGACTGACGTGTACGAGGACGCCCGCGCCAAGGTGGCCGGCTTCGTCAATGCCCGGCCCAACGAAATTGTGTGGACCTCCAACGCCACCGAGGCCCTGAACCTGGTGGCCTACGCCTTCTCCAACGCCGCCGCCGGCCGCGGGGGAGCGGCCGCCCGCCGCTTCGCGCTGGGCGCGGGGGACGAGATTGTGGTCACCGAAATGGAGCACCACGCCAACCTGATTCCCTGGCAGGAGCTGGCCGCCCGCACCGGCGCCACGCTGAAGTTCATTCCGGTGGACGACGACGGGGCGCTGCGGCTGGAGGAGGCCGAGCGCCTGATCACCGGGCGCACCAAGATTGTGGCGTTCACGCACGCCTCCAATGTGCTGGGCACCATCAACCCGGTGGAAACCCTAGTGAGCCTGGCGCACAACGTCGGAGCGCTCGTCGTGCTCGATGCCTGCCAGTCAGTGCCGCACCTGCCGGTGGACGTGAAGGCCCTGGACGTGGATTTTGCCGCGTTCTCCGGGCACAAGATGCTTGGCCCCACTGGGATTGGTGCGCTGTACGGCAAGGCCGAGCTCCTGGATGCTATGCCGCCCTTCCTAACCGGCGGCTCCATGATCACCACCGTGACCATGGAGCGGGCCGAGTATCTGCCGGCGCCGCAGCGTTTCGAGGCCGGCACCCAGCGCATTTCCCAGGCCATGGCGCTGGGCACCGCTGTGGACTACCTGCGTGAAACCGGTATGGACCGGATCCACGCGTGGGAGGCCGCACTGGGCCAGCGGTTGGTGTCCGGCCTGGAAGCGATTGAGGGCATCCGCGTGCTCGGCCCGCGCGCCGGAGTGGAACGGATCGGGCTGGCGGCGTTCGACGTCGACGGCGTCCACTCGCATGACGTGGGCCAGTTCCTGGATGATGCGGGCATTGCCGTGCGCGTGGGCCACCACTGCGCGCAGCCGCTGCACCGCCGCCTGGGTCTGGTTTCCACCACCCGCGCCAGCACCTACCTGTACAACACCACCGACGACGTCGACGCGTTTTTGAACGCGGTGGCGGGCGTCCGTCCGTTCTTTGGAGTGAAGTAAATGAGCGCCGAGCTGCAGCAGCTGTACCAGCAGATCATCCTGGACCATGCCAAGGCCCGGCACGGCGCCGGCCTGGTGGAGGTCCCGGCCGGTGCCAAGTCCGGGGAGAGCCACCAGCTGAATCCCACCTGCGGGGATGAGATCACGCTGCGGGCCGTGATGGGTTCTTCCGCCACCGGGGATTCCACGGCGAACGACGACGGCGGGCCGGCGGTTCAGGGCATCAGCTGGGACGGGCAGGGGTGTTCCATTTCCATGGCGTCGGCCTCGGTCTTGACCGATCTGGCCGCCGGACTGTCCCGCGACGAGGTGATGGAGCTGGTGGAGAACTTCCGCGAGGTGATGCGCTCCCGCGGCACCGTGGAAGCGGACGAGGAGGTGCTCGGCGACGCCGCGGCGTTCTCCGGTGTCTCCCGCTATCCGGCGCGGGTCAAGTGCGCCATGCTCGCCTGGGTTGCGCTGGAGGAAGCGCTGCTCGCAGCCAACTAAGGCCGCAGCGGACCGCGCCTAGGTAGCCGTCGCTGACCGGAACCGGCGGAGCCGGGTGCGGCGCAGCAGAATCACCAGGTTGGCCAGGAAAACCGCCCGTGCCTTCAGGATGGCGGAGAGGCCGCGGATCTTCTCCGGCGTTACGTTGTCTGCATGCAGCCGGTGCAGCACGGTGTCCTGTTCCAGATACCGGATGCTGCCGTTCAGGTTTCCGGCCATGGCCAGCCACTGGTCGTGGGATTCGCGCAGATAGCCCGGGAACGGCAGCGCCAGGTTCAGGAATTCCGCCCGCAGAGCCATGGCGCAGCCCCAGTGCAGCCGGTAGCCCACCACTATGCCCAGCACGTTGGCCGCGTGGCGGGAGGAATCGGCGGCGCGGAGGCGGATTCGGTGGAACCGTCCCGGCGGGGCACCGAAATGCTCACAGTTGGACACCACCACCATCTCCTCATCCAGGGTCTGCAGCATGGTGTCCACGCGTCCCGGGAGCCAGATGTCGTCCTGGTCCGAGAGGAAGATAAAGGCGCCGGAGCTTTCGCCCAGCGCCCGCTCAAAGGTTTTCACCTGGCCGAGGTTCTGCTCGTTCCGCAGCAGCCGGATCCGGGGATCATCCACCGCCTTCACCATGGTGTCCGTGCCGTCGGAGGAGCAGTCATCCACCACAATGACCTCATCGCCGGGCCCCAGCTGGGGCAGGATGGAGCGCAGCTGCTCGTCGATGTACCGGGCGCCGTTGTAGGCAGCCAGGCAGACACTGATCCTGGATTGGTCCTGCATGGGTAAGGCCTTCCTGCCGTTGGCCGCTGCAGTGGGGCAGCATCAGACGAAGAATGGCAGGATCCTACCTGATAGAGAGCGCTCGGGAATAGTAACGGGAATAGCTACAGGCGCGGATTTGAGGTATCGATCCTGTTCAATGGACTCGGATACCTGAGCTCACCCGTTGGCGCCGGACGCAGTGGGTCTCAGAGATGGGGCGGCTGGATGTGTCCCCTCACAGGACGGAAAACTGTCCCTGGGGCGAACGGGCCAGCGGCATTTCCACGCGGAAGGTGGTGCCTGTTCCCAGCTCGGACTGGAAACTGATCTTCCCCCCGTGGGCTTCAACTATGGATTTGGAAATGACAAGCCCCAGCCCGACGCCGGGGATGGCCGCCTTCTTTACCTGGCCGGTGCGGAAGAATTTGGTGAAAACGTCCCGCTGGTCTGCTTCGCTCATGCCCATCCCGGTGTCCTCGACCTCAAAAACAAGCATTCCTCCCATGCTGCGGGTGCGCACTGTGGCGACACCGCCTTCGGGCGAGTACTTGATGGCGTTCGAAAGCAAGTTGTCCAGGACCTGGGAGACCCTGTCTGGGTCCAGCTGCGCCAATAATCCCGGCTGGCATTCTTCGCGCAATGCAACTCCGGCCGCATTGGAGCGCCAACGTGCGGAATCCATGCTTGACCGCACCATCTCAGAGACATCGACCTCTGAAGCATGCAAGTGCATGGTTCCCGATGCTGTCGTCAAGAGATCCGAGACCAGTAGCAGGAGTCGCTCGGCGTTCCGTTGTGCCACTTCCAAGGCTTTGTGTACGTGTTCTGGAACACTCACGGGATCCATGTCATCCAGTACGAGGTCGAGATATCCAATGATGGAGGTTAGGGGAGTCCGCAATTCGTGAGAGACGCTGGAGACGAAATCTTCCTTTGCATTCAATGCATTGACCATCTCAGTGACGTCGCTGTACGCAAGCACGGAGCCTGCGAACTGGCCGTTGTCGTGCAACGTTCTCGCGCATACTGTCAATGCTCGCTGATCTTGGCCCGTTCCCACCCACACGATGACATCGGAAAAGGATTCTTCCCGCATGGCTCGGCATGCGGGCCGTTGGTCCGGAGCGACCAATGTGACTTGGTCCAGGCCGAAAATTAGGGCGCGATCGCTCGATTCTGCTTCTCCAAGCAGCCCTGCAAGGGAATGGTTCGCTCGCTGGCGGCTGTTCGTCAGCAGGGTGTTCCCCTCAGCATCCAACGCCATCACGCCAACATCGACCGTTTCCAGAACGCCGTCGAGCAGTTGCGACCTGACGCGGCTATCTCTCAAACTGCTTTGCAGACGTGCATCTGATTCAGCCAGCCGTTTGCGCTGTGCAGAGGTGTCCTGTTCCACGACTGCCACGGTGGCAAAGATTCCAACCATGATAAGCGGAATCAGCATAGGGCCGGCGAGGTCCCGGATTGAGATTTGCCCGGCCGCGATCAAAGGCGACCAAACCACCAGGAGGCTCCCAGCGAATGACAGCAGGGCAGCCAGCGGGCGGATAGCACCTGACCAGGCCAACCAGAAGACCGGAAAGACGCAGAGCAGACTCAATCCGGTGACGGCGGACCGTCCACCGGTGTACAGGCAGCAAACCACAATAAAATCAAGTAGCGGGATGAGCCAGTAGGCGGGGATGAACAGTCGGTCCCAAGGGACGGCCACGGATGCGACGGAGCCAACTGTGAGCAGGACAAGACCCAGCTGAAAATAATTCTCAGAGAACGTCTGGGGACTGATGAGTCCAACAAGAGGCAGCGTGGCAATGACCGAGACCACCACCGGCAGCTGGCTAAGGGCGACACGCAGGCGCAGCGACAACTCATGAAACTCGTTGCGGATACCCAACAGCGCCATGGCATGGTGCTCGAAACTGGACATGTAAACCGGAACCCCCGGATCCTCTATAGCTATAGCTGCGATTATAGGGGAACCCTGTAGTATCTCCGGTAAGGGGAGCGGGTTATCAGAAGGCCTCGCAGGACGGAAAAATCACTAAAGCATGGAAACACAGCGCGTTGCAGTCATCATTGAGGACGACAAGGATATCCGCGACCTATTAAACGCGGTATTGCAGCAGTCCGGTTTTAAGGTTTTTACCAGCCCCAACGGGACCGAGGGTGTGGAAGCCGTCCGGACGCATAATCCCACGGTGGTCACCCTGGATTTGGGTCTGCCGGATATTGACGGCTTTGAAGTGATCCGCCAGCTGCGCCTGTTTTCCGACGCGTACATTGTGATGCTCACCGCCCGCGCCGAAGAGCTGGACACCCTGATGGGTCTGGAGGCCGGCGCCGATGACTACATCACCAAACCTTTCCGTCCGCGTGAACTGCGAGCCCGCATCTCTGCGATGCTGCGTCGTCCCCGCTCCGGCGAGGAGAGCACGGCTATGGAGCCTGCGGACACAACGATGGCGGATATCAGTGCCGGGGTCGGCGCACCGGCAAATACGGTCTCAGAGCCGGCTCAGCCTGCTGTCCCTTCCACGCTTCCTGCCGGAGGGGATCCCCTAGCGGCTTGGACGGCTGACAGAGGTGCCGGACTTTTCCAGCACAATGGCTTGAGCTTGGATTTCAGCACCCGCATCACGGAAATCGACGGAGAGCTAGTTGAACTGACCCGCACCGAGTTTGAACTGTTGCACGCCGTGCTGGAAAGTGGTCGGCGGGTCCGCACCAAGAGCGACCTGGTGCGTCGGCTGCGCGGGGATGAATATGACGCGGGCGGCTTCATCAGCGAAGCCGACGAACGCACCGTAGAGGTGCATGTAGGCAACGTCCGCCGCAAGCTCGGCGACGACTCCCGTGCTCCGCGCTGGCTCGAAACGGTCCGCGGCGTCGGCTACCGGCTGGCGCCCACCCGCTAATCCTGGTCTTATGGTGCGGCCGGCGACAGCGCCGCCGTCAGGTGTTCCACGCCGTAGTCGAAGGCCCGCTCCGGGTCGCCGTCCAGCCGGAACGCACCGGCCAGTTCCATGCTGATGAATCCCGTGGCCCAGGCCGTGACAAGCCGCGCCGCCTGCAGCGCCTGCTCCGGACCCACCAGCTCCTCGGTGACCCGCAGTACGGGTGCGCTCACCCGCGCCGGAGCTGCGGGATCGCCCACGGTGGAGAGGAGTAGCCGGAAGGCCTCCGGACGCTCCTGCGCGAACGCCCGGTAGGCGCGCGCAATGCCCGCCAATGTGCCTTCCGCAGTGTCCAGCCGGCCCGTCAGCTCCGCCACGGCGGCCTCCGCCACCAGACCGATCAGCGCCTCCCGGTCCCGTACCCGTTTATAGAGCGACGGCGCACGAACGCCCACTCGCTGCGCCACTGCCTGCATGGTCACGCGGGGGAGTCCCTCGCTCTCGAGAATGGATGCTCCGGCGGCTACAATTTCCGCCAGCGAGGTGCGCTCGGGTGTTGGCATGACGCCTCCGGCTTCTAATGGCTATTGACAGTAGCCATGATGGCTAACTACTGTAGCTATTCCTATCACATCTTGGTTCCTGAAGGAGTCTTCCATGAAGCTCGGCCCGCACCTGCACCGCATAGGCAATGACATTGTGGCCGCCTATCTGGTGGACACCGAAGACGGCATCACCGTGATCGACGCCGGGCTGCCCGGCCACTGGAAGGAACTGCTGGCGGAGCTGGAGGTCATGGGCCGCAGCCTGGACGATGTGCGCGGCGTGGTGCTCACTCACGGGGACAGCGACCACCTGGGCTTCGCGGAACGGCTGCGGCGCGACCACGGCGTTCCCGTCTATGTGCACAGCGCCGACGCCGGGCGGGCCCGCGGCGGCGACAAGCCCAAGCTCAGCATGGGCCGCTCGAAGCTGCGTCCCGTCGCCGGGTTTTTGATCTACTCGCTGGGAAAGCGCGCCTGGCGCACCAGCTACCTGACCGAGGTCACGGAGGTGGCCGACGGCGACGTGCTGCCCCTGCCCGGAGCCCCGCGGGTCATCTCTCTGCCGGGCCACTCGCCGGGCAGCATCGCGGTGCATGTGCCCGCCGCGGACGCCGTGTTTGTGGGCGATGCGCTCACCACCCGCAGCGTGCTCACCGGAACGCTGGGTCTGCAGCCGGCGCCCTTCACCGACGAACCGGCGCTGGCGCTGGAGTCCCTGGGCCGGCTGTCCGGCGTCGAGGCTGCCTGGGTGCTCCCCGGCCACGGAGCTCCGTGGCGCGGCAGCCCCGCCTCGGTGCAGGACACCGTGCGGGCCGCCGCTGAGGCTACTGAAGCCTAGACCGAGGCGTCCTGCGGAACGTCTGCCGCCGGCAGCGTTGCCGCCTGCGGCAGCGCCACTGTGAAGGCGGACCCCACGCCGGGGGCACTGACCAGGGAAATGGTGCCGCCGTGGGCTTCCACAATGTTCTTGGAGATGGCCAAACCCAGCCCGGCGCCGGGAATGCCCGCCTGCCGGACGGCGCCGGTGCGGAAGAATTTGGTGAACAGTTCCTTCTGGTCCTCCTCAGTCATCCCCATACCGGTGTCCCGGACCTCCAGGAAGGTGCTGGTTCCGTCGGTCCAGGCACTCACGGTGACGGTCCCGCCGTCGGGCGAGTATTTGATGGCGTTGGAGAGCAGGTTATCCAGCACCTGGGCCAGCCGCACCGGATCCGCCTGCACCGCCAGCGCGGGGGCGCAGCTGGATGTCAGGTCCACGCCGGCGGCGGCGGCCCGCGGCCCGGCCGAGCGCAGGCCGGCGGTGATCAGCTCGGCCACCGCCACCGGCCGCGGATCCAGTGCCACGCTGCCGGACGCGGCGGTAAGGAGGTCGGAGACCAGGCGCAGCAGCCGCTCGCTGTTGCGCTGGGCCACGGCGACCGCGTGCGGAATGGTTCCCGTCAGCCCGGTGTCCTCGGCCTCTTCCTGCGCCAGATCAAGGTAGCCGATGATGGAAGTCAGGGGAGTACGCAGCTCGTGGGAGACGTTGGAGACAAAGTCATCCTTGGCCCGCAGCGCATCGGCCAGCGGGGTGATGTCGTTGAAGGCAAGCACGGCGCCGTTGAATCCCTCTTCATTGCGCAGGATGCGAGCGGAACAGGAGAGGGCCATCTGGTCCCCGGGAGCACCGGCCCAGAGCAGCACGTCATGGAACGATTCGCCCTGCATGGCGCGGGCTACCGGGCGTTGGTCCGCGGGCAGCGCGGTGGTGCGGTCCGCGGCGAAGAACAGCAGGTCCCGTTCCTGGGTGTGTCTCATTCCGGCAGGCCGGATCCGGTCATCCAGAGTCTGCATGGAATTGTTCTTGTGCACGGCTGACCCGGTGGCGCTGACCACCAGCACGCCCACGTCAATTGCGTTCAGGACGCCGTCCAACAGCTCGGAGCGTTCGGTGCTCTGGTTCAGGGCGTTCTCCAGCTGCTGGTCCTTGAGCCTCAGCGCTGCCTGCTGGGCGGCCATGTCCTGGCGCATCACCGTGACGGTCACCGCCACGGCCAGGGTGAGCAGCGGGGCGAGGATCGGCGCGGCCAAACGCTGGCCGGTCACCGGAAAGGCCGAGGCAAAGACCGGATTCCAGACGATCGCCAGCGGGCCGAGGAAGCTCAGGATCCGGGCCCCAACGGCGGAAACCCTGGACCAGGCCAGCCAGAAGACCGGAAAGATGGAGAGCAGATAGATGCCCACGGCCAGGCCCAGGCTGCCGGCGTAGAGGTACCCGATGGCGGCAAAATCCAGGATTGGCAGGATCCAGTAGGAGGGGTACCAGAGCCGGTCCCAAGGCACTACGGCGGCGGCCACCGTGATCACGGCCAGCAGCACCAGCCCGGTCTGGAACAGTGGCCGGGTCAGGATTTCCGGCATCAGAGCGGCGAAGATGAGGCAGAGCAGGGCCACGGTGATCACCAGCGGACCCTGGCTGATTTGCACCCGCTGGGCCAGGGACAGCTCATGGAATTCGCGGCTGAAACCCAACTTGGAGAGCACTCGGACGGAGAGCCGTGACATGGTTGTGTGAACCCTCCCCCCTGCTAAGCGAATTTCCTCCCTCTCAGCGTACCCGGCTCGGAGGAGCGGGCTAGCCCGGGGAGGGGTTTCGTCAGCCGATGGACGCGAGCAGGCAGGCCATGGTCTCGCGGCCGCAGACGGCGATGACGCCCAGCATGGAGGCCAGCTCTGCCGCACCGGAATGTACGAGCCGCTGCTGGGCGCTGTGGGCCAGGGAGGCCAGTCGCTTTGCCCCGGCCATCTCGCTGGAAATCTTGATGCTCAGCACCACATCCATGGCGGCGGCGTCGTCCGCGTTCATCACGGCCAGACGCAGGCGCTCAAAGCGGTCCTGCCACAGGCCCACGTAGTTGCAGACAAATTCGTGGCAGGAGGCCAGTCCAAGCTGGTCGATGAGATCCAGCAGCTGCTCGCGTGCCACCAGATCCGGGGCGTGCTCGGCAGTGGCCATCATCGGGAGAATCCCGTGGGGAGGTGAACGTGGTTCAGGGGTGCAACTTTCCTGCCGGGCTGACGGTCGGCGCTGGGGGGAGTGGCTTGCTGGGAGCTGGCCGCCATATGAGGGGCCTGCGCAGCGGAGGATGTGGGAGCCATGGGGGTGCCTCCGCTCGCTCGGGGCCGCCCTGGGGGACGGCTGACTGGTTGGTAATTCCGAGAATGCCAGTGTTAGCTCAGGAACTGCCCCGGCGAAGGCGCAAGATCGGGGAAAGATTGTTGGAGAGGAGTCTCTACCCAAGTAATTCCAACCACTCACCCGCGAGATGGCACTTCGTGTTCTTCTCAACGCTGAGATGTGCGTCTTCTGCAGTCTCGTGAGTCTGGGGACTTCTTGGCTAGCTGCGGTCAAGTGGGGAGTTCCGCCGGGATCGGGAGTACCAGGCGTAGACGGCGATGCAGCCCAGCGAAGCCCCCAGGGAGTTGGCTGTGACGTCGTAAATGGTGGCGAAGCGGTTGGGCAGCATCATCGCCTGCGCCGCCTCGATACCGCAGGAGGCAGCGATACCGACGACGGCGGCCATCCAGATACGTCCTTTGTCCAGCCATGCGGCGGCGAGCACGCCAAAAGGAACGAACATCAGCACATTGGCAATGGTCTCCACAAAGCTGTAGTCGACCCAGCCGGGCACGCCGACCCCGTGCAGCTGGCGCAGAAGCATCCTGAGCACGCCGGCGGAGTCCTGGTCTATGGGGGACGACCAAAACACGATCATTGCGAGTGTCCCGATATAGAGGAGGAAAAGCAAGCCTAGTATGCGCCGCTGTCGGACTCGCCGGGAGGCTCTTTGCCGCGGAGGAGACGACATTGGGTGCGGGCGCGGAGGGCGCGGCATTGGGTGCGGCACGGATCCGGAGCCCATCAGCGGTCCGCGCGTTCCCACGCAGGCAGGGTGTGCATGGCGGGGGTGAGCTCGCGGACCATTCGCGGCTGCCGCTGTGCCGGTTTGCCCAGGGCAAAGGTGCGGCGCAGCAGCCCGGGGGCCAGTTCCGAGACCATGCTGCGGGAATCACCGGAAGTCATGGCATCGAAGCCTGCCCTGAGCAGGCGCTCGGCCAGGGATGTGCGGCAGATGTTGCCGGTGGACACGGTCAGGATGCGGTAGGGGGCGTGGGTGCTCATGTCCTCGGCCTTCGGAGTACGTGTCTAGGAATTGCTTCTGTCTGTGTTCGGCTCGATTCGGGTTGCCGCAAGGGTCCTTGGCGGACGCATTCGCAGCTCATTGCGCTGATGCTGAGGTTACCTTGTGTGGGCCTTGAGCTTTGGCCAAACGTTGCATGAACCCTGTGGGAAGAGCGCGTTGTTTCTTGAGGAGGGCACGGCAAAGTAATACCCAGCGGCAAGGAAAACTCTCCTAGGCCGAATCGCTCAGCACAATGAACAAAGGGAACACCATGAACAAGATGGCTAAAGGCGCACTGGCAATCGGCGTCGGCGCAGCGCTCCTCCTCGGCGGCGGCGGAACTCTCGCCACCTGGAACCAGTCACAGGCATCCAACGCCGGCGTCATCGCCTCCGGTGACTTGAACCTGGAAGCCGCAGCGGGAACCTGGAGCAGCAACATCGTAGGCGGTATCCAGCCGGCTGCGATCGCAACCTACAAAATGGTTCCGGGCGAGAAGTTGACCTTCACACAGAAGGTCAACGTGACCCTGACCGGCACGAATCTCTCCGCAAACCTTGCCGTCACGGGCGGCAAGGGCACCAACGGCGCCACCACGGAGGCGTTCAAGGAAGCGAACATTGCAGTTAGCGACGTGGTTCTCACGAAGGACGGCAAGGCCGTTACGAACCCACTCAAGGCAAGTGTGAGCGGCATCGACGCCACCGTTACCTTCGATTTCCTGGGTAGCACCACCGGCCGCGACAGCACTAACGCAAAGTACAACCTCGGCGCCGTCGGTTACTCGCTGATCCAGAACGCCCCGACGGTCACCACCCCGTAGCCAAAGCCACCTTGTTCTAACCCCTGGCTGTGCGCGGTGCACACGCTCCGCGCACAGCCTGTTCCCTGGAGAAAAACCGATGAAGAGCCTACGAACGCTGAAAGCGGCAGGCTTGATCCTCGCCGCCGTCATGCTTGGGCTCATGACGGTCCAGGGAAGCCTTGCCCTATGGAACAAAGCGGTTCCCTCCAACGCCGGCACCATCCAGTCCTCCAATTTCAGTGTCTTGGTGAACAATGCGGAAATGTCCGGGACGCCGGTTGTCTTGAACATAGGGGAGCTGACGCGAGGCAGTGCCGCTTACACCTCCCTCACTGTCAGGAACAATGTGAACGCCAGCTCGCCCCTTCGCATCCAGCCCAGCCTGGCCGGCCTGGTTCCGACCAATAACTTTGGCGGAAATCTGACGGTAAAAACAGTCCTGGCAGCTGTGGGAGCGCAGTGCTCAACAATTTCCGCCGCAACCTACGATGCGGCACCTCGGATTCCCGGGATACCACCACTTGCCAGTGGAGTCACACAGAACGTCTGCTTCAAGGTTGAGCTGAAGGCCGGTACTCCTGCCAACCTGCTTGGCACAGCAATAGACATCCCCATCACCCTCAACGTGGCGCAGATCCCGCCAGTCAACAAGTAACCGAGGATAGGAAAACCATGAGCGGTCGCAGGAAAGCAGAAGCCACTACCAGCCCCCTGAGTATCATCGGCACAGGCGTCAGCTACATTGCTCTTTGCCTGGCTGCTCTGGCTGCCCTCGTCCTGGTGGTTGTCCCCATGGTCACTGGATCCCAGACATACAGCGTCCTCACCAGCTCCATGGCTCCGAACTACGCGCCCGGCACATTTCTGGTGGTCAAGCCGGTCCCGTTTGATGAGCTTAGCGTCGGCGACATCATCACATACCAGATCGAATCCGGTTCGCCGGCAGTGATCACCCACCGCATCACCTCGGTCGGCGCGGAACAGAGCGGTGAAACCGTATTCACCACCAAGGGTGACAACAATAGCCTTGAAGATGAACTGCCCGTGCGCGAAGTCCAGGTCAAGGGCAAGCTCTTCTACGCCGTACCGTTTGTTGGTTTTGTGGCCAACGGCCTGGGTAACTCCGACCGCGGTGCCATAGCTCAGTGGGGCGCCGTTGCGCTCATGGGTTACGGAGTGACCAGTCTGGTCCGTGGTGCCCTGGCCAAAAAGCGCAATGACGGCGCCGACGCTGGAGACGGCCAACTAAATTCCAGCCCTGACGTAGATCCTTTTGCCTTCCCGAGTTTCGCCCCCGCTGATGGCAGCCAGGAATCACCGGACCTCGATGATCCCATCCTGACGGACTGTGACGGCTGCGATCACGATACGTCTCACGGTCACCGCGAGGCGAACAGCAGGCACCGCCTGAATACACGGCAGCACGCACGCGTTTGATGAAATCTACTGCGACAGATATCAGCTGCTCCCGCGTCATGCGGGTGGGGGGCGCAGCAGCAGCAGCCGGACTCGTGGGGATTCTGTCCCTGGCCGGTGCCCCGGCTGCCTTCGCTGCCGAGGACTACCTTCAATTCAGCCTCGACGGCGAGACATTTACGTCCGCGGTTGCCGGCCCAGTTTTCGATGAATCCCTTATCTACGTTCCCGGCGCCACAAGCAGCGCTACCCTGTGGATCCGCAACAACAGCGGCGAGCCGGCTTCCCTTTCTTCGGCAGCCGTCGTGGTCCGCTCCGACCCGCAGCTGGACAACTATCTGGGCCTCCGAGCGGGTCCTGTATCCACCCTTTCCCCGCGCACATCACTTGGCGGCGCGGGTACCTGTGCTGAGCTGAACGATGTATGGGATCTCGGCGCGGGGGAGGATCTCGAGCTGACCTTCCTCGCCGACCTCTCGATGGACGCGCCAAACGAAACCCGAAACCGCAGCGCAGACTTCGACCTCGTGTTTTTGCTCGAGTCCAAGGCGGCTCAAACGCAGCCCCTCTCGGCCTGTGCCGCTGTCGGAGGAGGACAATCCTTTCTGCCCGGCGGCTCCGTTCCAACGATTTCTATAGGCTCGTCCAGGTCCGAACGTGATACCGGCGCCGCGACCATCGTCCCGGCAAACCGCCCACTGGCTGCTTTGCCGGAGACCCCCGTCCGGATTGCCAACAGTCCAGTTGAGGTGCGACCCGATGGCTCCGGAGCGGGTGCGATGCCGGTGGCGGAGTCAGCGGGCCTGGCCCCAGCTGGCTTCCAAAGCACGGTGGAGCCGATCATCCGTTCACTCTCCGGTACGCTCCTGATAGCAATGTCCGTGGTTTTCGCTGCCGCGGTGGTACTTCGTTTGCGGAATAGGTCAGCATGAGCACGAGGCAGCTGGGGGTTGCTCGAGGCCAAGAAAGCGATCCCGACGAAGCCCAGCGGCTTGGATGGGTAGACCGGTTCCGAAAGCTTCCGGGCTTCCGTACGGCTGCCGTGGCCTTCGCCCTGACCATTGGCCTGGGAATCGGAGGCACAGCCGCGTATGCCTACTGGAATCAGCTGACCCCCGTCAGTATTACCGGACAAGCAATGCAGCCAAGTATCCCTATCCCCGCGGATGTCAGGTGCCAGTCGGCGTTCATCAACCGGATTGAATGGCCGAATGCTGCCGGGATTGATCCGGAAGCACGTTACATAGTCACCTTTGACTCCAAGCTTCTAGACAATCCGGTTACGTACGCGCTTCCCCGAGGTGCTCTCCGGATTGAGCCGTACTATCTCGACCTCAAGGACGAGCTGGGGTATTCCTTCCGGGAGTATCCGGTCACAGTGACGGTACAAACAGCCATCCTTAAAAATCCTTCAACTGCAACGGTGCGGATTGCTCCCTCCGATCTGCTGTTTTCCTCTGAACGGAGCACTCCTGTAATGATGGGATACCAGAACCTAGGAATAGCAGGTTTTCCCTGCAGATCGTAAGTCTGACCATCTTGTGCCGGACCGGAGGGAATGCTTAGCAAGTTTCTTTGGCCGCACCCGTAGTACTGCATGAAGTTGAGGACAAGCCATTTCTGCCTATGAGCCGGGACCACCACCACCTCCGCCGGAGAGCCGGCGCAGTCTTTTTCATCGGCTGCGTGCGCTTCCCGGCTTCCGGACTTCGGCGGTGGCCTTTGTCCTGACACTGGTGCTGGGTGCGGGCAGCACCATTGCCTACGCCTACTGGAGCCAATCGACACCGGTTGCGATCAGCGGAACTACCCGCTCCGAGGTCCCGGCAGGGACCTCGCCGGTTACGGTCAACCCCGCACTGGCGCCCCGGCCGGCAACACCTTCCGAGCCAACCTGCGCAGCGGTCCTCAGCGATTTGGAGATGCGGCCCAACAGCTTTGCGGACGTCCGGTTCTCCTGGGCCGCCGGTGCAGCAGCCACCAGCTACGTCATCACGGTCAAGAGCGCGGCGGCGAAATATGACCAGACCCAGACCGTCAATGCAACCCAGGCCAACTTTCGGTTTGGACGGCTTCCCTCGGACCGGAACGGAAAGCCGGTGGGCAGCTCCTCGCCGTTCTACACCAAGTACACAGTCCGCGTGATGCCTATGAACGGCACCGTTGCGGGAGACCCGCTCTACTTCACCTACGAGTATGAGCACTACAAGAGCAACAACTGCTATTACAGCGACCCAACCGGCGCAGCGCCGCTGGGCGATATCCAGCTGGCCTGCTCCCTGCCCCCGTTCGACTCCGGCACAGACTACGTCCAGGCCCGGTTTACCTGGTCCGGTTCCAGCGGCGCCAAAAACTATTTGGTCACCATGACGGCACAAAACGGTTCCGGCTACGGCGGAGAACAGGTTGTCACCGCAGACAGCGCGGCGTTCAGTGTGCTGCTGCCCAAACCCGCGGCCGGAAATGCCCCCTATTATGGCCGCTACACCATTCGGGTTCAGCCCATGAAAGGTGTGGTGGCGGGAGATCCGCGCTATCTGACCTATCAGTTGGGAGCCAACAGCCACGAGTGCTGGATCGGCAGGTAGCTAACGCCCGCCGTCGTCGTTCTCGTAAACATCCGGAATCCCATCCTGATCCGAATCCCGGGTCTCCTCCGCCTCCACCTGCCGGTAGTGCCGGTTGCGGATCCGCAGCAGGACCGCGGCCAGCAGCGCGGCGGTGACGGAGGCGGCGAGGATGGCCACCTTGGCGTGGTCATTGTGCTCGCTGCCCGGTTCGAAGCTGAGATCGTTGACCAGCAGCGACACGGTGAAGC
This sequence comes from Arthrobacter sp. UYP6, assembly GCF_040547315.1. NCBI lineage: Bacteria > Bacillati > Actinomycetota > Actinomycetes > Micrococcales > Micrococcaceae > Arthrobacter > Arthrobacter sp. UYP6. The sequence continues at coordinate 267,271 of NZ_JBEPPM010000002.1, forward strand.
CGATGCCGCCCAGGATCCCGATGCCCAGCAGGTCGATCCACGTGACGCTGGGATCGAGCCGGGCCCGGCTGGCGGCGGTGAGGATCCAGGTGGTGGCCAGGATGCCCAGCGGCTTCCCGGCGACCAGCCCGGCCAGGATGCCGATCGACACCGGATCGGCCAGCGCCGAGCCCAGGCCGTTGAGGCCGCCGATCGCGACGCCGGCGGAGAAGAACGCGAACACCGGCACCGCGAAGCCGGCCGACAGCGGCCGAAACCGGTGCTCGAAGATCTCCGCCAGGCCCGGCTTCCCCGGTTCCGGCTGCACGGGTTTGCCGTCCGGGCCGCGGCGCAGCACCGGAATGCAGAAGCCCAGCAGTACCCCCGCCACCGTGGCATGAACCCCGGACGCATGCATCAGCGCCCACACGGCCACGCCGATCGGCAGCAGGATCAGCCAGGCGGCCGCCGGATGGGTGGCGAAGATCCGGCGTTTGGACTGTGCCAGGTACAGGAACAGCCCCAGCGGCACCAGCAGGACCGCCAGGTAGACCGGCTGCAGGTCCTCGCTGTAGAAGAACGCAATGATGGTGATGGCCAGCAGATCGTCCACGACGGCCAGCGTCAGCAGGAAGATCCGCAGCGCCGACGGCAGGTGCGAGCTGATCACGGCCAGCACGGCCAGGGCAAAGGCAATGTCGGTGGCGGTGGGAATCGCCCAGCCGCGCAGCCCGTCCGAGCCTGCGACCAGATTGACGACGGCGAAGATCGCCGCCGGAACGACGACGCCGCCGGCGGCGGCGGCCACGGGCACAATGGCTTTGTTCAGCCGGCGCAGGTCTCCGGCGACGAACTCGCGCTTGAGCTCCAGCCCCACCAGGAAGAAGAAGACGGCGAGCAGCCCGTCGGCGGCCCACTCTCCGACGCTGAGTTCCAGATGCCAGGGCGCGTAGCCGAACTCGAAGTCGCGGATGGCGAAATAGGAGTCTGACGCCGGGGAGTTGGCCCAGATCAGCGCCGCCAGCGTGGCGATCAGCAACAGGATTCCGCCGACCGTTTCCTTGCGCAGGATCTCGCCGATGCGCAGCACTTCCGGATAGCTGCCCCGGCTCAGGACGGTGCTGCCGGCAGCCCGCGGCGGAACCGGCCCGCCGCCGGGCCGGGCCTCGCCCCGCCCGCCGCCGTCGTCGCCGTCTGGCGGGTTCTGCTCATCCGGTGCCATGGAACTCCTTCTGCAGATAAAGGGGATATCCGCATTCTGGCACCATCCGGGGTGTTAGCCCATGAGTCTTAGCCCATCAGGGCGCGGAAACCCACGATGATGGTGACCAGGCCAAAGACCATGGAAGTGGTGACCTTCATCAGGTTCACGGTCAGGTACCGGGTGGGGGCACCCTGCTCGTCCCGGGCGCGCGGGCTTTTGTAGGCCTCAATTAGGTACGGCGGCCAGACGAGCAGGCTCCACAGCCCGGCGATGATGAGGATGACTGCCAGGGCGGTGGGCAGGACGATGCTGTTGTCCATGGTTGGCCGGCCCTAGCGGGTTTCGATCCATTTGCCTGCCTGGCCTGCCTGGATGGTCAGTGCCTTGCCGATCATCGGTTCGGCGGACTTGGCGATCTTGTCGCCCAGGAACGGAATGGAGGAGCTGACCTTGCCATCCACGTCCACCCGGGTTCCTTCGGCCACCGGGACCAGGCGCTGCGTGGCGTTGACCTTCAGCGGAACGCCGCCCACGGAGAGGTCCACGGAGGCCTCACGGGAGCCGTCGGCAGCCGGAGCCGCCCAGTGTTCCTTCTGCGTCACGGTCAGGTTGGCGCCCACAAACTTCTTGGCCATGTCCGGCAGCCGGTCCGTGGGCAGGGTGCGGACGGCGGTCAGAACAAATGCGCCGGCGGTGTCCCCTTCAACGGTCGCCGACACCAAAGATCCGCCCACATGTTCACTGACGCTGCGCAGGAAGTCCTCGTTGGTGAACGTGTCGGTGACGGTCCGGACGTCGTAGGGCAGGGTGGTCGAGGCGTTCAAAGCCATGGGTCCTCCAGATAGGGATGTAGGTTTGCCGGGTCCGCGCGCAGGTGCGCGCAGCTCAACCGGCCCGGAATCATCCTAATCTGCGGCGGTCCCCAGCTCCGAAACGGCTACCGTTCCAGGGAAACGCACGCCACCGCCGGATCCACGTTCTCCTTGCCCGGGCTCATGGTGCTGGTCCCGGCGGTGAGCAGCAGCGAACGGCCGATGCCGTCGTCGGGCAGGAGCCAGGCAACGGTGACGCTGGCCGTGGAACCGCCGGAGTTATCCGTGGTGAAGTCCAGGTCCAGCGTCTGGGGTGAGTCCTGATCATGGGTGTAGACGGGACCGGCAGCCGACGGTTCTGCCCCGCACAGGCTCTGGTGCAGCGTTGCGGAGAACTCGGTGTTGGGGGTGAACCCCTGGACGATCATCTGCAGCGTGGTGTCCGCGTCCGTTTCATCGATCGTGATGGTGGTGTCAGCGCCGTCGGGCACCAGCGAAGTGTTGTAGGTGCTGGCGATGGCGTTCTCGCAGTAGGTGCCGAACGTGCCCTGGATGATGCCGCTGGCAATGGGGCTGGGGGTGGTGGTTCCGCAGCGGTCGGCGTCCTCGGTGACGCCCGGAACGCCCTGCGCCTCACAGCTTTCCTGCGCCTCGCTGCCGGGGGACTCGCTGGCGCAGGCGGCGGCCGACGCCGAGTCCGAACTGAGCGGGCTTTCCGTAGCTAAGCTGGGCGCGTCCGAGTCCTCGCCGGCATTGCTGCAGCCAGCCAGGGCGGCGGTGAAAAGGAGGAGTGAGCCGATCAGGACAAAGGCTTTGCGTGCCATGGGGCAATCCTTACGTGCGGGGGAGCTGCCGGTGTGTGCCCGTGCCTTTCCAGCGTGGCAGTGGGCTCACCGAAAATCCAGAACACTCCGCCGGTTTGGGACCCGGCTGACCGGCTCGGGTGCAAAACCCTTCAACCTAGCCTCCGGCGCGCCGGGACGTAATAGGTACGACGGCGGCGCGCGGCTTTTCGCCTGAACTGTTGCAGATTGCCGGGGATTACTGTTCCGGCGGGCCGCGGCGTCCTATCGTCAGCCGCACGGCGCCGAGGGGGAGGAGCTGGACATCCGGCACGGTGCCGCTGCACCGCCGGCTACTGAAATCACTCGCACCTATGAGGGGAAGCATGAAAACACCACGAATCCTCCGCGGTGCTGCGCTCGCAGCAGCCGTTGTCCTCACCGCCGGAACAGCCGGACCGGTCTTCGCCGAATCCGGCGGAGCCCGCACCACGGTGACGGACGGAACCGCAACCGTTACCAACGACGGCACCGCAGCTGCCACGGATAGCGGCGGTAAGAGGCACTATCCGGGCAAACCCTGGAGGCCCGGGAAACCTGTCAAACCGGTCAAGGATGAGAGCGAGAAGCTCCGTGCCAAGGTCACCCTCCACAACGTCTTTGACCATCTGGAGGGGCTGCAGGACGCCGCCGATGCCAATGACGGCAACCGCGCCTCCGGCACACCCGGGTATGAGGCGTCCGGACAGTACATCGAGGACCAGCTGCGCCGGGCCGGGTACAAGCCCGTGCGCCAGGATTTCTCCTACGACCAGTTTGAACTGGCCGGTGAATCCCTGGAGCAGACCGCGCCGACACCAACGGTGTACACCGCGGGAACCGACTTTTCCACCATGAGCTACTCCGGGCCGGGCGACGTCACAGCCGCCCTCACCCCGGTGGACATCAACCTCACCGGCGACCGGGCCAACACCTCGGGCTGCGAGGCCGCGGACTTCACCGGCTTTGCCGCCGGTGACATTGCGCTGATGCAGCGCGGGGTATGCTCCTTCGGCATCAAAACGGCCAATGCGGCAGCCGCTGGAGCCTCCGGCGTCGTCATCTTCAACCAGGGCAACGAACCGGGCGATGACCGCAGCGGGTTGATCAATGGCACGCTGAGTGACGGCGACGGCGAAGAGGAGCTCTCGCCGGTTCCCGCCGTCGGCACCACCTTTGCCCTGGGCGAGGCACTGGCCGGGGCCGAGGGCGCGCAGCTGCGCATCACCGTTGACTCAAGCCTGCGGACCATCAACACGTTCAACATCCTGGCGGACACCGCTCGGGGAAACGCGGACCGCACCGTCGTCGTTGGGGCGCACATGGACTCCGTACCGGTGGGGCCGGGGATCAATGACAACGGCAGCGGCAGCGCGGCCATCCTGGAAACCGCCATCCAGCTTGCCCAGTCCACCAAGCGGCATCCGCTGGAGAACCGCGTCCGCTTTGCTTTCTGGGGCGGAGAGGAGGACGGGCTGCAGGGCTCGAACTACTACGTCTCCCAGCTCGATGAGGCCGGGTTGGACGGCACCCTGGCCAACCTGAACTTTGACATGCTGGGCTCGCCGAACCTGGTCCGCTTTGTGTACGACGGTGACGGCGACGGGTTTGGCACCGAGCCGGGGCCCACCGGTTCGGATGAAATTGAGCGGATCTTCGAGGAGTACTTCGAGGGGCAGGGTTTGGCCACGGCGCCCACGGAGTTTGACGGACGCTCGGATTACTCGGCCTTCATCGGGGCGCAGATCCCGGCCGGCGGTCTGTTCAGCGGCGCCGAGGTCATCAAGACCGAGGAGGAAGCCGCGCTGTTTGGCGGCACAGCGGGGGAGGCCTATGATCCCTGCTACCACCAGCAATGCGATGACCTCGGGAACATCAACCGTCGCGGACTGGATCAAATGTCCGACGCCGTGGCGCATGCGATCCTGACATTCGCCCGGACGGACGCTGACCTGCGCGGCGGCGCCGACGTCCGCTCGCAGCGCGTGGCACCGGCCGGCGTCGATCTGCAGTACCGCGGTGACAAGGCAGTGAAGTAAAGCGGCGTTGACGTAACGCAGCCATATGTTGCGGCGTTGAGAAACGGCGCTAAGAAGCTAAGAAACACTGTTGTGAAAGGTGCCCGGGGTAGCTGTAGTCCGGGTGGAGGTGGAAGGCCGTTCGTGGGCTTCCACCTTTTCCTTGTGCCGGTTTGCGCGGCTTCGGGCCCCGGTTGCGCGCCACATATCCGCGGCTGTCTGTGCGCCACATCTCCGGGGCTGCGGCTTCGGCTGCGAGTTCGGGGTCGAGTGTCGCGATGATGCCACTTTGGTCCGTCCATTGCCGCGCACATGTCGCTTTCACACGCGGTTTCGCGCATGTGCTCGACACTCGTTGGGGGTTTCCGGCACGAGCTCGACGTTCGACGGCGATGGCGGGGTCAACGTGCGCGGCCTCTCACTGACCGGGGTCGGGGTCGGAGCTAAGCCGCGTGACCTCTTCATTCGGCTTGCGGGCGACGGCGTGGCGTTGGATCGAGTGTCGGGATTTTGGCGCTTAGCCGCGTCCATTGACGCGCACGTGCTGCTTTGCGGCGGGGTTTCGTGCATGTGCTCGACACTCGGCGGAGCTATGCCGCACGATCTCTACATTCGGCGGGCCGCGGGCGACGGCGGGCGACGGCGGTGCGCGCGTCCTCGAGTGTCGAGATTCTGGCGCTTAGCCGCGTCCATTGACGCGCACGTGCTGCTTTGCGGCGGGGTTTCGCGCATGTGCTCGACACTCGGCGGAGCTATGTCGCACGATCTCGACACTCGGCGGAGCTATGCCGCACGATCTCGACACTCGGCGGAGCTATGCCGCACGATCTCGACACTCGGCGGAGCTATGCCGCACGATTTCTACATTCGGCGGGCCGCGGGCTTCGGCGGGCGACGGCGTGGCGTTGGATCGAGTGTCGATATTTTGGCGCTTAGCCGCGTCCATTGACGCGCACATGCTGCTTTGCGGCGAGGTTTCGCGCACATGCTCGACACTCGGCGGGGCCGGGCGCTGGGCCGGACGAGCAGGAAAACGCCGCACGCGCGCTCCGGTCCGCCTGCAGCGTACGAGCGTCAAGCCGGCCCCGCCCAGCGGGTAGTCTGGAAGAAAAGTCCCGGGGTTCCTGCGCGAACTTCGGGTTATTTGCGTTGCCTCACGTCAAGGAGCCCCTCCCCATGAGCCTGAACGGACTGCGCGCCGCCCTGGCCGAAGACCCGTCTTACGCGCGGGTGCGCACCCTCGCCTCGCGCACCCCCGAGCGCCGCAGCGAAGATCTGCAGATCGGCGCCCCGCAGGGCATGCGCGCGGCGCTGCTGGCGGAGATGGTGGACGGGCTCGCCGAAGCGGCCAAGGACGCGTCAGCCGACGACGCCGGGACCGCCAACGCGGATGCCGCACCGCCGGTGGTGCTCGCCGTGACGGCCACCGGCCGCGAGGCCGAGGACCTGGCCGCAGCCCTGCGCTCCTACCTGCCGCTGGCCGGCATCGAGGAGTTCCCGTCCTGGGAGACCCTGCCGCACGAACGGCTGTCCCCGCGCTCGGACACCGTGGGGCGGCGGCTGTCCGTGCTGCGCCGGCTCGCCCATCCCGAGGGCCACCCCATCTCGGTGATCGTGGCGCCCGTGCGCGCCGTCGTTCAGCCCCTGGTCGCCGGGCTCGGCGACCTGCAGCCGGTGGCGCTGAAGGTGGGCCAGGAGCGCGCGTTCAACGATGTGGTCAAGGCCCTCTCCGAGGCTGCCTACGCGCGGGTGGACATGGTCTCGCACCGCGGTGAGTTTGCCGTCCGCGGCGGCATCCTGGACGTCTTTCCGCCCACGGAGGACCATCCGATCCGGATCGACTTCTTTGGTGACGAGGTGGACTCGATGCGCTGGTTCGCCGTCGCTGACCAGCGCACCCTCACCGGCCCGCAAATCGAGCACCCCACCGAGCTGTACGCCCCGCCCTGCCGCGAAATCCTGATCACCCCGTCGGTGATGAGCCGCGCCGCAAGGCTGCAGTCCCAGATGCCTGCCGCCGCTGACATGCTGGAAAAGATCGCCGGCGGCATCGCCGTCGAGGGCATGGAATCCCTGGCCCCGGTGCTGGTGGATGAGATGGTGCCGCTGATGGGTCAGCTGCCCGCCGGCTCGCTGTCCGTGGTGATCGAACCCGAAAAGGTCCGCGCCCGCGCCCATGACCTGGCCGCCACCAACGAGGAATTCCTCGCCGCAGCCTGGGCCACAGCGTCCGACGGCGGTGCGGCACCTTTGGATCTGTCCGCCGGCATCAGCGCCGATTTGGAGGCCGCGAGCTTCCGGTCGCTGGCCGACACCCGGTCCGCGGCCCTGGCCAACTCGGTGGGCTGGTGGTCCATCACCTCCTTCAACCCCGACGATGAGACCGTCCTGGACATCGACACCCTGACCATCAACGCCCGTGAACCGCGCGGCTATCAGGGTGACGTGGCGGAAATGATGGAGTTCATCGGTTCCCGCGTACGCGACGCCTGGCGCGTCGTCGTCGTCACCGAGGGCCCCGGCCCGGCCTCCCGCCTGGCCGAACTGTTCAAGGACAACGACATTCCGGCCGCCCTCACCGAATCCCTGGACACCGAACCGGTGCCGGGCATCATCTCCATCACCACCGCCAGCGCCGGCCGCGGCTACGTCTTTGACGGGCTGAAAACCGGGCTGCTGACCGAGGCGGACCTGCTGGGACGGGCCAGCGCCTACTCCACCCGCGACATGCGCAAGATGCCCTCCAAACGGCGCAACGCCGTCGACCCCCTGCAGCTGCAGGAAGGCGACTTTGTGGTGCACGAGCAGCATGGTGTGGGCCGGTTTGTGGAACTGATCCAGCGGGCCACCGGTGCCGGGCAGAACAAGACAGTGCGCGAGTATCTGGTGCTCGAATATGCCCCCGCCAAGCGCGGCGGCCCCGGCGACCGGCTGTTTGTACCCACCGACCAGCTGGATCAGATCACCCGCTACGTGGGCGGGGAAACCCCGGTGCTCTCCAAGATGGGCGGCTCGGACTGGGCCAAGACCAAGTCCCGGGCGCGCAAGGCCGTCAAAGAAATTGCCGGCGAGCTGATCCGGCTCTACTCCGCCCGGATGGCCTCCAAGGGGCACGCCTTCGCCAAGGACACGCCGTGGCAGCGCGAACTTGAGGAAGCCTTCCCGTACGTGGAGACCCCGGACCAGCTGACCACCATCAACGAGGTCAAGGCGGACATGGAGAAGGAAGTTCCCATGGACCGCCTGGTCTCCGGCGACGTGGGCTACGGAAAGACCGAAATTGCGGTGCGTGCCGCGTTCAAGGCGGTGCAGGACGGCAAGCAGGTGGCGGTGCTGGTGCCCACCACCCTGCTGGCCCAGCAGCACATGGAAACCTTCGGCGAACGCTTCTCCGGCTTCCCGGTACGGGTGGAATCTCTGTCCCGGTTCCAGACCGCCAAGCAGGCCAAGGAAACCATCGAGGGCGTGAAGAACGGTTCCGTGGACGTGGTCATCGGCACGCATCGGCTGCTCTCGCAGGAGGTTCAGTTCAAGGATCTGGGCCTGGTGATTGTGGATGAGGAGCAGCGCTTCGGTGTGGAGCACAAGGAAGCGCTGAAGAAGATGCGCACCAACGTGGACGTCCTGGCCATGAGCGCGACGCCGATTCCCCGCACACTGGAAATGTCGCTGACCGGCATCCGGGAGACCTCCACGCTGGCCACCCCGCCGGAGGAACGGCATCCGGTGCTGACCTACGTGGGTCCGTATACCGACCGGCAGGCCTCGGCGGCGATCCGCCGGGAGCTCATGCGTGAAGGCCAGGTGTTCTTTGTACACAACCGGGTCTCCTCGATCGACCGCACCGCCGCGCACCTGCGGGAGCTGGTTCCGGAGGCACGCATCGCCGTCGCGCACGGGCAGATGAGCGAATCCAAGCTTGAACAGATCATTGTGGACTTCTGGGAGAAGCGCTTTGACGTGCTGGTGTGCACCACCATCATTGAAACCGGACTGGACATCTCCAACGCCAACACGCTGATTGTGGACCGGGCGGACCACTTTGGCCTGTCCCAGCTGCACCAGCTGCGCGGGCGTGTGGGCCGCGGCCGGGAGCGTGCGTATGCGTACTTCCTGTATCCGTCGGAAAAGCCGCTGGGCGAGGTGGCGCTGGAACGGCTCAAGGCCGTGGCCACGCACAACGAGCTCGGCGCCGGCATGCAGCTGGCCATGAAGGACCTGGAGATCCGCGGGGCGGGCAACCTGCTCGGCGGAGAGCAGTCCGGGCACATCGCCGGCGTCGGCTTTGACCTGTACATCCGGCTGGTCGGCGAGGCAGTGGCCGATTACCGCGGCGAGGCTGAGGAGAAGGCCGCCGAAATGAAGATCGAGCTGCCGGTCAACGCGCACCTGCCGCACGACTACGTGCCGGGGGAGCGGCTGCGGCTGGAGGCCTACCGCAAGTTGGCCTCCGCTGTGACGTACGAGGCGATCGACGAGGTGATGGCCGAGCTGGTGGACCGCTACGGCGAGCCGCCGCAGGCCGTGCAGAACCTGATCTCGGTGGCCCGGTTCCGGGTGGGTGCCCGCGAGGCCGGCCTGACCGATGTGGCGCTGCAGGGTAACTTCATCAAGTTTGCGCCGGCGGACCTGCCCGAGTCCCGGACCATGCGCCTGCAGCGGATGTACCCGGGGGCACAGGTCAAGCCCGCCCTGAACGCTGTGCTGGTGCCCAAGCCCAAGACCGCCCGGATTGGCGGACGCGACCTGGTGGACGCGGAGATCCTGGCCTGGGCGCAGCAGGTGGTTGACGCAGTCTTCAAGGAGTGAACGGGAGAAGGCCGGTCAGGCCTGGGCCTGCTGGAGCTCCCGGCCTGACCGGGCGGCTCAGGCCTGGCTCAGGGCGAAAACAAAGACCACGACGCACATTAGCGCTGTGGCGATCACGATTCCGTAGCCGATTCGTATGGTGCGCTGCTGCCGCGCCCGGTCCTGGCGCCATTCCCGGCGCGTCATAGTGGTGCTCATGGAGTCGAATATATGACCACTAGTTACCGGATCCTCAGCGTAATGAGTACGTGGCTGCGGGCCTCAAATACCTGTAAATCACGTGTTCCGGCATGGACTTCGATCCGTTAAACACCTCTGCACGCAGCCGAACCGGCTGCGTGCAGAGGTCTTTAAAAAGGGTGCTGTTACTCGGCTGCGACCCTACCCTCGGCCAGAACCTTGGCCGTGTCGGAACGGCCCGTAACAAACGGCACGAAGTACGCCAAGGTGCACAGCACCAGGCAGATGGCCATGGGCCAGACATTATCCAGGCTCAGCCAGGTCAGGGAATAAAACCCCACCACGAAGAGGGCCAAGTAGATGACGAATGCGACGAGGTTGCTGACAAGGTGCCCTTCACCCGAGTGCGTGGGCTGCTTGGACCGTGTTCCTGCCATTGGTGTTCTCCGTTTCAAAAAGTTTTCAGTAGCCGGCGGATCAGTAGTCCGACGCGGCGTTCCCACCCTTAACAATAGCGATACCTGAGCTCGCTCCGATACGCGTGGCTCCGGCGTCGATCATTGCCTGTGCATCTTCACGCGAACGGACACCGCCGGAAGCCTTGACTCCGAGGTCCGGTCCCACCGTGCGGCGCATGAGCGCAACGTCCTCGGCGGTGGCTCCGCCGCCATTGAACCCGGTGGAGGTCTTCACGAAATCCGCTCCCGCTTCCACGGCTGCCTCGCAGGCCAGGACTTTCTGCTCGTCGGTGAGCAAGGAGGTCTCGATGATGACCTTCAGGATGCCGCCGCCGGTGTGGACTTCGTCGGCCACCGCGGCGATGTCCCGGACGAGCGCTTCGCGGTCGCTGCGTCGGGCGGCCGCAATATCAATGACCATGTCAATCTCATCCGCACCGTCCTGCAGGGCGCCCTTGGCTTCGAAGACCTTCACCTCGGTGGTGGTGGCTCCCATCGGGAAACCGATGACGGAGCAGGTGAGCACGCCGCTGCCCTTGAGGGCGTTGCGCACGGTGCCGACCCAGAGGGGGTTCACGCAGACGGACTTGAAACCGTATTCGACTGCTTCGTTGCAGACTTTCAGGATGTCCTCACGGCTTGCCTCAGGCTTGAGGAGTGTGTGGTCAATGTAGGAGGCGATGGCGTTATGCATGCCACCTATCTTGCCACAGGGGGTGTTGCTGTTTGAGCGATGGAAAGACAGATGGCCGGGTATGTACCGGGAGGCTGGAACCTGTGGCCGGGAGGTAGCCACAGCTTCCTCCCGGCCGTAGTTGTTAGCGAGGGTTGGGCCAAATCCCGACCAGCGGCTTAACAATGTCGCTGGAATCCATGGCAGCTGCAGAAGCGGGAGCAGCTACACCAAAGAAGGCCATGGACGCTGCCAGTAATACCGTGATGCCAAGTTTTTTCATTTTATTCTCCTGGGGGGAAAGCAGTGTTTTAATCGGACAATCTGAAGCATAGTGCGTTCACGTCACGTCTGAAGTCGCAATCTTCTCTTCGAGGGCACTCTCTGGAATCAGGAACCGAAAAACGACATGTTCATGCTCAAGTCCGGTTGAGATCCCAGGACGAGGGTAGTCTGATCTTGGACACACGCATAACTTGCGTAAAGAAGGGGCCTCAGGTTTGGAAAACTCCCTAGATTACATGATCAACGAGTACAGCGCTCGGCAATTTTGGGAGCGTAGGGAATACAAAGATGCCATGGAGCAAGCTGCAGTTGCAGCTGAAAAAGCTCTGGGGACTGGCGACAAGACAGCATATTTGCGGACTTCACTCCTCATGGCCGAATGCCAGCTAGAGATGGGGCTAATCCAAGAATTCGCAATCAGCGCTAGGCAACTTGCCGAAGATTCATCGATTCGCTCTGATCCAGCCATGGAAGCTCGGGCTAAAGCTCTCTATGCCAGGGCCTTGCACGCTCTTGGGCTGGTGGGCGAAGCGTTGAGTGTCGCGCAGGAAGCAGCCGCCATTGACGTTCAGGAGGGGAGCCCTGAGCAAAGTCATTTTGATACCCATCACGCGCTGGTCGCTTCTTTGGCTGAATGCGGTGACCTTCCAGGAGCATGGGTAGCAGCCAAAGCCATGGAGGGGCTCATTACGCCCCATACCCCGGCTAAGATAGCAGGTTTGGCGCACTGGGCGATCGGCAATGTTGCGTTCCTTATGGATGAGAGGGGCTTAGGCGTCAAGCATCATGACCTCGCGAGCGAGATGCTCTCCCCAAGTAATGACGTGAATCTGTGGGCCTTATTCAACAAGGGCTCGGCGCATGTCCGCTTGGATGCCGGGCTTCTGGAGCCGTCAACGTTGGTGTGTATTGAAAGAGCTGAGCTGGCGATTTCAGTAACGGGAGGCAGCCCGATTGATGAACTGGAGATTGCCCTTGCCCGTGCCCATTGGCTGCTCCTAACTGGGGAACCGCAGGAATCAGTGGATCGTCTGAGTCATATTCTTGAGCAGCGCGATCTCCTGCCAACCCATACGCTCGCGGAGACCGAGTACCTCCTGGCGCTGGCGCTTTTCGAACTTCGGCGTTATGAAGATGCTTTGCAGGCGGTCCAACACAGCGAAAAAACATTCATAATTCTGGGAGCTGGCCGAAAAGCGGAAAATGCTCACGTGTTGATTGACAGCATCGAAGCGTTAAACGGATAATTCGTTGTTCAACGTCCAACTGATTGGCGACGATACCGGAAATAGATAACACCGTGCCATTGCTCTGTCTGGTGCGTCAGCAGGGGTTCCATGAAGAGAGCGACGAAAATGGTGCGGGCAGCAAATAAATTGTCTGCTTGTTCTGGGGGGAAGCATGACACAGCAGGGATCAATAGCAGGCGGAGTGTTGAGTAGCGTCTCAGAAGAACGCTCAGCGGTCCGTTCAATTCGCACGTCCAAGGCCTCAGGACCGGAGATGTTCAACATGCCGGAGACGGACGAGCTTCCAGAGATCGTTGCAGCCGCAACACCGCAGGTCGGTCTTGCCCCGGAGGGTCATATCTTCCTGGTGCTGCCGCCGGGTGAAGTGGTTACCGCAGCCATGGCAGCCGATGCGGCGGCAGAGGTGGCACGGCTGGGAGGCACACGGAGCGTCCCGGTGCTGCTGGTCCTGACAGGAGTGGAAGCGATCACACGGGGAGCACGGACGGTGTTCGGCAGTGCCGGTTCGCTGGCTGCCGTAGCCGTGCTGGGCGTCTCGCCCGTGGACCGGGTCATCGCAAATTTCCTGCTGGGCGGCAGCGCCCAGCCCTGCCCCACCCGCTACTTTTCAACAAAACAGGAAGCGCTGGGCTGGTTGAAACGAAGGGAAACGGTTGCCTGACCGTCGTCCCGGTCCGCCCCAGGATCTGCCCGAGCCCCGGCACGCGGAACAGCCGGAACAGGATGACCGGCTCAGCCAGGTGGTGGAGGGGATCATCCGCATGGCCTCGGGCGACCTCAACACCTACATTCCGGTCTCCAAGGCCAGGGACCAGGTGGACGCGGTCATCACGGGAATCAACCTGCTGGCCGGCGAACTCAACGAGGTGTACGCCGACTTTGAAGAACGCGTGAATACACGGACTCTGGAGCTGCAGCAGGCGCATCTGACCATGCAGCAGATGGCGATGACGGATCCGCTGACCGGAGTCGGAAACCGCTCCTCCCTCCACCAGGCCCTGGACGCTGCCGTTCTCTCCCGCAGCGACGGCGAGCCGGGTCCGGCGGTGCTGATGATCGACTTGGACGGTTTCAAGGACATCAACGACAGCTTCGGCCACCATGCCGGGGACCTGGTCCTGATTGAGATCGCCGCGCGGCTGGTGAAAGCAGCGGGTGAGAACAGCGTGGTCGCCCGGTTTGGCGGAGACGAATTTGCGGTGCTGCTCCCGGTTTCCACCTTGCAGCAGTCCCGTGGTGCGGCTGGGAAAATCATGGAGTCGCTGAAGCGCCGCCTGTCGGTGGAAGAGATGGAGGTGTGGCCGCGGGCAAGCATCGGCATTCACCTGGCCGAGCCCCGTGAAAGCGCCGGGGATATCCTGCTGCGCGCCGACACCGCCATGTACGCGGCGAAGGAGGATGTGCACCGGCGGATCAAGGTGTTTGAACCGGTGATGCTTTACACCAGGCAGCTGCGCCGGGACATGGCACGGGAACTCCGGCAGGCGGCCGCCAATAGCGAGCTGTTTTTGGATTACCAGCCCGTGGTGGCTCTCGCCGGCGGGCGGCTCCAGGGCGTTGAGGCGCTGGTGCGATGGAACCATCCCACCCGCGGCCGTGTCATGCCGGATGACTTTATTCCGTTGGCCGAGGCCACCGGGCTGATTGTCGGCATCGGCCGCTGGGTGCTGCGCTCCGCCCTGGAACAGCTGGCCCGGTGGCGGCCGCTGCTCTCTGGCGAGGAAAAGTTCCTGCTCCGGGTCAACCTTGCCGCATCGGAACTGCAGAGCATGGATCTGGTGGACTTTGTGCGCGGTACCTTGCGCGAGACCGGAGCCCAGCCCGGCGAGCTGGTTCTGGAGATCACCGAAAGTGCCCTCCTTTCGGGCGGTGATGTGGAGACCTATTCGCTGCGGTCCCTGCAGGCGCTGGGCGTGAAGCTGGAAATCGATGACTTCGGCACCGGCTATTCCTCCATCAGCTACCTGCGCCGGCTGCCCGTGGACACGGTCAAGGTGGACCGGACACTGATTTCAGACATGGCCGACGACGACGGTCAGCTTCAGTTTGTTGCTGCCGTGCACAATCTAATCCGGGCCGCGGGCATGGATGCGGTCTTTGAAGGCATTGAAACCGCCGAGCAGGCCCGCCAGCTACGGCAAATGGGGTGCCGCAGCGGGCAGGGCTATTACTTCAGCCGGCCGCTTCCCGCGGAACAGATGACCGTCCTGCTGCGGGAGGGACGCACGCTGCCGGAGGCCGGCGTCGCACTCCCGGACGTCGCCGTCGTCCTGCCGTAAGAGCTACAGGCCCAGCGCGGTCTTCACATCGGCGAGGACCGCGTCCAGCTGGGCGCGGCCCAGCTCGCGTGCGGCCGGAAGATCCGCTGCAGCGTCCACCGGCACAATCACTTCCAGATAGCACTTAAGCTTCGGCTCGGTGCCGGAGGGCCGGATGATCACCCGGGTGTTGTCAGCGGTCAGGTACTTCAGCCCGTCGGTGGGCGGCAGATCCGCGCTCCCCAGGGACAGATCCACGGCGGACTCCACCGGCGAGCCTCCCAGAGTCACGGGACGCTGCCAGCGCAGCCGGTTCATCATGGTTCCGGGCAGGGCGAGGTTGTCCACCCGGACGGAGAGCTGGTCCGTCAGGTGCAGGCCGTGCTGCAGCGCCAGATCGTCGAGCTCGTCAAAGAGTGTGCGCCCGTCCGCCTTCAGGGCAGCGGCCAGCTCGGCCATCAGCAGGCCGGCGGAGATGCCGTCCTTGTCCCGGACCAGGCCCGGAGCCACACAGTAGCCCAGCGCCTCCTCATATCCGTAGGTCAGATGCGGTACGCGGGAAATCCATTTGAAGCCGGTGAGGGTCTGAACATGCGCAAATCCGGCCTCTTCGGCCACCCGGGCCAGCAGGCGGGAGGAAACAATGGAGTTGGCGTAGACGACGCCGGAACGCGTCTTCTCGCCGCGGACCTTCCAGTGTCCGGATTTGATCCGGAGGCTCAGGTGCCGGCCCAGCAGGGCGCCGACTTCGTCTCCGCGCAGCATGCGCCACTGCCCGTCGGCCGGGTTCTTGGCCGCCACGGCAACGCGGTCGGCGTCGGGATCATTGGCGATGACCAGATCCGCATTGTGCTCGACGGCGGTTTCCAGGGCCAAGTCCAGGGCGCCGGGTTCCTCCGGGTTGGGGAAGGCCACCGTGGGGAAGTCCGGGTCCGGCTGCGCCTGGGCGGCCACCGGAATCACCTTGCGGAAACCGGCATCCTTCAGAACGGATTTCATGGTTTCCCCGCCCACGCCGTGCAGCGAGGTCAGGACAATCTTCAGGTCCCGCTCCGGATAGCGGTCGCGGGACGCCAGCCGGTCCACGGCGTTGATGTAGTCCGCCACGATGGATTCGGAGACATCCGTCCAGCCTTCCGGCGCAGTCTCGATGCTCTTCAGCGGCACCGAATAGTTGATGCGGGCGGCGATCTCGGCGTCGTACGGTGCAACAATCTGTGCTCCCTTGCCCGGGCCCTTCACCGTGCGCCCGCCAAGGTAGACCTTGTAGCCGTTGTCCTCCGCCGGGTTGTGGCTGGCGGTGACCATCACGCCGGCGTCAGTGTCCAGGGCGCGGACCGCATAGGCGAGCACCGGCGTCGGCAGCGTGCAGGGGAGCAGGAAGGTTTCGATGCCGGCGGCGCTGAACACCGCGGCCGTTTCCAGGGCGAAGGCCCGTGAATTGTGCCGGGCGTCAAAGCCGATCACGGCGCTGGGAGTGTACCGGTCACCGGCGGTGTCCTGCAGGAAGGAGGCAATCCCGGCGGCGGTGCGGCGCACCACCACCCGGTTCATCCGGCGCGGACCGGCGCCCAGCGCCGCGCGCAGGCCGGCCGTGCCGAACTCCAGCGTGCCGGCAAAGCGCTCTTCCAGCTCCTTGGCGGCGGCAGCGGCTGCCGCCGCATCGGTGCTCAGGGCTGCCAGCAGGGTCCGGAGTTCAGCCGCAGTGGCGTGATCGGGGTCTTCATCCGCCCAGCTCTTGGCGGCGGTCACGAGCTCGTTCAGCTCAGTGGGGTTCAGCGTCATGGGGTGTACCTACGGATCGGAACTAGTGATGGAGCGGCGGCTGGTTAGAGCTTGCCGATAATGTCAGCCAGCAGCCGGGAGATGCGGGGGCCTGCGGCGGCGCCCGATTCCAGGACCTCGGCGTGGCTGAGCGGCTCGGGGCTGATGCCCGCCGCCAGATTGGTGACCAGAGAAATGCCGAACACCTCCATGCCGGCGTGCCGGGCGGCAATCGCCTCGAGCGCTGTGGACATGCCCACCAGATCGGCGCCGATGGTCTTGGCGTAGCGGACCTCTGCGGGAGTCTCGTAGTGCGGGCCGGTGAACTGGGCATAGACGCCTTCGTCCAGGGTGGGGTCCACGGTGCGGGCCAGTTCGCGCAGGCGGGAGGAGTACAGGTCCGTCAGGTCCACGAAGGTGGCGCCTTCCAGCGGGGAGGCGGCGGTCAGGTTGAGGTGGTCACTGATCAGCACCGGAGTTCCGGGCTTCCACTCCGGGTTCAGTCCGCCGCAGCCGTTAGTGAGAACCATCACTTTTGCGCCGGCTGCCGCAGCGGTGCGTACACCGTGGACGACGGCGCGCACGCCCTTGCCTTCGTAATAGTGGGTCCGTGCGCCCAGGACCAGGGCCCGCTTGCCGGAGGGGGTCAGCACGGAGCGGATGGTGCCCACATGGCCCTGCACGGCGGGGGCGGAGAAGCCCGGGATCTCACTCGCATTCAGGGTGGCGGTGGTCTCACCGATCAGTTCGGCGGCCTCACCCCAGCCGCTGCCGAGGACAAGGGCAATGTCATGGTTAGGCACGCCGGTCTTCTCGGCAATGTACTTGGCGGCCTGCTGGGCTAGTTCAAAGGGGTCGTTGCTCACTGCTCCAACCTACCGCGACTTCGCCCTGCTCCGTAGGAGCACGGAACTCCCGGCGTTTGAGCGGGCGGCAGTGATGGGACAGAATGGACAACTGTGACGACCCAACTTGATTTCACTGCCCGAAAAATCGCAATCCTCGGCGGCGGCCCCGGAGGTTATGAAGCCGCCATGGTAGCCGCCTCCCTCGGAGCGGACGTCACCATTGTGGAACGCAACGGTTTGGGCGGCTCAGCCGTGCTCACCGACGTCGTTCCCTCCAAGACGCTCATTGCCACCGCCGACGTGATGACGCGCTTCGCCTCCGCCTCTTCCCTGGGCGTGGACTTCGGCACCAGCGGCCAGCCCGCGGTGGCCGACCTGAAAGTGGTCAACCACCGCCTCCTGGCCCTGGCCAAGGAACAGTCCAACGACATCCGCCGGACCCTGGAGCGCGTGGGCGTGAAGGTCGTCATTGGTGACGGCCGGCTGCTGGATAACCGCACCATCGAGGTCACCACGGCCGACGGCACCCAGACCGTGGAGGCGGAGGCCCTGCTGATTTCGGTAGGCGCCAATCCGCGCGAGCTTGAGTCCTCCATGCCCGACGGCGAACGCATCTTCACCTGGAAACAGATCTACAACCTGACCGAGATCCCCGAGCATCTCATCGTCATCGGCTCCGGTGTCACCGGGGCCGAATTTGCGTCCGCCTACAACGGGCTGGGCACCAAGGTCACACTGATCTCCAGCCGCGACCGGGTCCTGCCCGGCGAAGATGCCGATGCCGCCGTCGTGCTGGAAGACGTCTTCCAGGCCCGCGGAATGACCGTGCTCAACCGCTCGCGTGCGGAGACCGTGAAGAACACCGGCGACGGCGTGGTGGTGCAGCTTGAGGACGGGCGCACCGTTGAGGGCAGCCACTGCCTCGTGGCCGTGGGTGCGATTCCCAACACCGCCGGCATCGGGCTGGAGGAAGCCGGCGTGGCGCTCGACGAGCGCGGGCAGATCAAGGTCGACGGCGTCTCCCGCACCACCGCCTCCAACGTCTACGCCGCCGGGGACTGCACCGGGGTATTCAATCTGGCCTCGGTGGCCGCGATGCAGGGCCGGATTGCGATTGCGCACCTGATGGGCGACGGCGTGAAGCCGCTGAAGCTCAAGAACGTGGCCTCGAACATCTTCACCTCCCCGGAGATTGCCTCCGTGGGGGTCTCCGAGCAGGACATCGCCGACGGCCGTTACCAGGGCGATGTCATCAAGCTCTCCCTGCGCACCAACGCCCGCGCCAAGATGATGGAGGTCAAGGAAGGCTTCGTGAAGATCATTGCGCGCAAGGGCTCCGGCACCGTGATCGGCGGGGTTGTGGTGGGTCCGCGTGCCTCGGAGCTGATCTTCCCGATTGCCCTGGCCGTGACGCAGAAGCTGCACGTCGATGACCTGGCCAACACCTTCACGGTGTACCCGTCGCTGACCGGGTCCATTTCCGAGGCAGCCCGACGCCTGCACGTGCATATGTAACTGACGGCCCGGTCCTTGGGGCCAGGGTGTTCCGGGAACCTGCCTCATGGATGCCAGCCTCTCGTTAGCCCTCCCGGGGATCCGCAACTTGTCAGCCCGCCCGGGGATCGGCAACTTGTTAGCCCGCATCCGCGGTGGATATTAGTCCGCCGCGGGGGCGGGCTTTCTTGTGCCGTCTGGCTCCGGCTCCGGCGTCCGCTGCGGCGAGCTCCGCTGAGTGTGCAGGTCTGGTGGGTTGCGGGAAGGGGACGGTCGCCGAGTGTGCAGATCTGGTGGGTTGGAGTGCCGGGAACCCGCCAGATGTGCGCACACGTTGGGGTGAGACCCGCCAGACGTGCGCACGCGCTGCACTGTCGCTGATGCCTGGGTTTGGTTGCTGGACGCTGGTTGAGCGGCTCAGTTGGGTGTGCCGGTCTACCGGGTTGTGGGGAGGGAAGCTCGCCGAGTGTGCAGGTCTGGTGGGTTGCGGGGAGGGAAGCTCGCCGAGTGTGCAGGTCTGGTGGGTTGCAGTGCCAGGAACCCGCCAGATGTGCGCACACGTTGGGGTGAGACCCGCCAGACGTGCCCACACGCTGCGGGACGGGGCCACTCGCACCGGCCAGCCGCCGTCGTCGTACGCCGGAAAAGTCCACCGAACGGTTCCTTTGTCCACATAGTGGACACCATGTCCGAATGCTGGGATACGGCTCCTAACATTGTCGAATATCCTCACTCCCACCTGAGAAAGACTCCCAATGTCTACTGCCAGTCCCTCCGCGGCACCTGCGCCGGCCAAGGCCAATTCCAAGGGCCGGGTGATTGTTGCCAGCCTCGTCGGAACCTCCATTGAGTTCTACGACTTCTACGTCTACGCCACCGCGGCGGTTCTTGTCTTCCCGCGGCTCTTCTTCCCGAATGCCGAAGGCGTCACGGCGCTGCTGAGCTCGTTCGCGGTATTCGGCGTGGCCTTTGTTGCCCGCCCGCTGGGATCCATCATTTTTGGCCACTTCGGGGACAAGGTGGGACGCAAGGGAACCCTGGTGGCGTCGCTGTTGACCATGGGTGTCGCGACCTTCCTGATCGGCTGCCTGCCCACTGCCCTCACGCCGGGCTGGGTGATTTTGGGCCCGGCGCTGCTGGTGGTCCTGCGCTTTGCCCAGGGCCTGGCCCTTGGCGGGGAATGGTCCGGAGCCGCACTGCTGGCCACGGAGAACGCCCCGGCAAACAAGCGTGCGGTGTGGGGGACGTTCCCGCAGCTGGGCGCACCGATCGGCTTCATCCTGGCCAACTCCCTGTTCCTGCTGCTCAGCTTCCAGCTCACCAGCGAACAGTTCGATTCCTGGGGCTGGCGCATTCCGTTCCTGGCCAGCGCCGTCATGGTGATCATCGGCCTGTATGTCCGCCTGAAGCTGGTGGAGACCCCGGCCTTCCAGAAGGTGGTGGACTCCGGTGAAGTGAGCAAGCTGCCGCTGAGCCGTGCCTTCAAGTACAGCTGGCGCCAGATGATCGCCGGCACGTTCATCATGCTGGCCACGTACGTGCTGTTCTACCTGATGACCACCTTCACGCTCTCCTACGGCACAGCCGCCAAGAGCGAGGAAGCAGCCCGTGCCGCCGCCGAGAAGGCCGGAAAGGCCTTTGATCCGGAGACCTTCGCCGCCGGCCTGGGCTACGCCCGGAACGACTTCCTGATCATGCTGATTGTTGGCGTGGTGTTCTTCGGAATCTTCACCCTGGTCTCCGGTCCGCTGGCGGAGAAGTTTGGGCGCCGCAAGACGCTGCTGGTGGTGACCGCCGGAATCTTCCTCTTCGGTTTCACCTTCTCCCCGCTGCTGGGCGGCGGAACCGCAGGCGTCATGACTCTGCTGATCCTCGGCTTCACGCTGATGGGCCTGACCTTCGGGCCGATGGGCGCCATGCTGCCGGAGCTGTTCCCCACAAACGTGCGGTACACCGGATCGGCCATTGCCTACAACGTCGCCTCGATCCTGGGCGCGGCCGTGGCTCCGTTCATTGCCGTGGCCCTGTGGCAGGCGGCCGACGGCAGCCCGTGGCTGGTGGGCGTCTACCTGTCCTCGATGGCGGTGCTGACGCTGATCGCACTGTTCGTCACCAAGGACACCAAGGACGTGGACTACACGAACCACTCCAGCTAGCGCCTCGGCCCCGCTGACAAAACGGCTCGGTCCCTGGATGGGGGCCGAGCCGTTTTTGTTGCTGCCGGGCTGGCCGGCGGAAAGTGCTAGTCCAGGATCGAGGCGATCACGGCGCCGGCGGAGACCGTGGCACCGGGCAGCGCGCTGAGCCCGGACACGGTGCCGGACTTGTGCGCGGTGAGCGGCTGCTCCATCTTCATGGCTTCGAGTACGACGACGAGATCACCTTCAGCGACCACCGTACCGTCCTCTACGGCCACCTTGACGATAGTGCCCTGCATCGGGGAGGTCAGGGCATCGCCGGTGGCGGCAGGGTTGGCCCCGCCGCGGCTGCGCGAGGACTTGCGGGCCTTGCCGGTGGCGCCTGTGCTGCGCCCGCCGGTTCCGTTGCTGCCCGAGCCGTTGCCGCCCAGTCCGGCAGGGAGCACCACGTCGAGCCGTTTACCGCCCACCTCCACCGTGACGCGCTGCCGGCCGCCGTCGTCGTCGTGCCGTGAATTCGGTTCACCGGACCAGGCCGGAAGCTCGTTCACAAAGTCCGTCTCGATCCAGCGGGTGTGGACCTTGAACGGGCCGGACGCCGGGGCGAAATCCGGATGCGCGACAACGGCGGCGTGGAAGGGCAGCACGGTGGGCATGCCGGTGATTTCCATTTCCGCCAGGGCGCGGCGGGCGCGCTGAAGGGCCTGTTCGCGGGTGGCGCCGGTGATGATCAGCTTGGCGAGCATGGAATCGAAATTCCCGCCCACGGTTTCGCCGGCCTCGATACCGGAATCCACGCGCACGCCGGGGCCGGTGGGCAGTTTGAAGGTGTCCACGGTGCCGGGGGCGGGCATGAAGCTGCGGCCCGGATCCTCGCCGTTGATGCGGAATTCGAAGGAGTGGCCGCGGATCTCCGGGTCGCTGTATCCGAGCTCCTCGCCGCGGGCCAGCCGGAACTGCTCGCGGACCAGGTCCAGGCCGGTGACTTCCTCGGACACGGGGTGCTCTACCTGCAGGCGCGTGTTGACCTCCAGGAAGGAAATGGTGCCGTCGGTGCCCACCAGAAACTCGCAGGTGCCTGCGCCCTGGTAGCCCGCCTCGCGCAGGATGGCCTTGGAGGCGCTGTACAGGCGCTGGTTCTGGTCCTCGGTGAGGAACGGCGCCGGAGCCTCCTCCACAAGCTTCTGGTTGCGGCGCTGCAGCGAGCAGTCACGGGTGGAAACGACGACGACGTTGCCGTGCACATCTGCCAGGCACTGGGTTTCCACGTGCCGCGGGGCGTCCAGGAAGCGCTCGATGAAGCACTCGCCGCGGCCGAATGCGGCAGTTGCCTCGCGGACGGCGGAGTCGAACATCTCGGGAATTTCATCGCGGGTGCGGGCCACCTTGATGCCGCGGCCGCCGCCGCCGAAGGCTGCCTTGATGGCCAACGGCAGGCCGTGCGCATCGGCGAAGTCCAGGACTTCCTGCGCGTTCTTCACCGGATCGGCGGTGCCGGGAACCAGAGGGGCGCCAACCTTGGCGGCAATGTGGCGGGCCTGCACCTTGTCGCCGAGCTGGGAAATGGCGTGCGGAGAGGGGCCGATCCAGGTTAGGCCGGCGTCGATGACGCGCTGGGCAAACTCGGCGTTCTCGGAGAGGAAGCCGTACCCCGGGTGGATGGCATCGGCACCGGACTTGCGGGCGGCGTCGAGGATCTTGCCCATGTCCAGGTAGGACTCGGCGGCGGTGCTGCCGCCCAGGGAATACGCCTCGTCGGCGAGGCGGACGTGCAGGGCGTCGCGGTCCGGATCGGCGTAGACGGCCACCGAGGCCAGGCCTTCATCGCGGGCTGCGCGGATGACCCGGACGGCGATTTCGCCGCGGTTGGCGATCAGGACCTTCGTGATGTTTCCGGTGTTCCGGGTGCTGCTCTGCATGCCGTCCTGCAGATCCTGCAGGGTGTCCTGCGAAGTGTCCTGCGGGCTGCCGGCGGGTGCGGGGTTGAACTGGCTCATTGAATGCACTGGCTCCTTTTGATCTGTTCGGAGCCTAGCGCGGTTTTGTGGTTTCCAGCCATATTGCGTGCTGTTTCTGCGTGGGACGGGGTGATTCGTTGTGGGGACCCTACAATCGGGCGTCACCTGGCCTGGTCTTGAGATGCGTACGGCCCAACGGCTGGCCGGCGAATGGCTGTCGTAGGTCCGGTGTGGGGAAGTCAACGCCGGAGCGCCCGTTGTGGAAAAGACCCGGGCATGTGGACAACAGCGGATAGCCTTCTGAAATCCAGGTACGAATAAAGACATGACACGCGCCCAGCCGCTTCCTGCCGGTCTGTCCGACCCTTCGTTCACGCTGGCCCGCGCCCGGAATCTCGGTCTTCGCCGTTCCCGGCTTCGCGCGAAGGACCTGCAGACCCCGAGCAGGGAGATCCGGGTTCGCAAGGGAACGGATATAGATCTGGCGGACCGGTGCCGTCCGTATGTGGAACTGCTTCCCGGTGGGTTCCTGTCCCACGGAACGGCCGCGCAACTTCATGGCATGCCGCTGCCGCGGGAGATCCGGCTGGAGTCAGCCATCCATCTGAGCCGGCCGCGGTCGTTCGCCGTCCCGAGACGAAAAGGCATCGCCGGGCACCGTCTTGTGGTGACCGCCTCCGAGCTGAGCACAGTGTCCGGCTTGCCGGTGACATCCCTGTCCCGGACACTGCTCGATTTATCCGACGGGGTGTCAATGGAAGCCCTGGTCATCGCCGGTGACTGGATGGTCAGCGAACACCGCCGGAATTTTGGCAGAAGACGGATTGCATTGCTGCCGCTTCCGGAGCTTCGCGCCTACCTTGACGCCAAGGCCGGGGTTCCCGGACTGCGAAAGATCCGCACCGCCGTCGACCTGATGCGGGTGGGCGTGGACTCTCCGCAGGAAACTCGAGTACGGCTTCTGCTTTACCGGGCGGGACTGCCGGAATTCGCGCCAAACACTCCCGTGATGGATGGCACCGGAAATCCGGCGCTATGGGTCGATCTGGGGTGCGAAAGGTACCGGACCTGCATCGAGTACGACGGCGGGCACCACCTGAACCCCGGCCAGCAGAGCCGGGACAATCATCGGGATCTGCTCACCCACGAACTGGGCTGGCACCAGGTCAAACTCAACAAGTATGACCTGGCGCAGGGGTCGCTTTGGGTGGTGGCGAAAGTCCGCCAGGCCTTGATCAAAGGCGGCTACGTCCCCTGAGTGTGCAGGTCTGGCGGGTCTGCGGGTCTGGCTGGCTCCTGAGTGTGCAGGTCTGGCGGGTCTGCGGGTGGCAGAGTCATATGGTCAGTGCAACGCTCTGAAACTACAGGAGCGATGCGATGCCCAGCGGCTACCCCTTTACCCAGGACTTCAAGGACCAGTAT